>DATFUO010000269.1:0-30855 GCA_035260785.1 Burkholderiales bacterium
CGCCGGCTGCCTGCTTTTGGGTTTGCGTTCGACCTTGACGACCTTGGCCGAGCCTTTTGCCGTCTTCTCTATGTCGTCTACGACTTTCCGGTGCTCGTCTTCGCTAATGATCGAAAACTGCTCGATCTTGTCGCCACGATACTGAATCAGCCGCGCGCTGAACTTCTGCTTGTCCTTGTGGCTGTCGAGATGCAGCGACCAGTACTCGCGGCTCTTGAATTTCTCGATCTCCTGCTCGCGTTCGACGATGAGCCGCAACGCGGGACTTTGCACTCTGCCGGCGGACAGGCTGGGCCCTATTTTTTTCCACAACAGGGGTGATAGATTGAAACCGACCAGATGGTCGAGTGCCCTGCGCGCCTGTTGCGCGTTCACCAGCGGCATGGAAATGCTGCGGGGATGGGCAACGGCTTCCTTGACCGCGGATTCCGTAATCTCGTAAAACACGACCCGGTTCAGCTTTTTGTTTTTCAGCAGCTTCCTGCTTTTCAGGATTTCGCAAAGATGCCAGGCAATGGCCTCTCCCTCGCGGTCCGGGTCGGTCGCAAGGTAGATGTTGGTGGCCTTTGCGACAGCCTTGATGATCGCATCGACGTGCTTTTTGTTTTTCTCCACGGGTGCGTAGCGCATGTGGAAATCGTCGCCGGGATCGACTGCGCCTTCTTTCGCCTCCAGGTCGCGCACGTGGCCATAGGACGCGACAATTTCGAAGCCGCGGCCAAGATATTTCTTCAGAGTCTTTGCCTTGGAGGGGGACTCTACGATTAAAAGGCTTTGGGACATTGGGCTTCCGGCCTGGAAAGGAGGCGGAATGATAAGAACTTGGTGGCGCCGGAGCAAGCGCCACGATCAGCGGACGTGTTTTATTGCACTAAGTTCTCGGGCTACCTGTAACGGTTGCTTTATTGCAGGTAGCGCTCCTGGTTCGGAGAGATCAGTTCTTCCAGCACCAGCGAGTCCAGTGTCTCGTTCTGATTCCACAACACCATCAGTACGATGAGCTTGACCTTGTCGAGGTCAACCGCGTGCTCGTCCAGGGCGACGATGCGTTCGATAACAAGTTCGCGTTGTAACACACCGATGACGCCCGCGCTCTCAAGAAACAGCAGGAAGCCGCGGGCCTCGGTCGTGAGTGCGCCCAGTTCCGGCGTAGTGTAAAAACGGAAGCCTTTACTTGGGAAGGATGTGGAACGCGTACCACTCTTGCCGACGCGTTCGAGACCGCTAAGCCAGGTCAATGCCTGCGAGATATCGCGGCTGTCAAAGCCCGCCGCGCAAAGGCGCTTGGAAAGAGTTTCTTGATCGGGATAGGTACCGGCATGGAAATAATTTTCGAACAGGAAGACGAGTATGTCGAACATGAGCCCCTGTCTGCAGGTGTTGACGCTCCTCACGCTAGCGCAGGCGCTGGAACTTGCCGCCTGGAAGGCGGCTGACGCTGCCCTCGAGTTCCAGTGTCAACAGCATCGCCGATGCGCTATCCGGCGTCAAGCCGCTACGCTGACACAGGGTATCGAGATCGAGCGGGTCGAAACCGAGCGCGGCAAGCAGCGGGTTTTCATGCGCGACTTCGTCGTCGGGTGAGATCGTGGTGGCTCGCTGCGCAACTGCGGCGCCGAGTTCTTCCAGGATGTCCTGACTGCTTTCCGCCAGCTTCGCGCCTTGCTTGATGAGCAGATGGCAGCCTTTCGAAAGCGGCGAGTGGATGGAACCCGGAATCGCAAACACTTCGCGTCCCTGTTCCAGCGCGTAGCGCGCGGTGATCAGCGAACCGCTCTTCAGCGCGGCCTCCACCACCAGGCAGCCTCGAGCCAGTCCGCTGATTAACCGGTTCCGGCGTGGAAAGTTCGACGCAAGCGCCGGAGTGCCCAAGGCGAATTCGGATACCAGGGCGCCTTCCTCGGCAAGATGCTGTGCCAGATCGCGATTGCGCGCCGGATAAACGATATCGAGACCGGTGCCGACTACGGCAATCGACGACGCTGCGGCAGCGAGGCCTCCGGCGTGGGCGGCGGCATCGATCCCAAGAGCCAGGCCGCTGACGATGGTAAGCCCGCCTTCCGATAATTCCTGGGAAAAAGCTCGCGCGTTGGCGCAACCTTGCTGGGTTGCATTACGGCTTCCCACCACGGCCAGCGAAGCGCGGCCCAGCAGTTTGGGACGGCCCTTTACGAACAGCAGCGGCGGCGGATCGGTGATTTCCAGGAGTAACCGGGGATAGTCGTCGTCGGCAAAAGTAACGACCCGGTTGGCGGGCTCCTCCAGCCATCGTAACGTCGCATCGAGACGATCCTGATCGGGACCGCGCCGAATGGCTGCGGCGACATCATCGGAAACGCTGCGCGACAGCGTCGCCCGATCAGCCGCGCAAATGGCCTCGGGCGTTGATAATGCGGCGAGCAGCTTGCGGAACCCGGAAGGGGTCAGCTCGGCAACCAGCCCGAGCGTGAGCCAGGCGAGAGTCTCCTGGTCCGGCGCCATACCCCGCGAAAATATTACGGAGTCTGAACTACGTCGAGCACATTGACCGGGCGAGTGGAAGCCATCACCAGCCCGTAGGATACTTTGTCGAAGACGCGAAATACGAAGACCAATCCGTAGCGCTCGGGTGGCAGCCTGATCTTCTCCTTCGAGTCGATGGCATTTGCGGGGATCACCGGTGGCCGATCTCGATACAGTGCCAGTACATGACCGATCTCGATGCCTTCTCGCGTGCCGCGATTGATGATTACAATTTGCCTGGATCCGATTTCCGAGACACTGCCCTCAGGTCCCGCGATCACGCGACCCTTGATCGAACTGCCAGGGGCATGCGGCACGTAGGACAATCCCTGGGCGGGGGGCGTTTTGGCAAGCCGGTCGCCGGGCGCGATTTCCTGTACTGCCTTGGTCAGCAAGACCGTGCTGACTTCACCGAATTCGCTGATCTGCGCGTCGCCAAGATAAATCGCTTCCGTGCCGAGCAGTTCCTTGGTATCGGGGTCGGTCAGCGTGCGACCGGGACGGAAAACACTCCAGCCGGCCTGTTCCTCCCAGACCACGCCCTTGGCGAAAGCGGTATCGCCTGCTGACAGGACGACGCGATTTTCAGGACCGGCAACCAACATGGGTGCCGAGTCCAGTTCCGCTTGACCTACCACGAGCGGCCGGGTCAGGAAGGGCTGGATGGCGGAGGCGGGAATGCTCGAAATGGCGCCAGCGGCCAGAGTTTGCTTGCGGATTGTCGGGCTCAACTTCGCGTCCATCAATCGCCAGTCGCCATCGCTGCCATCCCCGGCTTTTCCGCCAGCGCCGTCCTTGCGCAAATGCGGGGTCTTCCCGGTGAAATCGAGCACAATCACGTCACCGGGGTAAATCCAGTGAGGATTTTTGATTTCGTCCTTATTCAGGCCCCAGACATCGGGCCATCTCCAGGGGTCCTTGAGAAATCGGGCGGAAATCCCCCACAGCGTATCGCCCTTGATGACCACATATCGATCAGGCACGTTGTCGGCGAGTTTGATCTCGTCCGCCCACGCGCTGCCGGAGGTCCAGGCGGCAGCCAGCAGTAGCAGAGATATAATTGATTTGCCCATTTCAGGCCCCCATTTCAGTCGGTCGTCGATCCGGAATTTCATCCCACGCCAGCGCGCGCGTCAACGTTGGCGCCAGATTCGATACTTTGGATTAAATTCTGCATCTAGTTTATTAAATTAGCAAGCAATTATGGCAATACTGCCCATCATCCGTTACCCTGACCCCCGATTGCATAAAATCGCCGCACCCGTGACGACGGTTGACGAAAGCATCCGCAGACTGGCTCACGACATGGCGCACACCATGTATTCGGCGCCCGGGGTCGGACTTGCGGCTACCCAGGTCGATGTACACAAGCAGGTCATCGTTATCGATATTTCCGAAACCCACGATCAGTTGCTGGTCCTGATCAACCCGAAAATTCTCGATTCCCGGGGGCGGGCGGATTGCGAGGAAGGCTGCCTGTCGGTACCGGGTATTTTCGAAAAGGTGACCCGTGCCGAATGGGTGAAGGTGCAGGCCCTTGGTATGGACGGCAAGCCCTTCGAGGTCGAAAGCGATGGCCTGCTTTCGGTCTGCATCCAGCACGAAATGGATCATTTGAAAGGAAAGGTCTTTGTCGAGTACCTGTCACGGCTCAAGCAGAAACGCATTGTCGGCAAGTTGAAGAAGCAGGAACGGCAAACGCTCTGATGCGCATCGCGTTCGCAGGCACGCCGGCGTTTGCCGCGGTGGCGTTGCAGGCGCTGGTTGAATCGCACTTCGATCTCGCGCTGGTGTTGACCCAGCCCGATCGACCGGCCGGACGCGGGCTTCGCGCATCGCCAAGTGCCGTGAAGCAGCTGGCACTACGCCATGGCTTGACCGCTGTCCAGCCGCAGACGCTGCGCGACGAAGACATCCTCGCGCAGCTTCGTGCGACCGCGGCACGGGCCTTGGTCGTAGCGGCATACGGCCTGATCCTGCCATCAGCTGTCCTGGACGTTTTCCCCGCCGGCTGCATCAATATCCACGCGTCGCTCTTGCCGCGCTGGAGAGGGGCTGCGCCGATACAGCGTGCGATACTCGGCGGCGATCGCGAAACCGGGATCTCAATCATGCGCATGGAACAGGGCCTGGATACCGGCCCGGTTTACCTCACCAGACCTATGCCGATTTTGCCCGATGATACTGCGGGGACTTTGCACGACCGCCTCGCCGCGCTGGGTGCACGCTGCATTGTCGAAGCGCTGCCTGGAATTATCAGCGGCGACCTTGCGCCGGAGGCTCAGCGAACAGACGGCATTACCTATGCGCACAAGATTGCCAAACCCGAAGCGGCAATCGACTGGGAGCGCGATGTAAAACAGTTGGATCGGCAAATACGCGCCTTCGATCCTTTTCCCGGCGCTTTCAGCCTGCTCAGAAGCGAACCGGTGAAAATCTGGCGCGCGGTTGCCGGCCCCGGCGGGAAAGGGACTCCCGGCGAAATTCTGGGTTATGGTCCGGATGGAATGGATGTTGCCTGTGGCGACGGGGTGCTGCGGGTGACGGAGTTGCAAAGGGCAGGGGGCCGGCGGCTCAAGGCCGCCGAATTCCTGCGCGGCTTGACGCCGGTGCCAGGCGAGCGATTCGGCTCCTAGCCAGGAGACTGCGTGCTCCAGATCCAGCGGTTCGCCGCGCAAACGGTCGCGATGGTATTGTCCGGCACCAGTCTTAACGCCGCGCTCGATTCGCTCTGGCGGCGCAATCGACAACTGACTTCTTCCGAACGCGGCGCCATCCAGGATATCTGCTACGGGACGCTGCGGCATCTCGGAACGCTCAGCGCGGTGCTCGACCAGCTTGTTCCCAGACCGATAGCAAATCCGGGGTTGCGCACCATGTTGCTGACGGTGCTTTATCAACTCGAACACAGCGAGGCGGCGGCGTATGCCGTGGTGGATTCCGCTGTCGAATGTGCCGCGCAACTAGGCGGCGAACACGTCAAGCCTTTTGCCAATGCAGTTTTGCGCAACTATCAACGCCGCCGCGAAGCCCTTCTGGCCAGTGCAGTCCTATCCGACGAAGGGCGTTTTTCGTACCCTGGCTGGTGGATTGAAAGGCTGAGACGCGACTTTGGTCCGGATGCCGAGCGCATTCTGGATATGGGCAACAAGCATCCGCCAATGACTCTGCGCACGAACATTCGCTTTTGCAGCGCGAGCGCCTATTTGCAAAAATTGCGCGAGGCAGGATTCGACGCCCGCAGCCTCGACAATGGCGCACTTCTGCTGGCACAACCGGTTCCGGTCGATCGCCTGCCTAGTTTTGACGAGGGCGCTGTATCAGTGCAGGACGCGGGCGCGCAGCTTGCGGCAACATTGCTCGACGTCCGGGGCGATATGCGCGTGCTCGATGCGTGCGCGGCGCCAGGCGGCAAAACTGCACATATTCTGGAACTCGCCGATGTCGATATGACCGCGCTCGATGCGGATGCCGTGCGACTGCAGCGCGTAAGATCGAATCTGGAACGCCTCGGACTGACTGCCCGCCTGCAGGCTGCGGATGCAGCCGCCATCGATACCTGGTGGGACGGCAACGCGTTCGACCGTGTGCTGCTCGATGCGCCCTGCTCCGCCTCCGGCGTCGTGCGACGACACCCGGATATCAAATGGCTCAGGAGGGCCTCGGACATCGCCGGATTTGCCGCGCAGCAGCAGCGGTTGCTTGAAGCGCTGTGGAAGGTCCTTGCCCGTGGTGGTAAATTGCTCTACGTGACCTGTTCCGTTTTCAGGGAAGAGGATCACGTGATAACAGGCAATTTCGCGGCGCGTCACCCCGACGCGCGCATTCTGGGAGGAATGCCGGGACGCGACGGCTTGCTGCTCCCGGACGATGAGCACGATGGTTTTTATTACGCCCTCCTCCGGAAGGATTGAAATTTTGCGCCGGCTCCTCGCACTGTGCCTGTTGTGGTGCTGCACGGCGCCTGCCGCTGCGGAGGGCATCCACATCAAGTCCGCGGAAATATCGCAGAACGGCGAGGATTATTATCTCGAGGCGAATTTCCAGGTAGAGCTGACCCACACGCTCGAGGATGCGCTCAACAAGGGCCTGCCGCTGCATTTCATCGTCGAATTCGAGCTGATACGGCCGCGCTGGTACACGCTCTACCTCTGGAACAAGTCGGTTCTCGAATTCGAGCAGGATTATCGGCTTTCTTATAACGCGCTGACGCGCCAATACCGTCTGTCGCTGGGGGCCCTTCACCAGAACTTCGACACGCTCAACGATGCGCTGGCCCTGATGGGCCGCCTGCGCCCGCGCTTCCTGGCGGATGCCGAGATGCTGGATCAGGGCAAGGTCTACGAAGCGGCAATTCGCATGCGGCTCGATGTTTCCCAGTTGCCAAAGCCGTTCCAGATAAACGCACTGGCTTCGCGCGACTGGAATCTCGCGTCCGCGTGGTTCCGCTGGACACTGACGCGATGAATCTGGCCCGCATCTTCAGGCGTACGCTGCTGAGCCGGGGCATGCAGTTCCTGATCGCGCTGGTCCTGACGCTCGGCGCGGTGATGCTCTATTTGTTGTCCGGTGCCAGCGCCAACACGCCGTGGTTTTCCAGCGACCTTCCATTGTTGCTGGCGCTTGGAGTCGGCGTCGTCCTCATCCTCATGCTGGTGGTTGGCTACCAGTTGTTGTTGCTGCGCAGGCGTCTAAAAGCGCGCGTATTCGGCTCCAAGCTGACCTTGCGGCTCGTGCTGCTCTTCGCCCTGGTTGCAGTATTACCCGGCGCGCTGGTCTACGCCGTGTCCGTGCAGTTCCTCTCGCGATCCATCGAATCGTGGTTCGACGTGCGCGTGGAAAAGGCGCTCGAAGGCGGGTTGAGCCTGGGGCGCGTCAATCTGGACAACATGCTCAAAGAATTGCGTCGCAAGGCCGACTCGATGACGCTGGTGTTGTCGGAGCGCACCACTCCGCGTCAGCTGGCGACGCTGAATACGCTGCGCGAACAGGCGGCCGTAAACGAAGCGACCTTGTTGCGCACCGACGGTTCCGTGATTACTTTCTCCAGCGCGGATTCGACCAGCCTCGTCCCGGAACTGCCTTCGCCCTCCGTGGTTCGCCGGGTGCGAATGCAGCAACCCTACAGCGCCATCGAGGCGCTCGGCGAAGGTGGCCTGCAACTGCGCGTGCTGGTACCGGTCAACGACATAACGGGGGCGACCTTGCTGTTGCAATTGATTCAGCCGGTGCCTCCTGCTCTGGCGCGCGATGCACAGACCGTGCAGGAGATCTATCGCGACTACCAGGAACTGTCGTTGTCGCGTCTCGGGTTGAAACGGTTATATGCGCTGTCGCTGACGCTGTCGCTTTTGCTGGCACTGCTGTCCGCCCTCTTGCTGGCCATCCTGTTCAGCGGGCGTTTGTCCGCGCCACTGGGTGTGCTCGCCGCCGGTACGCGAGCCGTCGCGCAGGGCGACTTCAGCCAGCGCCATACGGTGAAATCTCACGACGAACTCGGCTTACTTACAGAATCATTCAACATCATGACCATGCAGCTCGCCGATGCCCAGGCCGATGCGCAGCGCAATCAGGAACAGGTTGCCGCTGCAAAGGCTTATCTGGAAAGTGTGCTCGGCAACCTCTCCGCGGGCGTGATGTCGTTCGACGCGCAATTCCGCCTGCGCTCGGCCAACCGCAGTGCGGGGCAGATTCTCGGGGTAGATGTCGGCGAGTTGATTGCGTCTCATCCGGACGAGTGGGCGGATCGCGAGCCGCGGCTGGCAGCGGTCGGCAATGCCGTGCGCGAAGCGCTGATGAAAACAAGTGATGATCCCTGGGAGAAACAGGTGGAATTGTCGGGCGCCGCCGGCCAGCAGGTGTTGCTGCTGCGCGGATCCAGACTGTCCGCCGGCACCGAAACCGGCATGGTGCTGGTATTCGACGACATCACACGGATGCGCGAGGCGCAACGGCTGGCCGCCTGGGGAGAGGTGGCGCAACGTCTCGCGCACGAAATCAAGAATCCGCTGACGCCGATTCAGCTATCGGCGGAGCGTCTGCAACATCGTCTTGCCGATAAACTCGCGAGCCAGGAAGCGGAAATCCTGCAGCGCTCGACGCAAACCATTGTCAATCAGGTCGCAGCCCTGAAAGCCATGGTCGATGCGTTCAGCCTGTACGCACGCTCGCCCGTGGCGGATCTGCAGCCGCTTGATTTGAACCTGCTGACGCGCGACGTGATGGCACTCTATGAATCCTCGCGTCCCGCGATCCAGCTCGAACTTGCCGCGCACCTGCCGCTCGTCTCGGGCGATACCGCGAAGCTGCGTCAAGTCATCCACAATCTTCTGCAGAACGCCGAGCACGCAGTATCCGACGTGGCGGTGCCGTGCATTGTCGTGCGTACCGAAGCAATCGACGGCGGCGTGCAGCTCACCATGCGCGACAACGGACCCGGTTTTCCGGAGGCCCTGATGGCCCGAGTATTCGAGCCCTATGTCACCACCAAATCGAAGGGCACTGGTTTGGGCCTGGCCATCGTCAAAAAGATTATCGAGGAACACAACGGCAGGATCGCCGTCGCCAATAACCCGTCGGGCGGAGCGAGCGTGATGATCATTCTACCGGCAGCGCCGGTCATGAGTGCCGAACTGAGAATCAACCGGCAGGCGGGAAGATGAGCCAGATTCTGGTCGTTGACGATGAAGTCGGAATACGCGAATTGTTGTCTGAAATCCTGCGTGACGAAGGCCATCAGGTGCGGCTCGCGCAGAATGCCGGCGAAGCGCGCCAGATTCGCGGCCGTCTGCGACCGGACCTGGTGTTGCTCGACATCTGGATGCCGGATACCGACGGCATCACGCTACTCAAGGAATGGGCGAGCTCCGGCCAACTGACCATGCCGGTAATCATGATGTCAGGCCACGGTACCATCGATACGGCCGTCGAGGCCACCCGCATCGGCGCCTACGCATTTCTGGAAAAACCCATCGCTTTGCAGAAGCTGCTGAGCACGGTGGGTACCGCGCTGCGCCAGGGGACGCTCAGGAACAACGCACCCGCCGTGCCGGCCACCGTCGGCAAATCGAAAGCCGTCGAACAGTTGCGCACGCAACTCGAAAGGCTGCGCACATTGAAATCATCGGCGCTGTTTGTCGGCGAACCCGGTGCCGGGATGGAACAGTGCGCCCGGATTCTGCACCAACCCAACACAGCGTGGGTGGCGCCGGAGGATTTTTCCACATTCGATCATATGGAGACCAATCTGGTCGGACAGGCGGCGGAAGGAATTCTGTTCCTGCGCGAAATCGGAGAAATGACCCGCACCCAGCAGAAAACCCTGCTCAACCAGACGCTGAAACTGGAGCGCTACCACACGCGGATGTTGTCCTCGAGCTCGGTCGACCTGGCGGAATTGGTGGCAAAAGGCGCATTCGATCCAAGGCTGTATGCGTTGCTGGCGGGTGTGACTCTGCGAGTGCCCGGGCTGCGCGAGCGTGTCGAGGATGTTCCGGAGCTCGCCAATCTAGTCCTGTCGCGTGCCATCGAGGCGAAAGAGGTGCCGGCGCGCAGTTTCAGTACAGCTGCTTTGAATATGCTGCGCAACTACCATTGGCCCGGCAATTTGCTCCAACTGGAAAGTGTCGTGAAGACCGTCGCGCAACTGGCGGCGAACGCGGAGATCGGCGTGGCTGACGTAACCAGTGCGCTGGCGACGCTGAATGCGCCGCTGCCGAGCCCGGCGCAGACGCTGCCGCTGGATTGCGAATTGCGCGAGGCGCGCGATGCTTTCGAGCGCGTTTATTTCGAATTTCACCTGAGCCGGGAAGGCGGTAACATGAGCCGCGTAGCCGAGCGCGCAGGGCTGGAGCGCACCCACCTGTATCGCAAGTTGAAGCAACTCGGCGTCAGGCTTCCACGCCGCGCCGATGAATAATCCAGGCCGTCGTCGGCTAAGATGGCGTCGTATTCCGTCCCGGGTTCACCGGGGCTTTTTCTGATCTCCTAAGGAAGACATGGCAACCAGGACCGAACTTACCAACGCCATTCGCGCGCTGGCTATGGATGCAGTTCAGAAGGCCAACTCCGGCCACCCGGGCATGCCCATGGGCATGGCCGAGATCGCCGAGGTGTTATGGAATCACCATCTGCGACACAACCCGGCCAATCCGAAGTGGGCGGATCGCGATCGGTTCGTGCTTTCAAACGGCCACGGTTCAATGTTGCTGTACGCGCTCTTGCATCTCACCGGCTACGCGCTGCCGATGGATGAGATCAAGCGCTTCCGCCAGCTGCACTCGATGACCCCCGGCCATCCGGAGCTGGGCATGACACCAGGCGTGGAGACGACCACCGGACCGCTCGGCCAGGGCCTGAGCAACGCGGTGGGGATGGCGCTTGCTGAAAAATTACTGGCAGCCGAATTCAACCGCCCTGGATGCAATATCGTCGATCACCGTACTTATGTTTTCCTCGGCGACGGCTGCCTCATGGAAGGCATCTCGCACGAAGCATGTTCGCTGGCCGGTACGCTGGGCCTGGGCAAGCTGATCGCGTTCTACGACGATAACGGCATCTCGATCGATGGCCATGTCGAGGGCTGGTTTACCGACGACACCCCCCGGCGTTTCGAAGCGTACGGCTGGCATGTGGTCCGCAATGTCGACGGTCACAATGTGGATGCCGTCAATGTTGCCATCGAGGCAAGCAAGAAAATCACGGACAGGGCGAGCCTGATCTGTTGCAAGACCATCATTGGCAAGGGTTCCCCCAACAAGGCGGGCAGCCACGATAGCCACGGCGCCGCCCTGGGGGAAAAGGAAGTCGCGGCGACCCGACAGAACATCGGCTGGAATCATCCGCCGTTCGAAATCCCGGCCGATATTTACGCGGGCTGGGATGCGCGCGGCAAAGGTGCGGCATGGGAAGCGGACTGGAATGCCAGGTTCGCCGCCTACTCGAAGGCTTTCCCGAAAGAAGCGGCCGAATTCACGCGCCGCATGTCGGGCGAGTTGCCGCAGAACTGGCACCGGCACGCCGAGGCATTTCTCGCCGTTGTCAACGAGAAAGCCGAGACCATCGCCAGTCGCAAGGCTTCGCAGAACACCATTGAAGCGCTTGCCCCCGCCTTGCCGGAGTTGATCGGCGGATCGGCGGATCTGGCCGGTTCGAATCTCACGCTGTGGTCGGGAGCGAAGGGCGTCGGCAATAAAAACGGCGGCAACTATGTTTACTACGGCGTGCGCGAGTTCGGCATGTCCGCGATCATGAATGGCATGACGCTGCACGGCGGCCTGATTCCTTACGGCGGGACCTTCCTTACATTCTCGGACTATTCGCGCAACGCACTGCGCATGGCAGCGCTGATGAAGATTCGCACCGCGTTCGTGTTCACCCACGATTCCATCGGCCTGGGCGAAGACGGCCCGACACACCAGTCGGTCGAGCACGCGGCCAGCCTGCGCCTGATCCCGCATATGGACGTCTGGCGGCCATGCGATTCGGTGGAATCTGCGGTGGCCTGGATTGCCGCAATCGAGCGCCGGGACGGACCGGCTTGCCTGCTGTTCTCGCGCCAGAACCTGCCTTTCCAGACGCGCGATCCAGCGCATATCAGACAGATTGCCCGTGGCGGGTACGTGTTATCCGATGTCGCCAGACCGAAGGCGATCATTATTGCGACCGGCTCCGAAGTCTCTCTGGCGATGGCTGCGCAAAAACTGCTGGCCGATGCCGGGGTTGCAGTCAGGGTCGTGTCGATGCCGAGCACGAATGTGTTCGACCGCCAGGACGCGATTTATCGCGAATCGGTGCTGCCCAAAGGAACCAAACGTGTTGCCGTGGAGGCCGGTGTGACCGATTACTGGCGCAAGTATGTCGGGCTTGAAGGCGCGGTTGTGGGGCTGGATCGTTTTGGTGAATCCGCGCCTGCGGGGGAGTTATTCAAATTCTTCGGCATCACCGCCGAGGCCGTCGTCGAGGCGGTCAAGCGCGTGATTTGAAGCGCGCCGCATTTCCGATCGCGTTAAAGCCGTTGAGGATTGGCATATGACGGACATCATGCGAATGGTCGTGGACATCGGCGGCACCAACGCGCGATTCGCACTAGTTCCGGTGGGCTCGCTGGAGCCGCAGGACGAGACGACCGTGCGATGCGCGGATTTCGCCAACCTGGAGCACGCGGCGCAACGCTATCTTCAGGACCACGGCAATCCCGTCGTGCGGGAGGCCGCGTTTGACGTCGCCGTCGATCCGATCGGCGATTTCATCAAGCTGACGAATGGGCCGTGGGGCTTCTCTATCGAACAAACGCGCCGTGCGCTTGGGCTCGATCACCTGCGGGTTGTCAATGACTTTACCGCGTTGGCACTGGCCGTGCCAACGCTGCGTCCCGACGAACTGCAATCAGTCGGCCGCGGCACTGCTGTAACCGGCATGCCCATTGCCGTCATCGGACCGGGCACCGGCCTCGGGGTTTCCGGATTGATTCCGGCGAGCGGACGCTTCGTCCCCCTGCAGGGCGAAGGGGGCCATACGGCGTTCAGTCCGATGAACGAACGCGAGGCCGCCGTGTTGCACTGGCTGCGGCAACGCTATGACCACGTCTCCACGGAGCGCGTGGTCAGCGGCATGGGGCTGGCAAATCTTTACCAGGCCCTGTGCGCGCTGGACGGCGTGAGGCCGCAACCGTTTGGCCCGGATAAAATCACCGAGGCAGCTTTGGCGAACGCCGACGCCCAGTGCGCGGGCGCCGTGGAAATGTTCTGCGCGATTCTCGGCACCGCGGCCGCGAATCTGGTGGTCACGCTCGGCGCGCGTGCCGGCTGCTACATCGGCGGCGGCATCGTGCCACGACTGGGTGACTACTTTGCGCGCTCTGCGTTTCGCTCCCGGTTCGAAACAAAAGGACGGTTTTCCGGCTATGTGGCGGCGGTGCCGACTTACGTGATTCTCGCGCGGACGCCCGCGCTGCGCGGACTCGCCACGCTTTTTCAAGATACAAGATGACCCCATGAGCGGATTGATCGACAGCATCGGCCTGATCGCCGGTTTGCTGACCACGACGGCTTTCATACCCCAGGTATGGAAGATCTACCGGACCAAATCCGGCGAGGACATTTCCGCAAGAATGATTTCCCTTTTCACCGCGGGCCTGGTGCTCTGGCTGATCTATGGCATCCTTTTGCGCTCCTTGCCGTTGATCCTGTCCAACACCGTGACGCTGGCCCTGTCGCTGGCTATAGTCGCGCTCAAAATCCGCTATCGCAAACCGCGGTGACCCGAAACCGACGATTCTCCCGTCCCTACTTACCGGCGGCTGGCGGCGGCGCAACGGTTAGCGCCGTCGCACCGCACCATGGCTGTAAACGACGCTCCGAGTACAGTAAAATCCCGTTTTAACCGGGGAAATCGCCAATGACCATTCGCATTGCAATAAACGGCTACGGCCGCATCGGCCGCAATATCCTGCGGGCGCATTACGAGGGCGGCAAGAAGCACGACATCCAGATTGTCGCAATCAACGATCTCGGCGACGCGAAAATCAACGCTCACCTGACCAAGTACGACACGGCCCACGGCAAATTTCCGGGCACCGTGGCGGTCGACGGCGACTATCTGGTCGTCAACGGCGACAAGATCAAGGTATGCGCCCTGCGCAATCCGGCCGAATTACCGTGGAAGGACCTCGGTGTGGAGGTGGTGCTCGAATGCACCGGATTGTTCACGAGCAAAGCCAAGGCCGGCGCCCACCTGACTGCGGGTGCGAAGAAAGTCATTATCTCCGCGCCCGGTGACAAGGACGTCGACGCAACGGTGGTCTACGGCGTGAATCACGGCACCCTGAAAGCCGCGCACACCGTGATCTCCAACGCCAGTTGCACGACGAATTGTCTGGCACCCCTGGTCAAGGCGTTGAATGATCGAATCGGAGTGGTGAACGGGTTGATGACCACAATCCATGCGTACACCAACGATCAGGTGCTGACCGATGTTTATCACACCGACCTGCGCCGCGCCCGTTCCGCAACCATGTCCATGATTCCGACGAAGACCGGTGCGGCGGCGGCGGTAGGTCTGGTGCTGCCGGAACTGAACGGCAAACTGGACGGTTTCGCCATGCGTGTCCCGACTATCAACGTCTCCATCGTCGATCTCTCCTTTGTGGCCAGGCGCACGACCACCGTGGAAGAAGTCAACAATGCCGTGAAGCAGGCTTCCGAAGGCGAACTCAAAGGCATCCTGGAATACAACAAGGATCCGCTGGTGTCGGTGGACTTCAATCACAATCCCGCGTCGTCCGTATTCGACTCGACGCTGACCAAGGTTTCGGAAGGAACACTGGTCAAGGTATGCTCCTGGTACGACAACGAGTGGGGATTCAGCAATCGCATGCTCGATACCACGATCGCGTTCGTGAACGCCAAATAAGCGGAAACGGTTTTCGGCCGGAGGGCACGGAGAGAAACGGGCCACGATGACAGGCCTGGTCCTCTGTGCCCTTTGGCGTTCCGGAACAATTGCACGGATTGATTAGATGCCATGACCATCCTGCGGATGACCGATCTGGACCTGCGCGGCAAACGCGTGTTCATTCGCGCCGACCTGAACGTCCCGCAGGACGACGCCGGCAACATCACCGATGACACCCGCATCCGCGCGTCCCTGCCGGCGATCCGGCGTGCGCTGCAGGCCGGCGCCGCTGTCATGGTGACATCTCACCTGGGCCGGCCTACCGAAGGCGGGTTCAAACCCGAGGACTCGCTGGCGCCGGTCGCGCTGCGCCTTTCTGAACTTCTGGGCATCCCGGTGCCGCTGATGGCGAACTGGGTCGACGGTGTCGACGCCAAACCCGGTCAGATCGTGCTGCTGGAGAACTGCCGCGTCAACAAGGGCGAAAAGAAAAACGACGACGGACTGGCCAGGAAAATGGCTGCCCTGTGCGATGTGTATGTAAACGACGCCTTCGGTACTGCGCATCGGGCGGAAGCGACAACGCACGGCATGGCGAAGTACGCACCGGTCGCGTGTGCCGGACCGCTGCTGGCGGCGGAACTCGACGCGCTGGGCAAGGCGTTGCGTGAGCCGAAGCGCCCGCTGGTGGCGATCGTCGCCGGCTCGAAGGTGTCAACCAAGCTTACCATCCTCGGCGAACTGGCAAAAAAAGTGGATCAGCTGATCGTCGGCGGCGGTATCGCCAATACATTCATGCTTGCCGCCGGCCTGTCGATCGGCAAATCGCTGGCCGAGGCCGATCTCGTCGGTGACGCCAGGAGCATAATGGCCATCATCGAAGCCAAAGGCGGCAGCGTTCCGATCCCGGTCGACGTGGTTTGCGCCAAGGAATTTTCGGCCGACGCCAAGGCCACGTTGAAAGACGCGAATGCGGTCGCGGCCGACGATCTGATCCTGGATATCGGGCCGAAAACGGCTGCAAGCCTCGCGGCGATTCTCGGCAAAGCAGGCACCATAGTCTGGAATGGCCCAGTCGGCGTGTTCGAATTCGATCGTTTCGCCGAAGGCACAAAGACGCTCGCGCAGGCGATTGCCGATTCACCGGCATTCTCCATCGCCGGCGGGGGCGATACTGTCGCCGCGATCGCAAAATACGGCATCGAAAACAAGATCGGCTACATCTCCACGGGAGGCGGTGCGTTCCTCGAATTCCTCGAAGGCAAGAAATTGCCGGCCGTGGGAATCCTCGAGGCACGGGCCGCGGGCCAGGGTGCGGGACACTGAAATCATGCAGAGAAGCACGAAAATCGTAGCAACCCTCGGCCCGTCTTCCAGTGACCGCGACGCTCTCACACGCATGATCGCTGCAGGTGTCGACGTGGTCCGCATGAATTTCTCCCACGGCACCAGCGAAGAACATCTGGCTCGTGCCGAACTGGTGCGTGAGGTTTCGCGCTCCCTGGAACGCACGGTCGGCATCATGTGCGACCTGCAGGGACCTAAAATTCGCATTGGAAAATTCGAGACGGGCCAAGTCACGATCAACAAGGGCGATACATTTACCCTGGATGCGGATTGCGCCACCGGCGACCAGCATCAAGTGGGCCTCGACTACAAGGAGTTGCCACGCGACGTGGCTCCCGGTGCGGTGCTGCTGCTCGATGACGGCCGGCTGGTGCTCGACGTGCAGAAAGTACATGGCAGCCGCATTACCACCACGGTTCGAGTCGGCGGGGTATTGTCGAACAATAAAGGCATCAACCGCCAGGGCGGTGGACTGACCGCTCCGGCCCTGACGGCCAAAGACATGGAGGACATCAAGACCTCGGTGACGATGAAGGCCGATTTCCTCGCCGTATCCTTCCCGAAGAGCGGCGCGGACATGTACATGGCCAGGGAGTTGATGCGCGCCGCCGGCGGCCGTTCTTTCCTCATAGCCAAGATGGAACGCACCGAAGCCATCGTGGCGATGGACGAAATTATGGATTCCTGCGACGGCATCATGGTCGCGCGAGGCGACCTGGCGGTGGAAGTCGGTGACGCTGCAGTGCCGGCGCTGCAGAAACGCATGATCCGCGCCGCGCGCGAGCGCAACAAGCTCACGATCACAGCCACGCAGATGATGGAATCCATGATCGCGAGTCCGGTGCCGACACGCGCGGAAGTATCCGACGTGGCGAATGCCGTTCTCGATGGTACCGACGCGGTCATGCTTTCGGCCGAAACGGCAAGTGGAAAATATCCGGTAGAAACGGTCGAGTCGATGGCTCGCATCTGCCTCGAAGCCGAAAAATCCGCCGATTTCACTCTCGACCGTGAATTCCTCAATCGCGTATTCACCCGCGTCGATCAGTCCATCGCCATGGCGGCGCTGTTCACGGCCTACCACCTCAAAGTCAAAGCGATCGCCGCATTGACGCAATCGGGCTCGACCGCGCTGTGGATTTCGCGGTTGAACTGCGGCGTGCCGATCTACGCGCTGACGCCGGAAATATCGACCCGTTATCGCCTGAGCCTGTTTCGTGATGTTTATCCGCTGATGATCAAGTATGTCGGCCACGATCGCGACCATTTGTTGCAGGAAGCGGAAGATCAGTTGGTTGCAGCCGGTCTGGTGCACAAGGGGGATCTGATCGTCATTGCGTTCGGCGAACCGATCGGATCTCCCGGTGGCACCAACACCATGAAAATCGTGAAGGTAGGAGAAAGCCGCAAACCGTAAGCGCCCTGAAAACACGCGCCGGCCGTTCTCGCGATCCGCTATGGCCATGTACGTGTTCCTGCTGTCGAAGACACGATACGCCCGGGCAGTGGCCCGGAGCCGGGATCGCGCAGGGGACAACCGGGCCTCGATCGGGTTTTGCATTCGACAAACCGCCCCGAGTTTATTTCTTTTTTACTGGTGCAGGAGAATTCATGGCAAGCAACAAAACGTCCATTCGCAAAGGCGCCTCCACCGTCGCGATTCTCATGGGGAGTACCAGCGACTGGGATGTGATGCAGCACGGCGCGAGACAGTTGAAGGACTTCGGGGTGTCTTATGAAGCGCGCGCGCTTTCCGCGCACCGCACGCCGGAACTGCTCGCCGAATACATCAAACGATGCGTTGCCGGCGGAACGCGCTGTTTCATCGCTGGTGCCGGCGGTGCCGCGCATCTCGCCGGCGTGGTCGCGGCGCTGACGACTTTGCCGGTGCTGGCGGTACCGATTCCGTCGAAGCACCTTGGAGGTTTGGACTCGCTGCTGTCGATGGTGCAGATGCCCAAGGGGATCCCCGTTGCGACGTTTGCCATTGGTGATGCGGGTTCGGCCAACGCCGGATTGTTCGCGGTGGCAATGCTGGCCATGAGCGACGAAAACCTGGCGCGCAAGCTGCAGGCCTTCCGCGCCAGACAAGCCGATGCGGTCAACGCGGCAAAACTGCCGGAGTTATCCTGAAAATCGTACCTTGAATGATGAAATGAGCACGAACAAACCGCTGCACGAAACCAATCTCAGGTCGCTGAAATTCCTGCATCGCGGGAAGGTGCGCGACCTCTACGAAATCGACGCCGAGCGCATGCTGATCATTCAGACTGACCGGCTTTCCGCCTTCGACGTCATTTTGCCTACGCCGATACCTGGAAAAGGGCGCGTGTTGACCGCCATGTCTAATTTCTGGTTCCGGAAACTGGCGCATGTCATCGCCAATCATCTTCTCGATGTCGCACCGCAGACCGTTGTTGTGGCGGGAGAGCGCGAACAAGTCGAAGGCAGGGCGTTCGTGGTGCGCAAGCTCAAACCGCTGCCGATCGAAGCCATCGTGCGCGGATACATCACGGGATCAGGTTGGAAGGATTATCAGAAAACCGGGACGATCTGCGGCTTGCCCTTGCCGGCGAGCCTGAAGGAGGCGCAGCAACTGCCCCGGCCCCTGTTTACGCCGTCGACAAAAGCCGCGATCGGTGCCCACGACGAAAACATTTCCTTCGCGGAAATGGAAAAGATCGTCGATCCCGGACTTGCGGCACAAGTGCGCGACAAGACCATCCAGCTTTATTCCGAGGCCGCAGCATATGCCGATACACGCGGCATCATCATCGCGGATACCAAGTTCGAGTTCGGTCAGGACAAGACCGGCAAGCTGTATCTGATCGACGAGGCCCTGACCCCGGACTCGTCGCGCTTCTGGCCGAAAGATCAGTACCGCGTCGGCAGCAACCCGCCTTCGTTCGACAAGCAGTTCGTGCGCGACTGGCTGGAGGCGCAGAAATGGAACAAGCGGCCGCCCGCACCGGCGCTGCCAGCCGATGTGCTCGGGAAGACCGCTGAAAAATACGAGGAAGCTCTCAGGCTCCTGACTGCGTGAAGGCAAAGCGCGGTTAACCCGTCGTATTGAAAGAGGATGTCTTTAAATTGGTGACGCACCAGGACATCGAGAAAGCCGCGGAGATCCTCCGCAGAGGCGGACTAGTGGCATTTCCGACCGAGACCGTATACGGACTCGGAGCCGACGCGTCGAATCCCGCGGCGGTCAGGAAGATCTTTGCGGCAAAGGGACGCCCGGCCGATCATCCGGTGATCGTGCATATCGCCGGTACCAGCGATCTGAAGCATTGGGCTGCGGAAGTCCCGCGCTTCGCGTGGCTGCTGGCGGAAAAATTCTGGCCGGGTCCGCTCACCATGGTGTTCAAGCGCGCCGCCCACGTCAGCGATCTCATTACCGGCGGGCAGGATACAGTGGGCGTGCGTGTTCCCGCGCATCCGGTCGCGCAGCAATTGCTGAAAGCCTTCGGCGGCGGGATCGCCGCGCCGTCGGCCAACCGGTTCGGCCGTCTTTCGCCGACGACGGCGCAGCATGTGCGTGAAGAACTCGGCGATGCAGTCGAGCTTGTGCTGGACGGCGGTGCGTGCGATGTCGGCATCGAGTCGACCATCGTCGATCTCACGCGTGAAACGCCGGCGGTACTGCGCCCGGGTCGCATCGACGCCACGCAGATTGCGGCGGCATTGCTTGCCCCCCTCCACGAGTCCGCAGTCGGACGTCCCCGTGTGTCAGGATCCCTGGAGTCTCACTACGCGCCGGGCCTGCCGCTCAAGATCGTGCATCCCGACGAAATCGAAGATTATCTGCGTGCCCGCGCGGACACGCCGGTCGCTGTGATGTCGCGCCGAGGCCGGCCGCGCGACTCGAAAGCCACCCTGTGGCAGGTTGCACCGGAAATGCCGGACGACTACGCGCGCCTGCTCTACGGCACGTTGCGACGGCTCGATGTGTCCGGCTGCCGGCTGATCGTAGTGGAAGCGTTGCCCGCGCTACCGGAATGGACCGCAATCCGGGATCGACTGGGCCGGGCTTCGTCGCCCGACCCGGTGGTTGCGCAGCCGGTTGGTGCACGACGCTGATCTGTCCTTAAATTCAGGCCGCGTTCCTGGCGTTGAGGAGCCGGCGCAACGCGTCCTCGCCGAGAAGCCGGCTGTTTTTCACCCGAAGGCTATCTTTCCGCTTGGCGCTTTGCGCGGAATCAGTTAAAGACTATGCAAGCCGGACGCGCACCTCGTTGCCCGTGGCGGGTTCACCGGCATGCGCCAGATAATCCAGTGCTGCGGCAACTCCCTCTTTGTGGATTGGAATTCCGGCCAGCTGCAATCCCATTTCCACGCCGCACAAGGTGCCAGCCAGCGTGAGATCGTTGAAATCGCCGAGGTGGCCGATGCGGAATATCCTGCCTTGCAGTTTGCCGAGGCCGGCACCGAGCGACATGTCGAAGCGCTCGAGAATAATTTGCCTGACTTTGTCTGCATCCTGGCCTGGGGGCAGCAGCACCGCCGTTAACGCATTGCTGTACTCCGCCGCTTCCGCGCACAGAATTTCCAATCCCCAGGCGCGCACCGCGCGGCGCGTGGCTTCACCATGCCGGGCGTGGCGGGCAAAAACGTTGTCGAGGCCTTCCTCCTGCAACATCAAAAGCGCTTCGCGCAAACCGTATAGCAGATTGGTCGCAGGCGTGTAGGGAAAGAAGCCGGACTTGTTTGGGCCGAGCATTTCGTCCCAACTGAAGTAGCTGCGCGGCAGTTTCGCGCTCTTCGATGCGGCCAGGGCTTTCTCGCTCAGCGCATTGAAGCTCAGGCCGGGCGGCAGCATCAATCCCTTCTGCGACCCTGCGACAGTGACGTCGACACCCCATTCATCGTGGCGGTAGTCGATCGATCCCAGCGAGGAGATCGTATCCACCAGCAGCAACGCCGGATGCCCGGTGCGGTCGAGCGCCTTGCGTACGAGTGGAATGCGGCTGACGACCCCGGTCGAGGTTTCGTTGTGGACCACGCAGACCGCCTTGATCGCGTGGGAGCGGTCCTCTGCAAGCTTGCGCTCGATCGCTTGCGCGTCGGCGCCGTGGCGCCAGTCACCCGGGATGAAATCGATCGTCAGCCCGAGGCGTAACGCCAGTTTCTGCCACAGCGTCGCAAACTGGCCGGTTTCCGACATAAGCACACGATCGCCGGCAGACAGTGTATTGACCAGCGCGGCCTCCCAGGCGCCCGTGCCGGAAGCCGGATAAATGACGACCGGACTACCGGTCCGGAATACCACCTTGATGCCTTCCAGCACTTCGCGTCCGAGTTGCGCGAATTCCGGACCGCGGTGGTCGATGGTGGGCCGGTCCATGGCGCGCAGTACGCGGTCGGGTACGTTGGTCGGGCCGGGAATCTGCAGGAAATGACGTCCGCTGCGCAAGGTCATGGGAGAGCGCCGGGCAAAGAAGTTGAGCCTACTGAAAATCCCCGGCCGTAACAAGCACGCCGGGCAGGGCCTCAGGTTATCATCACAGCATCGTCTTACATGGAATTCAAGCTCTGCGTGAACGCTCCCGCAATACCCATCCGGTTTCACCCGCACGCGAGCGCCCGCAGCCCGCTCGAACGCAGGCTGCGCGCAAACTTCGAAGGCGACGTGCTGTTCGATGCATTCTCGCGTGGCCGTTATTCCACCGACGCGTCCATCTACCAGATCGAGCCCGTCGGCATAGTTGTTCCGCGAAACGAGGAGGCCGCGCGTGTCGCGTTGCAGATCGCCGCGGAAGAAGGCGTGCCGATCCTGCCGCGTGGCGCGGGAACGTCCCAGTGCGGACAGACCGTCGGCGCAGCGCTGGTCATCGATTGTTCGAAATACCTCGGCGAAATCGTCCGCATCGACGCCGACAAGCGTGAGGCCACGGTACAACCCGGCCTGGTGCTCGATCATCTCAACGCCCGCCTGCGAACGCATAATCTCTGGTTCCCGGTCGACGTATCGACTTCGGCGCAGGCCACCATCGGCGGCATGGCCGGTAACAATTCCTGCGGCTCGCGCTCGATCCGCTACGGCAACATGGTGCATAACGTGCTCGGCGTGGATGCATGGCTCACCGGCGGGGAAGAATTCCATTTTGGCGCCAGCAGCGAGCTAGCCCGTGCACCGGCGGGCTATCGCGCACTGGTGCAGAACATTCACGCCATTGTGCGACGAGAGGCCGCCGAAATCGAAGGACGCTGGCCGAACGTGTTGCGCCGGGTGCAGGGTTACAACCTCGACATGATCCAGCCGGGCAGTGAAGCGCATCCGCTGGTACACAATCTCGCGCATCTGCTGGTCGGCTCGGAAGGCACGCTGGCATTTTCCAGGCGCATCACGCTGAAACTTTCGCCGATCCCGGCGCACAAGGTATTGGGTGTGGTGCATTTCCCGACGTTCTATCAGGCCATGGACCTGACGCGGCACATCGTCACGCTGGATCCGGATGCGGTGGAACTCGTTGACCGGACCATGATCGATCTGGCGCGCGGCAATGCGGCGTTTCGCCCGATCGTCGACAGATTTCTGCAGGGAGAGCCCCAGGCCATCCTGCTGGTGGAGTTCGCCGGCGAGGACAAGGCAGCCCTGGTTGCGCGACTCGCTCGGCTCGCCGAATTGATGGGCGATCTCGGCCTTGCGGGAAGCGTGGTGCAGATCGTCGAGCCCGCAATGCAGAAGGAAATCTGGGAGGTGCGCAAAGCCGGGCTCAACATCATGATGTCGATGAAAGGCGACGGCAAGCCCGTGTCCTTCATCGAGGATTGCGCGGTCCCACTGGAACACCTGGCCGAATATACCGATCGGCTGACGAAAGTCTTTGAGAAGCACGGCACGCGCGGTACCTGGTACGCGCACGCATCAGTGGGCACGCTGCATGTGCGTCCGATACTCGACATGCGCCGTGATGGCGCCGAGAAAATGCGCGCGATTGCCGAGGAAGCCTGTGCAATGGTCAGGGAGTTCAAGGGCGCCTATTCCGGTGAGCACGGTGACGGCCTGGTGCGCTCGGAATGGATCGAGCCCATGCTCGGAGCGCGATTGACCGGTGCCCTTGCGGAAGTCAAAGCGCTGCTGGACCCGAAGGGGCTGATGAATCCCGGGAAGATCGTGCGGCCGGCGCGCATGGATGACCGCAGCCTGTTTCGATACAAGCCCGGTTACCAGGCGCAGCCCATGGAAACGGCACTCGACTGGTCGGTGTGGGGAGGCTTTGCCCCTGCGGTCGAGATGTGCAACAACAACGGCCACTGCCGCAAGTTCGACGCGGGCGCCATGTGCCCGTCGTTCCGCGCCACCGGCGACGAACAGCACCTGACTCGCGGGCGTGCCAATACGCTCAGGCTGGCCCTTTCCGGCCAGCTCGGCGCGGACGCGCTGGTGTCGGATGCGATGCGCGACACAATGGAATTGTGCGTGAGCTGCAAAGGTTGCCGGCGCGAGTGTCCGACCGGCGTCGACATGGCGCGCATGAAGATCGAATTCCAGCACCAGTACCGCAAACGTCACGGCCTGACGCTGAGGCAGAAAATGATTGCATATCTGCCGCGCTATGCAACCGCGGCCTCGAAGCTGGCACCGCTGCTGAATTTGCGCGACACTATTCCCGGTGCGGCTTGGCTCACGGAAAAACTGTTCGGTCTGAGCGCACGGCGCAGCCTGCCGCGCTGGTCGTCCCGGCCCTTCGTCTCGCCGGTCGGCTCAGCCATACCGGGGGCTTCGGAACGCGCGGTCGTATTGTTCGTCGATACTTTCTCGCGCTGGTTCGAACCGGATAATGCGCGTGCGGCGCAGGCGGTGCTCGAAGCGGCCGGTTATCGGGTCGAATTCGCTGCGCCCGCGGACAACGGACGGCCGCTGTGTTGCGGCAGAACCTTTCTCGCCGCCGGCCTGGTGGAAGAAGCAATGATTGAAGCGCAACGCATGCTCGATGCGCTGCGGCCTTACGTCGAGCGCGGTGTCGCCATAGTCGGGTTGGAGCCGTCCTGTCTGCTGACGTTGCGCGACGAGTTTCTGGCGATGGGCCTCGGCGAAGAGGCGGTCCGGCTCGCGGAACACGCCATGTTGTTCGAGGAATTCATCGCGGCGCGAGCTGAAGCGGGCACGCTCCGGCTGGAATTTGCAAGTCCCGTGGCCAGCGCTGCCTTGCTGCACGGCCATTGTCATCAGAAGGCGTTCGATGCGATGCCGGCGGTGCATAAGGTGCTGGCGCTGATTCCCGGATTGAAAGTGCAAACCATCGACTCGAGCTGCTGCGGCATGGCCGGCAGTTTCGGCTACGAGGCAGAGCACTTCGACGTGAGCATGAGAATGGCGGAACTCTCTCTGCTTCCGGCGGTAAGGCGAGCAAAGCCGGAAAACGTGATCGTCGCCGACGGCACGAGTTGCCGCCATCAGATTCACGATGGATCCGGCCGGGAAGCGCTGCATGTGGCGAGGGTGCTGCAGATGGCGCTGAAAAAATGACCGCACAGGGCAGGGTCGTTGCCTGGAGAATCGCTGTTGAATACTAAACTGAAACGCTTTGCGCTCTATTACCTGCCGTTGCTGGCCAATATCGGACTGATCGCCTATCTGACGTGGCAACTCAATCTCGTGCCCTATTTTCAGCGCCAGGGTGAATTCCAGATATTCTCCGTGCTATACGCAATCGGCGGCCTTGTTGTCGCCGTTTCGGGCATTACGGCTTTCATCCACATCAGCGCGAATCAGAAAGGTTCGCACCCGCTGTATGCGCTGTCGCTGGTGAACACCATCATTCCAACGGTGTTGCTGCTCGCAATGTTGCATTTCCGCTGACCGGGTTGCCCAGATGACGGACTCCAGGTGGAAATATCACGGCATCCGTATCGTCAAGGCGTCGGAGCTCGACACCAATACGGCACAGACACCCGGCATGAATCGGGCCGCCGCCATCACCCACGCCCGCTGCGGGGCCGAGAAGCTGTGGGCTGGAACGGTGGTGATTCACGCAAAGGCCAAAACCGGAGCCCATCATCACGGCCCGGTCGAGAGCGTCATCTATGTCGTGAGCGGCAAGGCGCGCATGCGCTGGGGAGATCGCCTGGAATTCATGGCCGAGGCGGGACCCGGCGATTTCATCCACGTGCCGCCGTTCGTGCCGCATCAGGAAATCAACGCATCGGAAACGGAGCCGCTTTCCTGCGTGCTGGTGCGCTCTGGCCAGGAGCCGATGGTGGTCAACCTCGACATCGCAGGAGTGGAGATGCCCGAAGCCGTGCATTGGGTGGACAATATCCATCCAGCGCCTAAGGCCTAGGGCCTACAGAATACTTCTCACCACGAAGTCACGAAGAACACGAAGGGGCACGAAGAAGGACAAGGGCAAATTTAGGAGAATGGCGATTGGCTTGTCTGGGGAGGGAGCCGAATGCTTACCAGGTTGATAGTTGATCTCTACGGCTGGATCATTGAGATTTCTCTGTGGTTCATCCTTCTGCTAGCCGGCGTCGCCGGCTTTCACGGTGTAGTCCCGATACTGAAATCTTCTGGGTGGGTTCTTGAAAACGAAACAGCGTGGCGGATTTTCGGCGCTGTCCTTTCGCCTGTAGTGGCGTTCCTGGTCCTGGTTGTACTTTTCGGCCCAATCCTCGTCCTCGTCGACATTCGAAAATCCGTGAGGTCTCTTGAAGCGGCGACACGAAACAGTGACGGCGGCGGTACGGCGCTGCCAATCGAGTACAGGGATCTGCCGAAGAAGGGCCGCGAGAAAATCGATCTGACCATTGTCGTCGACATGTTGCTGACCGGCTTTGACAGCAAGTACCTGAACACGCTCTACGTCGACAAGAACCTCAGGCATCACGGCCTGATCCAGGCCTTTTCCCGCACCAACCGCGCGCTCAATGCCACCAAGCCGTATGGGCACGTCCTCGACTTCCGAAACCAGCAGGCCGCCTTCGATGAGGCGATCGCCCTGTTCTCCGGCGCCAGGGCTGACGCGGCGCGCGAAATCTGGCTCGTAGACAAGGCCCCCAAGGTTATCGAGAAGCTTAAGGCGCAAGTCCGGCTGCTGAACGACTTTATGAAGTCGCAGGGCCTCGAAGCCAGGCCGAAGGCCGTGCCCAACCTCAAGCGGCAGAACTACATGACCGACGACCACATCGCTCGGATCATCAAGACGTATCAGGAGAGACCAGAGAAGCCGATCGAACGATACGCTCGCCGCGTCGAGATGAAGGAGATCGAGTCGCAGGACTACAACTTGAACATCTCGCGCTACGTCAGTACCGCGCAAGACGAAGTAGAGATCGATCTGAAAGCGACCCATACTGAGCTAGTCAGTATCGACGGTGAGATCCGTACTGCAACAGCCAAGCACAATGCGTTTCTAAAGGAACTCGGTCTGCCGCCTTTGCCATTGAGTGACTCTGACTAGACGAGGAGTAGTTGCAAGCCTTCGGGCTCGCGGTGTTGCACGAGCAGTGCGGCGGGTCAAGCGAGCAACTGGCGCGCCACCTTTTGAATCGCCTGCCAGAGCTGCGCCCGGGTGACACCGTCGACGCTCAATGCGGTCATGCAGGCCTCGAGCCGTCCGCGCTGCGCCTCCAGCCCATCCACTGCCTGCGACAGCGAGCTGCGCACCGATTCGCCGTAAGCGCCTTCTGCCTTCACGCAGGCGGCCTCCAGAAGCCGCCGGTCCGCGCGCATCATCGCCAGGTCGATCAGGTCGCGACTGTAAACCGAGTCATCTGCCCACCGGTCCGCATTCGCGAGCAGTTTCTCCGCCGCCAGGTCAATAGGGGCAAGGGTCTGTATTCCGCAGACACGGTCGCCGTCGTCCGGTATCGCCAAGTCGATTCGCGCCTCGAGCACGATCTCGAACTTGATCGACGATTCGCCGGAGCGAACCTGTGTGCGGATACCGTATTGGTCCGCGCGAACCTCCCGTGCAAGTTTGACTTCGATGCCCTCGCGCGCGATCGGCAGGAAGTCGCGCACGTTCCCGAGCATCTGGCGCAGGTCGCGATAACCCGCCAAGTCGGAAATCACGAAATCGATGTCCACGGACTCGCGATATTCGCCATAACGCAGCGCCATGGCCGTACCGCCGCCGAAGTAGCAGTGGCGCTGGGACAAGGCCGGCGCATCGAGTGACTGCAACACGAGCGCGACATCGCGGTGATGCGGGCGCTCAAACAAGCAGGCGCCCTCCGCCGAGTTCGCGCGATAGAGCATCGATCAGCACAGCTTCTTCGTTGGAAAGGGCGGCGCGATCCAAATGGCGCCAGTTACGTTCGTACAGGTCGAGCGCTTCCGGCGGCGAAATTTCGTCCACGCCGTGCAATTGCCAGGCGAGCTTCTTCAGTTGCGGAAAGTCGCGAAGCCGGATCCTCTTGGGCAGCTTCGTTGCTCTGGCCGCAGCCTTTGCGTCAAGCAAGTCGAAGTTCAGGCCCAGGGCGGTTGCAACAGCGACCCAGGCGCCGACGGCTACGGTAGGCTCGCCGCGTTCGATTCGATGCAGCGTGACGCGCGAAATGCCCGCGGTTTGGGCCGCTGCGACGGCGGTTACTCGCTGGCGCTTGCGGGCAGTGCGAATACGTTCCCCCAGAAGCGCAAGACGCTTCTGATCGGTGGGTGCAACGAGGGTGGCGGCAGGCATTGTGTTTCTCATGATAGACAAAATTGCATATTTGTCAACTATGGGAAACAAAATACCCGATAGCGCCTCGCCGCGACCACGATAGGTCTCGTGGAAGCTTGCAGCCCGGTGCATAAAACTCGACCGGCGCCCGCTGAAGGGTCAGCCGGCGTGAACCGCCGTAATGGCTTTCCGAACCGCCGCGAGCGGCGCGTCGTCATCAAAATCGGCGCCTTCAGGCGTGAGCTTGACTCCCAGGCGCTTCCAGAGTTGCGCGAGATCGGGCGTGACCGGGGCTGCACGCATTTCGTCGTAGAGTTCCGTCAGGACATTCGTTCCGGTCGCCTTGTCCGCTATCGTCAGGGTGCGTCTTACGTCCCACGCGACTTCGACACTCCCGCCCTGCGCGACGACGGCGCGTAAGCCATCCTGCAAACCGAAGCGATTGCCGGTGCGTTCGCGAATGCGCACGTCCGCGATCAGGTAGTACAGCGCACCACCCCAGTAGGTTCGGCCCCAGGTGTGCGTGTTGTCCAGGCCGCGATCGCCCGCTGCGGGAAGCCCCTTCGGCATGTCGCGGATCATGTCGTGCCAGATCTGTGAGTCGGTGAGCTGGCCGGCCTGCACGCGCGCAATCGGTTCGACGTAAGTCGCAATGCCTTCCTCGAGCCAGGCGTGATCATCGGAGAACTCCGGCATCGTCAGGTGCACCATCTCGTGGGTCATGACCCAGTCGCGCTTCAGGTCCGCATTGTCGCTGTACCGACCGACCCCGACACGGATGAGCGCGCCGTTGTACGAAAACGTCGTTCCCGATTGCGCGCCATGTCCTTCCGTGGCTTCGATGCGGATACGCAGTTTCCTGACGGGATAGCGGCCGTAATAGGTGCGCACGGCGTCGGCTGCCGCGACTATCCACGCGCGCACATCGTTGCGATCCAGTCCTGTCGCATTGCCCACGAAATCGAGTTCGATGAGCGCATCCGGCAAGCGGATTTCATTCACCTGTTCCGCCGCTCGCGTTGTCCCTGCACAGAGGACGCAGAGCAGGAAAGCGAGGCGAAGGAACGTGGTCATGGTTTCAATGGATCTCGGGCTCGGGAATGGGCGCGGTGCCTTCGAGGAAATCGAAATCGCAGCCCTTGTCCGCCTGCGACACGTGCTGCGAAAAGATCTTGCCGTAACCGCGTGCATACTTTTTCGCGCCGGGTTTCCATGCGGCCCGGCGTTTCTGCATCTCCTCGTCGCTGATTTTCAGGTTCAGTTTCCGGCCGGGCACATCGAGCTCCACGATGTCGCCGCTTCGCACCAGCGCGAGCGGGCCGCCGATCCAGGATTCCGGCGAGACGTGCAGCACGCAGGTGCCGTAACTGGTGCCACTCATGCGCGCATCGGAAATGCGCACCATGTCGCGCACGCCCTGCTTGAGCAGTTTCTTCGGAATCGGCAGCATGCCCCATTCGGGCATGCCGGGACCACCGAGCGGGCCGGCGTTGCGCAGCACCAGGACCGAATCGGCATCGACATCCAGATCGGGAGAATCGAGACGCGCAGCCATGTCGTTATAGTCGTCGAATACCATTGCATGACCCGCGTGCTTGAGCAATTTGGGATCGGCCGCAGTCGATTTGATGACGGCACCATCCGGCGCGAGATTCCCCCGCAACACGATGAGTCCGCCTTCCGGCTGCATCGGATTGTCAGGGGTGCGAATTACGTCGCTATTGTGAATTGCCGCGCCGGCGATGTTTTCGCCGAGCGTCTTTCCGGTGCAGGTGAGTTCCCCGAGATCGAGCAACCTGCGCATGCCTTCCAGCATCCCCGCCAGTCCTCCGGCGTAGTAAAAGTCCTCCATCAGATATTTGCCCGACGGGCGCATGTTCACCAAATACGGCGTGCGCTGGCCGATTTCCTCGAAGCGCTCGAGCGCAATATGGATGCCGGCGCGGCCGGCCATGGCGATTACATGGATCAGCCCGTTGGTCGATCCGCCCAGCGCCATCAGCACTTTGATCGCGTTGTCGAAGGATTTCGGAGTAAGGATGTCGCGCGGTTTGAGATCTTCCCAGACCATTTCCACGATGCGCCGCCCCGTGAAATCGGCCATGCGGCTGTGATTCGAATCCACGGCTGGAATCGTCGACGAATTGGGAAGACTGAAGCCAAGCGTTTCCGCGATACTAGTCATTGTCGAAGCCGTGCCCATGGTCATGCAGGTGCCGGCCGATCGCGCGATGCCCTCCTCGATCTGCGTCCAGTCGCGTTCGGTGATGTTACCGGCGCGCAATTCGTCCCAGTATTTCCAGACATCCGATCCGGAGCCCAGTGTTTTGCCCTGCCAGTTGCCGCGCAGCATTGGACCCGCCGGCATGAAAATAGCCGGGATGTTCATGCTGATAGCGCCCATCAGCAATCCCGGCGTGGTCTTGTCGCAGCCGCCCATCAGCACGCAGCCGTCCACCGGATAGGAGCGCAGCAATTCCTCGGTCTCCATGGCGAGAAAGTTGCGATACATCATCGTGGTCGGTTTCTGGAACACTTCGGCCAGCGCGATGGCGGGCATTTCGAGCGGGTACCCCCCGGCCTGCCAGACCCCGCGCTTGACCTCTTCCGCGCGCTGCCTGAAATGCGCGTGACAGTTGTTGATATCGCTCCAGGTATTGATGATGGCGATGACGGGCTTGCCCTTGTAATCCTGGTGCGCGTAGCCCATCTGCAGCGTGCGCGAGCGGTGTCCGAAGGAGCGCAAGTCCTGGGCGCCATACCAGCGGTGGCTGCGCAGGTCCTCGGGGTTCTTTCTTTTGCTCATGCCTCTCCTCGGTCGTTTTTATTCGATTGCGGGGTGAAGCGTACAACAGCCGCCCAATGCCGGAAAGCGGGGCGTTTTTGGCGGCGAAAGGGAAATAAAGCACCCGCACGGGGTACCGGGCCGGGACCCGCGGAATAAAGGGCTGCGCGAAGCGGGAAGGCGGTCGCGTCCCGGATTTCAGGTTTTGGCGATTTT
>DATFUO010000270.1:0-6040 GCA_035260785.1 Burkholderiales bacterium
ATGGCAACGCCTGCACGCGGGCTTTGTGCGCGGCATGGAAAGCGCACAGGGACTCACGCTCGCGCAGGCAACCGAAAGCATGTATCGGGACGACACCTACATGCGCGTCTACTGGGAAGGCGCCGCGATGCTGCTGATCGCGGACGTGCGTTTGCGGCAGATGACGGCGGGCAAGCAATCGCTGGACACTGCACTGGCGGCGTTGAACGATTGCTGCGCGACAACCGAGCGGGCCTGGAGCGCACGCGAGTTGTTCGACAAGCTCGACGAGGTTACGGGCACGCATATATTCGGCGAGATCTACGATCAGCACGTCGCGTCCAGGAATTTCCCCGATTTGTCGCAGACGTATCGGGCGCTCGGCATCACCCTGGGCGCGAAAGGCATCGAATTCTCGACCGAGGACAGGGAATCACGCTTGCGCGATGCAATCATGGATACCGGCGTGCCGATTATCGGTGAGGGAGATTGAATGGCCAGTGCATTGATTGCCTACCTGCATTACGTTGCGATGATATTGATCGCCGTAATTCTCGTCGTCGAGTACATGGTCTGCGTGCCGGGCATCACCGACGGCCGCATCCGTGTGCTGGCGCGTATCGATCTGCTTTACCTGGCCGCAGCCGTGCTGGCGCTTGGCAGCGGGGTGGCCCGTGTCGTCTGGTTTGGCCGGGGCCCGCTGTTCTATCTTCACAATCCGGTGTTCTACATCAAACTTGCGTTGTTCGTTGCTGTCGGCCTGATCTCCATTCCGCCGACGCTGCAATATCTGCGCTGGATGCGCAGCCTGAATTCCGGTGCCACGAACGTGGCGGCGGATTATCAGGCAGTGAGGGCCCGGCGTCACATCCTGGTGGAACTGATCCTGTTCGCCTTCATTCCACTGATGGCCACTTTCATGGCGCGCGGCATCGGTATCCAGCCGGCCGGCCAGTGAGTCCGCGTGCGCCCCGCATCGCGCCGCACTTGTGCGCTGTCGTGGGCATTGTGGCGTCCGTGGTTTTGATTTGCGCCACGGCCCAGGCAGCGTCGCCCCATCGCTATGAAATCAGCGTGGACGAGTCGCTCGACCGGCTTGCTGTGCACGCCTGTTTCGACGGCAAGGCGCCGCAGGCACTGGTCGCGGATTCCGACGGCGCGAGGTTGTATCTCGAGTCGATGCATATTGGCGAACGCCCGCTCGCGCCGGCCGGCGACAAGGTGATTCTCGGCATCATGCCGGAGAACGCCTGCGTCGACTATCAGGTGAAACTGCAGCCGGCGCAGAGCCGCGCACAAACCGGCGGGCCGGAAACGCGCCGGGTCGGGCGCGACATGCTCACCGCGATCGGCGACTGGTTGTGGCGCCCGCAGGAACCGGAAGCGGACATCGAACTGCGCTTCCATCTCCCCTCCGGCGTCGAGGTTTCCGCGCCGTGGCAGCGCACGGCGGGAAGCGGCGGGCCCCCACTCTTCCTCACGGGCGCCTTTCCCTACAACTGGTCGGGCGTGGTGGCCTTCGGTCGTTTCGTCTTGCGCGATATCCAGGTGCCCGGTGCTGTTCTGCATGTTGCGATCCTCGATGCGGCGACGCCCGCGCAACAGGCGCAATTGGAAATGTGGATCGAAAACACGGCACGCAACATCACTCTGCTGTACGGCCGGTTTCCGGTTGCGTCGCTTCAGGTGGTGGTGGCGCCGACCCCGCGCGGCCGCGGTCCGGTGCCGTGGGCTTACGTTTCGCGAGGCGGGGGACCCGCGGTGCACCTGTTCATCAATGCCGCGCGCCCGCCGGAGGAATTCGAGCGCGACTGGAGCCTTAGCCACGAAATGTCACATCTGTTCCTGCCTTATGTCGTGTCGCGCGACGCCTGGCTGTTTGAGGGCGTGCCGACTTATCTTCAGAACGTATTGATGGCCCGCGGCGGCGCGACCAGCGTGGAGGAGGCCTGGCGGCGCATGCAGGCGGGTTTTCAGCGTGGCGCGCGTACCGCACCGGAATTGAGTCTTGCGCGTGCGAACGAGCGCGTCGCCTACAGCGGCATCTATCAGCGCGTGTACTGGGCAGGCGCTGCCCTCATGCTGGCGGCCGACCTACAACTGCGCAACCGGACTGGCGGGGCGCAGTCGCTTGACACGGCACTGGAGCAACTGTCGCGCTGCTGCGCATCGCAGCAGCGGCGCTGGAGTGCGCAGGAAATCATCGTCCGGCTCGACGAAATCACGGGCACGTCCGTGTTCAGCGATCTCGTGCGCGCCCAGTTCGAAGCCGAAGGTTTTCCTGATTACGAAGCGATACTGGCGCGCGCCGGCGTGAAGGTCCAGGGTACGCAAGTCGAATTCGATGGCTCAGCCCCCTGGGCGGCGGAACGCGATGCGCTGATGCAGCCCGGCCACTGAACAGGCGGGGAATTCCTGCTTGCCCGAATCGGCTACCATGGGCGCCTTTTCCCGAATCGCAGCCATGAATTCCGAAGAGCTCTGCTTCCTGCCCGCACATGAGATCGTTGGACGTATCCGCTCGCGCGAAGTTTCCAGCCTCGAGGTGATGGATGCGCATATCGCGCAGATCGAGCGCGTGAATCCATCGATCAACGCCATCGTGACCTTTCTCCCGGAATCAGCGCGCGAGGGGGCCCGCGCGGTGGATGCGGCGCTCGCCAGGGGCGACGATCCCGGGCCTCTGGCCGGATTGCCGGTCGCACATAAGGACCTCACCCCGACCAAGGGCATACGGACCACCTTCGGCTCGCCCATATTCAGGAATTTTGTGCCGGAAGCGGACGCGATCATTGTCGAGCGGCTCAGGAAGGCAGGCGCGATTACCATCGGCAAGACCAATGTTCCGGAGTTTGGCGCCGGCTCGCAGACCTTCAATCCGGTGTTCGGCGCCACCCGCAATCCCTACGACCTCGGCAAGACCTGCGGCGGCAGCAGCGGCGGTGCGGCGGCCGCGCTGGCCTGCGGCCTGATACCGATAGCGGACGGCACCGACCTGGGCGGCAGCCTGCGCAACCCGGCCAGTTTCTGTAATGTTGTCGGTCTGCGCCCGTCTCCCGGACGTGTACCGAACTGGCCGAGCCTTTCAGCGTGGTACCACCTGGGCGTGGTCGGGCCGATGGCGCGCACGGTGCAGGACGTTGCCCTGACGATGTCCGCGATCGCAGGCCCGGACGCGCGCGCGCCCACCTCGCTGCAGGAACCCGGACGGATGTTCGCGCGTTCGCTGGCCAGGGAATTCAAGGGCGCGCGCATTGCCTGGAGCCGCGACCTGGGCGGGTTGCCGTTCGGACCGGAGGTCAGCGAAATCACCGAGAGGCAACGCGGGATATTTGCCGACCTGGGCTGTGTCGTGGAGGATGCGACCCCGGATCTGCGCGAGGCCGACAATATCTTCGGTGTCATGCGCGCGTGGAACATGGAGCTGTCGTTCGGCCAGTTGCTGAAGAGCAAGCGCGACCAGATGAAGGACACCGTGGTCTGGAACATCGAGCAGGGATCGCGCCTGACCGGGCCGCAAATCGGCGCGGCGGAAGTGCAATGCACGCAATTGTTCCATCGCATGCGCGAGTTCATGGAAAAGTACGATTTCCTCGTGGCACCCGTGGTCCAGGTACTGCCGTTTGATGTGGCCATGCCCTACCCGACCGAAATCAACGGCGTCAAACTCGACACCTACATCGACTGGATGCGTTCCTGTTCCCGCATCACCGTCACCGGCGCCCCGGCCCTCTCCGTTCCCTGCGGATTCAGCCGCAAAGGATTGCCAGTCGGCCTGCAGATCGTCGGACGCCACCAGGACGATTTCGGCCTGCTGCAGATCGCCCATGCCTTCGAGCAGGCCACCGGGTTGTGGAAACAGCGACCCGCAGTGGCCGCCCAAAAATCATGAATTTCAGGAAATCAGCCATGCATCGTCGCATCAAGTTCCTTGCCGCAGTTTGCCTCGCCGTTACCACCCTTTTTTCATTCGCGCAGAATCCTCCCGCGCAGACCCCGGCCGCGCGCAAGGACCGGGTATTTCTGAAAGATGTCGAAGGCATCTGGATCAATGAAGCCTATCTGAGCGTGCTGTCGGCGATGAAAAGTCCGCACGCGGCGGCGAAGAAGGCCCAGCCCGTAGTCATCGCCATCCGACGGGAAGGCCGCGCGTACCCGATCGTGGTGACAGATTTCAACAAGGCTTCGCTGCAGGCGGTGCTCGATATCGAGCCCGACGGCAAGCCCGGGTCTTATCGCCTGGTCGTCGGCGCGGACGATAAGCCGGTGTCGAGCAACGAAGTGAAATACATCCGCTTCGAGGCAGCCAAAAACGCGCAGGGAAAATTAGACCGGTTGCGAATTGCCGAACCCGATTTCATGAAGGGCAAGTGGGCGGACTACGTCCCGATCGCAGGCGAATTGAGCCCGCAGCTCAATCGTTTCGTCATTGCCGGCAAATATGGCGACGAAAAAGGGCGGACCTGGATTTTCAGTGAATCGGGCGAAGCAACCTGGCCGGAGCAGAAGTTCAATTACGAACTGTCCCTGAACGATCCCGGTGCCAATTGCGATTATCTGCAAGGCGAAGGCGCAGCCAGGAGCGCCAATGACAAGGGCGTCGACGACAAAAAGCGCTACGGTTACGGCTGGAGGGCCGGCAAGCTGTCGATCTATTCGGCACGGCTGGCTGGCAACAAAGTGGTCTGCGATGCCAAACCGATGGCGGTGCTTACGCCGCAGTAGGCGAACGGCCGGGTTTTGCCCGGATAGGAATCAGCGTTGTGCACCGAGGTGGGGGATTGGCGTTTAATCGCTGATCGGCGGCTGGACGCCGGTCTTTTCCAATAACGAACCATACAGGGAGGAATCATGAAACAGTTTTCTGGTCTGCTTCTCGGATTCGCAATTCTGGCGGCGGGCACGAGTCCGGTGAGGGCGGAGGACTGCGGCGGTCCGATCACGGCCGACGAGGCGCTGGCGTCGGAAGATGCGCGCTACGCGGCGCAGATGGGAGATGATTTCGGCGCGCTGCAAAGGCTCCTTGGCAACGATCTCGTTTATATCCATTCGTCGGCGGTCGTGGACAACAAGGCGAGCTACATCGATTCGATGAAATCCGGAACCGTCAAATATCGCGTCATGCGACGCAGCGATGTGACGGTACGCACCTTCGGGTGCATTGCCATCATATCCGGGCTCGGCAACTTCGATGTGACCGTCAAAGGCCAGGATCTGGCCGTTGAAATCCGCTTCCACAGCATCTGGGCCAAGCGCGACCGCGGCCTGGAATTTGTTTCCTGGGAAGCGACCCGTACGCCGCCGAAGCAGTAGGCCGACGCGCCGCAAAGGCGCATATCCGTTGCAGCGGGGCCTGCAAACCGGGCCCCGCTTTTATTTTCGGCCGCCGCCCGGTCAGGCGATCGCAAACATGCAGTATCCTTTGCCGGTCTTTGATCGGGATTGAACGATGGCTACGGCGGCGAGGAAAAAGAAACGCGCACAAAGCGTGCAGGAGGCCCTCGAGCAGGTCAGGGTGCTGCTGCAAAAGCACCGGATCCTGGAGAGCATGGTCCACAAGCAGGACATGCCCCGTCATGAATTGGTGGAGTCGCTCGTCCACAAACAGAACCTCGCCGAGCTGCAGAAGAAACTCGACAAGCTCCACCCCGCCGATGTCGCCTACATTCTGGAGGCGCTGCCCCTCGAAGAGCGACTGGTCGTCTGGGATCTGGTCAAGGCGGAGCGCGACGGCGAAATCCTGCTCGAGGTTTCGGATTCGGTCCGCGAGACGCTCATCGAGAACATGGACGCGCATGAGCTGGTGGCGGCCACGGAACAGCTCGATACCGATGAAATCGCCGACCTCGTTCCCGACCTGCCCCAGGACGTGGTCGACGACGTGCTGCATTCGCTGTCGGTGGAGGAGCGCGAGCAGCTTCGCGCCGCAATGTCCTACCCGGAGGATTCGGTCGGCGCGTTGATGGACTTCGACATGGTTTCGGTGCGCGACGACGTCACCATGGAAGTCGTCTTTCGCTATTTGCGGCGCATGGATGAATTACCCGGTCACACCGACCAG
>DATFUO010000271.1:0-3599 GCA_035260785.1 Burkholderiales bacterium
CTGCCTGTTCGATGCATCGGGGAACGAGGAACAGCGCATCCGCATCCGCGAGCGCACCAGCGGCGCCTGGCACGTTTACGTGCCGGGTGTCGGGCCGGGCCAGTTGTACGGCTATCGCGTGCACGGACCGTACGTTCCCGAAAGCGGATTGCGCTTCAATCCCAACAAATTGCTGCTCGATCCTTATGCCAAGGCGATCGGCCGCGATCTGACCTGGGCCGACGAGCTGTTCGGCTATCAGCTGGGAGATCCGGACGGTGACTTGTCGTTCGATGACCGAGACAGCGCGCCCTTCGCGCCCTTGGGAATGGTCATCGATCCCGGCTTCGACTGGAGCGGAGATCGGCGGCCCTCGCATCCGGCGCACGAGACCATCATCTACGAGGCTCATGTTCGCGGTATGAGCCATCTGCACCCAGATGTGCCCAGCCACTTGCGCGGCACCTATGCAGGCATGGCGTCCGAACCCATCGTCAAGCATCTTCAAAGCTTAGGCGTCACGGCGCTCGAGTTGATGCCGGTGCATTACTTCGTGCACGACCGCCATCTGATCGACAAGGGGCTGCGCAACTATTGGGGCTACAACACGCTGGGATTCTTCGCCTTGCACCCGGATTATGCGGCCAATCGCCAAAATCCGCGCGACGTGATCCATGAATTCAAGGAGATGGTCAAAGCGCTGCACAGCGCCGGCATCGAAGTGATATTGGACGTGGTGTACAACCACACTGCCGAAGGCAATCACGTCGGCCCGACCCTTTCGTTTCGCGGCATCGACAACCTGGCCTACTACCGCACGGTTCCGGGCGACCCGCGGCACTACATGGATTTCACGGGCACCGGCAACACGCTGAACATGGTTCACCCGCACTCCCTGCAGCTGCTCATGGACAGTCTCCGTTACTGGGTCACCGAGATGCATGTGGACGGGTTTCGCTTCGACCTCGCGTCCGCGCTCGCTCGGGAACTCATGGACGTGGACCAATTGGGCGCCTTCTTCGACACGATTTACCAGGATCCGACGCTCGCTCCCGTCAAGTTGATCGCCGAACCTTGGGATCTCGGCGAGGGCGGCTACCAAGTCGGCAACTTTCCGGTGGGATGGATGGAGTGGAACGGCAAGTATCGAGATACGGTGCGTAAGTTCTGGAAAGGCGATATGGGTCTGCATTCGGATATCGCGACTCGCCTCGCCGGCAGTGCGGATCTGTATGAAACCACTCGCCGGCCGCCGTCGGCGAGCGTCAATTTCGTCACGGCGCATGACGGATTCACGCTGCAGGATCTCGTGAGCTACGAGCAGAAGCACAACGAAGCCAACGGCGAAGACAGCCGCGACGGCAGCGACGACAACAGCTCGTGGAATTGCGGCGCGGAGGGTCCGACCGAGGACGCAGGAATCATCGAACTGCGCGAACGGCAAAAGCGCAATTTCTGGTGTTCCCTGATGTTGGCTCAAGGTTCCCCCATGATTTCCGGCGGCGACGAGTTGAGCCGCTCTCAGCGAGGCAACAACAACGCCTATTGTCAGGACTCGGAACTTTCCTGGTATCACTGGGATTTGGACGCGCTGCGCACGGAATTCCTGGAATTCGCGCGGCGAGTGGTCCAATATCGCAAGCAGCATCCGAATTTTCATCGGTACGCCTTCTACGACGGTGATCCCGAAGCGAAGCACCCCGATAAGAATATCGTGTGGTTCAGAGCCGACGGCAAGCGGATGGTGGCGAAGGACTGGGAGGACGGCGGCTGGATGCGTACTCTCGGCATGTACCTCAATGGGATGGCGCCTGAGATACGCGACAGCAGGGGACAGTGCGCTGAGGACGCGGACTTTCTGCTGCTCCTCAACGCCCATCACGAGCCCGTATCGTTTCGCATTTCTCACCAGCTTTACCCGTCAGGTTGGAGGGTGGCGTTCGATACGGCGCGCCCCGCGCTGCCCGTGGAGAAAGAGGCGGTGAAACGCAATCGTTTGGTGAGTCTCGCCGCGCGCTCTTTCGTGGTGCTCAGCCATGAGCGGTAAATGGATCGCCAGCTATCGCCTGCAGCTGCATGCGGGATTTCCCTTGGCGGAGGCGGAACACGTCCTGCCGTACCTGGCCGATTTGGGAATCAGCCATGTCTACCTCTCGCCCTGCCTGCAGGCGGTTCCCGGCAGTCAGCATGGATACGATGTCACTGATCCCACGCGGATCAGCGAAGACCTCGGCGGCGAACCCGCCTGGGCCAGTTTCGTGGACTGCGCACGTTCCCATGACCTGCGAATCCTCCTCGACATCGTGCCGAATCACATGTCGGCGTCGGAGCACAATCCGTGGTGGGATCACGTGCTCGCGCATGGACCGTTCAGCGAATTTGCCGAGTACTTCGATTTCAGGGTCCGGCCGCATCAACCCTTTCGTGTTCATGTATGTTCTCTGGCGCGCCCCTACGGAGACGCCATCGAGGCGGGCGAGCTCACGATCGAGATCGCGCATGGGCGGCCGCGGGTTCGCCACTACGAGAACACCTGGCCGCTGGGTCCCGCCTCCTGGGGCAAGCTGCTGTCGGCGGCCCCGACGCCGGCGGACGCGCAATGCTGCTTCGGCGAGCTCGAAAGATTGCAATTCATCGATGGGCCGGATACGAAGGATCGGATCGCGTATGCGAGGCACGCGGCGCAAGCAGGGGAGGCGCTCGCGGATGCGCGCAAACGTGGACGGCTGCAGGATGCCGTGGATCGCACGCGGGGCGACAAGGAGCTGGTGAACGCGGTCCTGCAGCGGCAGTTCTACGTGCTGCACGGCTGGAAGCTGGCGGGGGAGCTCGGAAACTATCGGCGCTTTTTCGACATCGGTACCTTGAGCGGCATTCGCATGGAATTGCCCGAGGTATTCGCAGCCACGCATGCGCGCATCGAGGCGATGATTGTCCGCGACGAGATCGCAGGGCTCCGGGTCGATCACCCGGACGGTCTGCGCGAACCGCTGGAATATTTCAAGCGGCTGCGCGCGTTGCTGCCGAAGGGACGAATCTATGTCGAGAAGATTCTGGAGAACGACGAGCGACTGAAGGACGACTGGCCCATCGACGGCAGCGTCGGTTACGAGTTCCTCGCCAAAGTGAATCGCCTCTGGATGGACGACACACGAACCGACGTGCTGACCTCGACGTACTCCGATTTCACCGGACACTCCGTGAACTTCGCCGCCCTGGTCCGCGAAAAGAAGCGCGCCATCGTCGAATCGACTTTCTGCGCCGATCATGAACAATTGACCGAGGCCGCGCTCGAGATCGCGCACGAGCGGCCGCGGGTTCGCCACTACGAGAACACCTGGCCGCTGGGTCCTGCCTCCTGGGGCAAGCTGCTGTCGGCGGCCCCGACGCCGGCGGCGGACGCGGAATGCTGCTTCGGCGAGCTCGAACGATTGCAATTCATCGGTGAGCCGGATGCGAAGCAGCGGATCGCGTATGCGAGGTACGCGGCGCAAGCAGGGGAGGCGCTCGCGGATGCGCGCAAACGTGGACGGCTGCAGGATGCCGTGGATCGCACGCGGGGCGACAAGGAGCTGGTGAACGCGGTCCTGCAGCGGCAGTTCTACGTGCTGCACGGCTGG
>DATFUO010000272.1:0-2292 GCA_035260785.1 Burkholderiales bacterium
GCCGGCGCCAATCTCTCCGGCAACTATCACTCCAGCCAGTCCGGCTGGTACATGCAGGGCGCCTACCAGTTCATGGCCCGCTGGCGCGTGGGACTCCGCTATGAAGAGCTGAACAGCGGCAACCCGGATATCGGTCTGGTAAGGAGCGGGGCGCTGACCGCCGCCGATTTCCCGCGCCTTGCCGAAAACGATCCGAAGCGAACCACGGCGATGATCGATTTTTCGCCGTCGGAGTTTTCGCGCTTCCGGTTGCAGTTCGCGCGCGACGAGGCCCGCTTCATTCAAGCCGACAACCAGGTCTTCCTGCAATACATCATGAGTCTCGGCACGCACGGCGCCCACAAATTCTGATGCGGCTGGCGCCTTCAACGAAACGAGCTGCGCGCGAGCGTGCAGTCGAAACGAAAGGATATGAAAATGAACAGATGGACAACATTCGCCGGCGCCATGGCCCTATGCGCCGTGTGCTCTCCGGCATTCGCAGCCGTCAACATCTTCGCCTGCCTGCCGGAATGGGCGGCGCTCGCGACTGAGTTGGGCGGCAACAAAGTCTCGGTCTACCAGGCCTCCAATGCATTGCAGGACCCGCACCGCATCGAAGCCCGGCCAAGCCTGGTCGCACACATGCGCAGCGCCGACCTGGCGATTTGCACCGGCGCCGAACTCGAAATCGGCTGGCTGCCGGTTTTGCTGCAGACCGCGGGAAACCAGAAAGTACAGCCGGGACAGCCGGGTTTCATCGCCGCTGCCGATTTCGTGGAGCGGTTGGAAGTCCCGACCCGGCTGGATCGTGCGGATGGGGATGTCCACCCCGGAGGCAACCCGCATATTCAACTCGATCCGCGCAATATCGCCAAGGTCGGGCTGGTGCTCACGCAGCGCCTCGAGCAGATCGATGCAGGGAACACTGCCTACTACGAGTCGCGCAGCAAGGACTTTCAGGATCGCTGGGCACAGGCAATCCCGCGCTGGGAAAAGGACGCGGCACCTTTGAAAGGCCTGCGGGTCGTGCCGTATCACAAGGACTCGGTATACCTGATCAAATGGCTGGGTCTGGTGGAAGTCATGGACATCGAACCCAAGCCGGGCATTCCGCCGAGTGCCGGTCATCTTTCGGAGTTGGTCGGGCGGTTGAAGGGCGGCGCGGCCGACCTCATCGTTCGTTCAGCCTATCAGGATCCGAAGGCTGCGACATCGCTCGCGGAAAAAACGAATCTTCCTGCGGTGGAACTGCCGTACACCGTCGGCGGAACGCCAGGCGCCAAGGACCTGTTCGGCCTGTTCGACGACTCGATCGCGCGACTCAAGGCAGTGAAAAAATAACATGCCCAACCTCGAGCTCAGCATTCTGCTTCCCGCATTGATTGCGGGTCTGCTTGTTGTCGCGACCCATGCGCCGCTGGGAATACAGGTGCTGAACCGGGGCATCGTGTTCATCGACATTGCCATCGCGCAAATTGCCGGCGTCGGCGTGATTGCAGCCGATTTTTTTGGCTGGGAAGCACAGGGCGCAGCCGTGCAGATTTCCGCGCTGGCGGCCGCCCTGCTCGGTGCGCTGTTCCTGACCTGGACCGAGAAGCGCTGGCCCGACATCCAGGAAGCCATCATCGGCACGGTGTTCGTGCTGGCCGCAACGCTCAGCGTCCTGCTCCTTGCCAGCAATCCGCACGGCGGCGAGTACCTGAAGGACCTGCTGGTCGGACAGATCCTCTGGGTCGGACGCATGCAAGTCATCATCGTCGCGGTGCTGAGCGCCGTGGTTCTGGCGGCGTGGTTCGGCATCGGCCGCCAGCGCCTCGGCCGCATCGGCTTTTATCTGCTGTTCGGCCTGTCCGTCACCGCTTCGGTGCAGATGGTCGGCGTTTACCTGGTATTTTCGAGCCTGATCATTCCCGCGCTCGCATCGCGCAATGCCACTCGTTTCCGGCTCGCCAAAGCTTACGCCGTGGGCGGGCTGGGTTATCTGTTCGGCCTGGTCGCTTCGACCCTGTTCGACTTGCCCACCGGTGCGATCGTCGTCTGGGCAATGGCGATCGTGGGCATCGCGTTTTCCAGCCTGGAACGCACCGGCGCCGGTTCGGCAACTTGAACTCTCCAGTACAATCCCCGATCTGACGGTTGTCCGGCGGGCACTTTCGTGCCTGGGCAATTCTCCCGGACCGGCACGCGCCGCCGTGCGGCCGGCAACAAATAACTTTTCGGCATGAGCGAAACCATTCACGGCACCACCATCATATCCGTTCGCCGCGGCAAAAATGTCGCCCTTGGCGGCGACGGCCAGGTCACGTTCGG
>DATFUO010000273.1:0-6391 GCA_035260785.1 Burkholderiales bacterium
CGTTTTGTCATGACAGTAATCGATCCAGAGTAAGGAAATTAAATGACGACCGAACGGTGGCCGAAGCATCTCGGGCTTCGGCACGTTCCTCGATCGTATCGACGCGATCCGGGTAGAACGCGAGATGATGCTTGATCGCCGGGCCGCATAAGGTGCCTCATATGTCCACACCGCGTTGACCGAGCGCTCCCCGCCGGCAGGGACGCCGTAGTAGGCGCAGTGCCCCTTGTAAGGGCAGTAGGTCGCGCGGTCCGTGCGTTGCAGAAGCGACATGTCGACATCGCTGCGCGGGATGTATTGCACCGGCCGGTACCCCGCTTCGCGCAATGTCAGGGCGTCGCGCGTGTCGGCGACGATGCGGCCACCGACCGGCACGCCGGCGGCAAAGGCGGCCTTCCTTTCGACGCTGCCCGTAAAGCGATCCAGCATGCCGGTGTCGATCGGACCAGGCGAAATCGCATTGACGCGCACGCCCGCAGCCGCACCTTCGAGCGCTGCCGATTTCGTCAGCCCTTCGACTGCGTGCTTGCTGGCCGCGTACAACGCCGCGGATCCCGAAAGTGGACGAAAGGTTGACGCCGAAGGTCCGCGCATTCCTCGACCATGCAACCGACGCGTTGAAGCGGCTCGACGTGATCCAGGAATCCGGTTCGCAGAGGTCGCGCGAAGTGGCACGACCCGCGCCAGGCTGAAAACGCCGATAGCGGTGCGTTGTCCGGGCGAGTGCCGCAAGGCGCGGCGCTTCAGCGCAGCATCCACCAGGCAACGAGTGCCGCCGCGGCAGGCACTCCGAATACGAGGAGAAACATTGGCGTTTCTTCGGCGACCGAGTAGCCCGCCATCTTGATGCCCATATACATGTTGATCCCTGCGCCAATGAACCACAGCGGAAGGAAGACCAACGCAGCGGATGCGATCGCGGGCACGCCTCCGGCAAAATAACCGGCGAGGGCGCACAGGCCGAGCAAGCCGAATCCAATCGCGAGGACGATGATCGTGTGCATGTTCGTTTCCCTTTCCAATCGGCCTGCCCGATGTCCAGGCGCTTGATCCTGCGCCCGTTCAGTTCAGCGCCTTGTCCGCGCGCAACCTGTCCACCAGCAAGTCGACGAATGTTCTGACCTTGGCAGAGGCCTGCCGGCCTTCGCTGTGCAGAACATGGATGGGCAGGCTCGGGGGTTCGTGGTCGGCTAGCAGCGTTTTCAACTGTCCCGAAGCCAGGAATGCGGCGACCTGATAGGAAAGGAGGCGCGTCACGCCGAATCCCTGTACCGCCGCGACGATGGCGGCCTCGTTGGTCGTCACCGTCAGCCGCGGCGGGAGCTTGACGTACGTCGTTTTCTTGCCGTTGACGAATTTCCAATCGACCGACGGCGACACCGGATTTGCGGTAATGAGGGTGTGCTTCGCGAGATCGGCCGGCGCGCGCGGCACGCCGTTCGCCTTGAGATAATCCGGTGCGGCGCACACGACGCGGCGCACGCGGCCGACGCCGATCGCCTTCATGCTCGAGTCGGGCAGCGCGCCGATGCGCACACCCACGTCCATGCCTTCCTCGAGCAGGTTGACGACCCGATCGAGGAATAGGGCCGAGAGGGACATGTCGGCAAAGCGCTCCAGATATTCGATGATGCTGGGCATCACGAACATGCGGCCAAACAGAACGGGTGCGGTCACGGCAAGCTGGCCGCGCGGCGCGGCGTTCACTCCGGCCACGGCTTCGTCGGCTTCATCAGCTTCCGCGATGATGCGTCGGGCATGCTCGAGGTAGCGTTGCCCCGCATCGGTGGTCCGGACGAAGCGCGTGGTCCGGGTGAGGAGGGTCACGCCGAGGCGCTTTTCGAGCGACGCGATCGCGCGGGTCACGGCAGGCGGCGACATCCCCAGCCGGCGCGCGCCGCCGGCGAAACTTTCTTCCTCCGCCACCGCCACATAGACGGACATGAGGTGAAACCGGTCCATTCAATATTCCAGTAACCGGAATAATTAATTGTAATCGCCGGTTATTCTTCTTTCCATCGGAATTCGTCAACATACGCCTTATTGACGATGCGCAGCGCGAAGCGAACTCAACCCGGACCCATCCCAAAACGAAGACCGCCATGACCGAATCCACTCCCGTTCCCAGCGACATCGCATTCACGCCGGCCGTCAAGGCGATCCAGGCGCGTGAGGGTTCGCGCCGGGCGTACGCGAGGATGGAAGAGGGCGAGGGCTGGGAAACCACGATCACACCGGACATCGCCGCGTTCATTGCCGCGCAGACCAGCGCATTCCTCGGCACTGCGAATGCCGCGGGCCAGCCGTACATCCAGCACCGTGGCGGCCTTGCGGGATTCCTGCATGTGCTCGATGTCAGGACCATCGCATTTGCGGATTTGCAGGGCAACCGGCAGTTCATCACGCTGGGCAATCTTGCCGAAAATCCGAAAGCGCATCTGTTCCTGATCGACTACGAAAATCGTCAGCGCGTGAAGATCTGGGGTGAGGCACGCGTGGTCGAGGACGATGCGGCGTTGCTCGAGAAGCTGATGCCCCCGGGTGAGAAGGCCCGCGGCGAGCGGGTGATTCTGTTCAGGGTAACGGCATGGGATGCCAACTGTCCGAAGCATATCCCGCAGCGCTTCGAAGCGGCCGATGTGGCGCGCACGCTCGCTGTGCGAGACCGGCGCGTCGCCGAACTCGAACAGGAAGTGGCGCGGTTGAAGGCCCATCAGTCCGGTGTATCCGGCGCAGCGTGAATCGCGCGAAACGGCGGCCTGCGCGATGACCTCACGCCGGGTCTGTTGAACGAGCCGTGCGCCCTTGCGCTACACCGCAGCCGAAACCTCCAGCCTCCCTCCGTGGCGGGCACGCTCCACCCGGATTTTTTCGATCATGGCTTGTGCCGTGGCGTCGCAATAAGGCACGCGGCTCAGGTCCAGGACCGTGCGCGCGGCGGGGTTGCCCTGCAGATGCTTGGCAAGGCGATCGAGAGACGCGTAAAACAGGTTACCCGTGACGACGATGCGTTCTTCGTCACCGTCTTGGGACACGGACAATTTCACCCGGGACACGCTGGCAACGAAGAATCCGACCGAGACCGCCACGGCGACCAGGATCCCGACTTCCAGGCTCAGGAAAATCACGGCCAGCACTGTGATCAGGAACACGGGTCCGTCGACCCGGTTGCGTAATGGACGAATCTCGTTGCCCTGGATCATGCCGATCCCCACGAGGGCCATGACGCCGGCGATCACCGGCATCGGCAGCCAGGTCAGCAGCGGCCCCAGCGCCGATGCGATGAGCACCACGAAAATCGCCGCGACCATCCCCGCAAGCGGCGTGCGGGCGCCCATCTCCAGTGCAACACTGGTCCGATTGAAACTGCCGGAACCCGCGAAGGCCGAGAAAAACGGGCTCAACGCGTTGGCGATGCCTTGCGCGAAGACTTCCTTGTGCAGGTCCAGATCGCGTACGGCGCCTGCCTTCAGATCGCGTGCAATCACCAGCGACTGCGCAAGGCCCAGCACCGCGATGGCGAGGGCCTGAGGCACGACCTGCTCCATGAACAGCCAATGCTGCGGCCCCAGTCGCGGCAAATTCAGCGGTAGCGCCCGCAGGGTGACGTGACCGAGCAATTCCAGTTGCGATCGGACCGGTCCGAACCACCCGTATATCACGGCGCCGACCAGACTGCCGATAAGGACCGCGCTGATGATGTAACTGCGCGGCCAGCGCTTCTTCAGCAGCAAGCCGGCGGCGATGGTGATGCCGCTGACGATCGCCGCGTAAGGATTGACGAGGTCCGCCCACGCGCCGACAACGATGTAGAACTTTTCGTAGAAGAATTTCGTTGTCATCGGCGACAGGCCGAGCGCGCCTTCCAATGCGGAGGTAATCAGCAGAACGCCCACCCCCGTTTTGATGCCCGCGATGGCAGCGGGGCTGAAGTAGCGGAACACTTCCGCGCCGCGCAGCAGCCAGATGCAAAGCTGGATCAGCCCGACCATCAGGCTCAGCGTGAGGACGAATTCGGTGTACAGCGGGCTGCCGCGTCCTGAAAACGGCAGTACCGTCAGGCTGAGAAGGATCGACACCGCGGTGTTCGGTCCGCCCATCATCGGCGAATTGCCGAAAAGACTGGCGAGGAAACCCACGAAGACGGCGCAGTACAGCCCGTACTCGGGTGCGACGCCGGCGAGGTATGCAAACGTGATGGCCTGTGGAATGACCAGCAGCGCCCCGGTAAATCCCGCGATGGCTTCGTGCCGCGTGTCGACGGCGCGCCACCATGAGAAATCGGGCAATGCTTCGCGCAGCACGTTCATCACGGCGCCGGCCATTTCCGGGTCATCAGGGATTTTCCTTCCCGAAAACCCTGGTGACGCGGTAGTAGATCGTCTCCGCCAGTTTCTTCAGGCGTCCTTCGCGCGGGTCGAACGGACGGTGCTGGAGGCTGATGAACGCAGCCACATCGAGCGCTTCCTGATGAGCGAGGCTGCGCTCCTTGCCCATCGGCATGTTGGCCCAGATGAATCCGGCAAGCCGTTGCACGCTGTTGAGTCCCGCGCCGGCATTGTAGGAGTCCAGTCCCCACACCGGCGGAATCGGCGCCTTGCCCTCGCCGTTTGCGCCGTGGCAGAGGGCGCACTCGCGCTTGTACACCGCCTGGCCGCGCGCCGGATTCGGATCCGCGCCGGTGTCCGGCAGGGTGGGCACACCCGCGCCTTTCGGCGGACGCCCGATGACTTCGCCTTCGGAAAGATAGCTGATGTACGCGGCGACAGCGAGGACCTCGGGGGCTTCCTCCGGCGGCATGACGCCGTTCAGGCTGTACAGGAAGCAGTCGCGGATGCGCAGTCCGAGACCGTTGCGTACGCCGTTTTTTGCGCGCCACTTCGGATAGACCCCGGCGACATTCAACGGGAATCCGTCCGGCTGCGTGCCCCCTTTGAGATGGCAACTGCTACAGCGCAATGCACTGCCGGCGTAGCGCCCGGCATACCGGTTGGTCTCCATCACGATGTTGTAGCCGAAGACGACATTGGCTTCATAGTCATCGAGCACTGCGCGCGCCTTCAATTCCTCCATGGTTGAGCGCGCATGGGCCGCCGGTGGATTCCCCGGCAGCACAAGGATGGCGAGTATCGCGAAGAATGCTCTCTTCATGGATTATTTTAGCGCGCAGCCTCCTCGCGCCGCAGGCCGGCTGCGGCCGGGGTGCCGGGCGCGGGCGAGCTCAGGCCCGGTGCGCGGCACGATGCTGCGCTTTTCGCAAGTCTAGCCGGCGAAGAGGTAGGTGCAGCCGCGGGCGACCGCGCCCTGGCATGCCACGACACCCGACGGCGCGTGGGCGACGTTGGACAGCACGGCGGAATTCCAGTCGGCCTTTACGTCCTCGTGCTTCATGCCCATCTGCTTGGCGACCAAGCCGCTGTAAAAATGGATCGCCATGTCGCAGGCGATGACCCTCACGCCCCGGTCGATCAGCTTTTGCATCGCCATTTCTGGAAGGAGAGGTTCGCTCATTTTCAGGTAGTAGGGATTGCGCACGGCCGGCTTGCCGGTCTCCGGATCATCGATCTTGAAAAACTCGCCGAGTTTGTATTTCCTCCAGGCGGAATCGTCGAACGCGACCGGGATCCCGTTGTGGCGAAGCACAATCGCGGCGCCCAGGTCGCTTTCGGGCACGCCGTAGGCCTGTGGGGCGGTAAAGAGCCACACCCAGGCCCATGCGAATGCCATGCCGCCATTGGGTTCGCGCATGTCGAACAGGACCTTTTGATTGCCGGGAATGCTGTCGAGCCAGCGGGTGAAGTCGGTGGCCGTGCCCTGCGCCGCGGTCGCCGTGGTGACGGGTAAGGCAGCGCCCACCCCGATTGCGGCCATGGCGGCCGCGAGTCCCATGAAATCACGGCGATCTAGTTCTACCTTCGCGTCTTCCATATCGACCTCCTGTTATGTGGCGTTGCTGGAACGGAACCCGGGAACTCTGTGCCCTCAAAGACGACCGATCGGGATGATAAGACGGTCGAACCGGAAAACCTCCCCTGCGTTGTTCGGCGGTTTTGCGTGTACCCGGATCGCGAGGCCGTCCCCTGTTGGTATAGGTGCAGGCGAGCAAAGAGTCAAGATTCGGGCAAAGGCAGGCGACCTCTCCGTATGTCATTAGTAATCGACCAGGCAGCCTGTTGCCGCCTATGCGGATCGGTCTGACCATCCCCGCCGCGTCCGTCCGGTAAACTTCGGGCCGAAGGAGGCGTAATGAAGAAGCTCGCGATTTTGCTGTTATTGCTAAGCACCCCTGCCTGGGCAGGGTGGAAGAGCGTGGGGGAGGACGAAACCGCCACTTCCTATGCCGATCCGGCCACGATCGTGCGGAGCGGGAATACGGCGACGATGTGGTCGC
>DATFUO010000274.1:0-17694 GCA_035260785.1 Burkholderiales bacterium
GCCCCGCTCGAAGAACAGCGTGTAGTTCGAGCCGACGCCGACCACCAGCAGCAACGCCACCAGATGAAAAATGTTCAGGCGCGGGCCGGTCGCAAGCAGAACGCCCGCCGTGACGAGCACCGCGGCCGCGAGCGGCGCCACGACATCCCAGGTGCGCCCAACTGAGCGCAGCGTAGCCACCAGCAACACCACGATCGCCAGCGCGCCGAGAAAGGCGAAACCGAGTGCGCGCAGGCGGTAGCCGCGATAAAGACCATCGAGTTCGCGCTTCATGTCGAGCAGCGCCACCAGCGCGCGATCGTGTTTCGACAGCCCCGCTTCCAGCAATTGCATGTCGGATACGTTGCGCAACGGCAGCATGGCGAACCAGCCGTCCTCACGGTGCGCGAGCAAAGCCTGCAGCTTCAGGCCTACGCCGGTTCCCGCCAGATCCTGCGACGACAGCGGGGCGCGGTGTCTCGAGGCCTGCGCATCCTCGATGAACGCAGCAAAAGTTCCGGCCCGAAACGGCAATCCGTTCGCGGCCGTCGCAAGATTGCGCTTCAGCGTTGCCGAATCGGGTATGGCCAGTTGCCGTGCCTGCTGCGCGCTGATGCTGGGAAGATAAAACGCCGGCGAATCGAATCCCGAGAGCACTCCCCGGGTCCGGAGCTCGGCGAGCGTGGCGCCGACCTGCTCCGCGACTTCGAGCACCGCCTGCTCGGAAACGCCTTTGACCACAATCAGCGGGCCGACGTCCGGCGCACCGAGGTCCGCGCGCATCTGCTGATCGAGGCGCTGCACCGGCAGCGGCACCGGGCTCAGGCTCGACAATTCATCGTCCCAGACCGTCGAACCCCTGATTGCGAGCCATGCCGCCGCTGCAATGACCAGCACCAGCAGCGGAATTCGCACGCGGTGCGCCTGAGCGAGCACGCGCATCACCGAAGGGCCCAGCGCAGCCGCTGTCTTGACGTGGTATCCCTCCGGCACCAATTCAGGCAACACCCAGCGCGTCACCGAAACCGCGACGACCAGCCCGGCAATCGAAAACAGGCCGAGCTGCGAAAGCCCCGGGAATCCGGAAAACAGCATCGCGCCGAAGCCGAATACCGACGTAAACATGCCCAGCCGCAGCGTCGGCCAGATGCGCTGCAAGGTCGTCTTCGGGGTGCTGCCCGGCGCGGTATTGGTAAACAGATAGATCGCGTAGTCCACGGCCTCGCCGATCAGCGTGGCGCCGAATCCGAGCGTCACACCATGCACCGAACCGAAGGCGAGGCTCACTGCGGCAATGCCGGCCAGGGCACCACTCGCCACCGGCACCAGAGTCAACGCCAGCACGCGTACGGAGCGATAGACGAACAACAGGATCGCTCCGACCAGCAGCGTGCCGAGTACGGAAAAACGCATTGCATCGCGCTGAATGCCCGCGCGGCTTTCCACCGCAAAAACGCCCGGCCCGGTGACGACCAGGCGTGCCCCGCCATGCTGTTCCGGCAGCGCCTGGGCAAAGGCCGCGCGAATCTGTGCCAGCGCCTGCGCCTGCGCGTCGATGTCGAAGCCGGCCGCGCGCGTCTGCGCAACCAGCAGTGCGCGATTTCCGTCCGCGGAAAACCAGAGGCCGTCGCGTTTTTCCGGCCCGCCCTGGCCCTGCAACCGGTCGACGAGTTGCAGCATCTCACCGGTCGGGTCGCGCGGCAGCAGATTGCCCACCAGCATGCTGGTCGGCGAACTGAGCAGGTCCAGTTGCAGCTCCAGCCCATGCCGGATGCCGGCCGCGGTAAAGCGCTGCGCCGTGACCGCCGGGCTGAGCAGATAACGATTGCGCAGCAGGAATTCGCCGTCGGCTCGCAGCCCGTCCCGCTCGCCGTTGGCGACATAGGCGAAACGATCGTTCTTCTGCAGCCGGCCCGCCAGCGAACGGCTGAGCGCGGCCAGTTCGTCCTGCCCGCGCCCTTCGATGCCGATCAGAATCAGGCGCGAGACCACGCCTTCGTGCAGTTCCCCGACCAGGAAGCGCTGTGTGGGCGACGGAGAACTCGGCAGAAACGCGGCGAGGTCGGCGCCGTACTGCGACCGCGCAACGATGATTGCGCAGGCAAGAACGAACCCCAGCCAGATGCCGACGCGCAGGCGCGCCGGCGATTTCACGGAACGTCCTCGACGATTCTCATGACCGAGCGGTCGCCGCGCGCTTCCCGGACTTCGATGGTGTCGATGCGCGCGTGGCTGCCGTCGATACGGATCAGGCTGATGACCTCGTTCATCTCGCGCTCGCGCGGCGCGAGATAGAGCCGCCATTTCGCCGGCCCGCCCTCGAGCTCGACGCGATAAAAACGCTCCAGCGCCCTGATGTCACCGCCGAGCGTACCGCGGATGCTTTCGATAAAGCCCCACAGCACCGGATAATCCTGCAGCTTCAATACGCGGCGTTCGTTGCGCGCCGGATTCTCCAGCGTGAGCTTGTCGTCCTCCACCGTGAGCGTTTCCGGCTTGGGTTTGAGCGTGCGTTTTTCCAGGCGCCCGGGCCTGACATAGGTCAGCGTGCCGGAGAGTTCCAGCGGCGCCTTCAGGACCTTCAGATATTTGCGCTCGACGAAGCGCGCCTGCGATCGCTCCACCCCGGACAACTTCAGCATCAGACTCTCGACGCCCCACGGCGCGTCGTTGGCGGCGCACCGCGCCGGACCTGCCGAAACCACCAGCACCACCGGGATCAGCGCCGCAAGGATACGATCAAGTGCGCGCACTGGCATCCGCCCAGAAATCATAGAAGTTGAACCAGTTGTAAGGTGCGAGCCGGCAGTAATGCTCAAGGCGCTGTGCATAGCGCGTCGCGCATTCCCGTATCATCGCGTCGCGCTTGCCGCGTTCGAGTTTCGGCATTTGCGCCAGACGCTCGAAGTGCAGGTCGTAGCGATTGCCGCCTCCATAAATCGCAACCATCAGAACCACCGGCCGCCCGACCAAGGCGGCAATGCGAAACGGCGCGGTCGGCAATGCGGCCGGCCCGCCGAGGAAAGGGACGCTGACCGCACCGGACTCGTGGATCCTGCGGTCGCCGAGCATGCCGACCCAGTCGCCGCGCTCGAGCCTTTCCTGCACCTTGATCATCGAATCCGGCGAACCCATGCCGATCACCGATCTGTCCAGGGCCGGATTGATCGCCCTGGCAAGGGCATTCATGTTGCGGCTGCCGTGCTCGAACATCATCATGGTGACGTTCAGGTTGTGCTCTTCGCCGAAAACGTGGAGGGCTTCGAAGCTGCCGAAATGGGCGCCAAGCAGGAAGCAGGGTTCGCCGCGCGTCTGCGCCTCTTCAAGTATGTTTTTGCCATGCACCCGCACGTCGAATTGCACGAAGCGATTGCGCAGTAAAAACATGCGGTCCAGCGCCACGGTTGCGAAGCTGTAATAGTGACGGAAAAGATCTGCAAGCCGCGGCGGGCGATCGAGCACCTTGCCCAGATACTGCATGGATGCCGCCCGGCCCTTGACGGCGAACAGCAGGAAATACAGGCAAACCGGGTAGAGCAAAAGCCGGCCGGCCGGCCGGCCGAGGCCCAGTGCCAGCCAGACCAGAAACCGTAGCGCGGGATCGTTGGAGCGTTCGCGTTGCTCCAGCCAGGCTTGTTTCACGCAATGTCCCCGCGCGCGTCCCTGACCGAGCAGGTTTGTGCCAAACGAAGCAATGTCTCGCGCGCCAGTTTGCCGGTGGCGTTGCGCGGCAGTGCCTGAACGAAGTACAGCGGCCGCGGCAGAAACACCGCGTCGATGCGCGTGCGCAATGCGCCGAGCAGGACGTCCCGCGTAACGCCGGGCGCCACCACGAAAGCCGTCAAACGGGTAACCCCGTCGCCAGTCTCGTCCGGCATGAAGAACACGCCGTCCCGCACGCCTTCGATGCTGTTCAGGTGATGATTGAGATAGCCCAGCGAGGTGCGCTTGCCGGCGATATTCACCAGGTCGGCGTTGCGCCCATGCAATATAAAGACATCATCGCCGTCAGGCTCGATCACATCGTTGAACGGGACTTCGTTTTCGACATGGCCGCCGGCCACCTGCATGCCTTCGCCGTTGCGAAGCAATCGCACATCGCGCAGGCAGCGCCACGCAGGGCCTTCCACGGTACGGCGCGTCGCCACCATGCCGGCTTCGGTGAAACCATAAACCTCGTGCAGCGGCGCCCGATAGCGGGCTTCCGCCAGCGCGGCCATCTCCGCCGAAAGCGGCGCGGTGGCGCAGACGATCAGACGCAGCCCGGGCAACGCGATGTCTTCGTTGAGCAATGCCCGCAAGTGCACGGGGGTCGTCACCAACACGCGATCGCCGGGGATCCCGGCAAGCGCTGCGGCCACGTCGGCCGGATAGAAGGGCCGGCCGGCGTGCAGCGCCAGCCCGCCGCGCAGCGCCATCAGGACCGTGGACTCGAGTCCGTACATATGCTGCGCCGGCACGGTCCCGACCAGCGTGGACCGGCCCCCGAGATGCAAAGCGAAGCGATCGGCTTCGGCGGTCGCCCCGCGCGCCAGCGCTCCCCAGGTCTTGCGATGGGGCATGGGCACTCCGGTGGAGCCTGATGTAAAAGCGACGGCCGCGATTTTCTCCCCGGCAAACGCCGGCACCGAGAATTTTTGCGTCGAAGTACGGCGTGCAGATTCGCGCGCGGGTTGCGGATACATCACGTGTTCTATCGCGTCGGGTTCCTGCGGAGCATCGCTCAGTACGTACAGGCCCTCGTAGTCGCGCTGAAGTTGCCGCAGCATTTCCGATGTCTGGTTCGGCGGCAGCAGGCTCACCTGTCCGCGTACCAGCGCTGCGATCAGGCCGACCGCGAACCGGTAGCGATCGACACAGAAATTGACCAGGTGGGCGCGCGCCGGCAGAATTTCCGCGACCCGTTCGACGTCGGCGACAAAGCGTGCGGCCGACACCGGTCGCGCGCCGTCGTACGCAATCACATCGGCCGCGTCGGCATGGCTGATGGCCGCGACATGCGCCATGCGATCAGGGGCCGGCCGGGGGCCGGCTGAAATCGAAATTGCGGAAGGCGCGGAATACGGTGGCGATCGAGGCATGGGGAAAATCCGGAAAGCGCCGCAGCCGCCACGCATATTCGCCGAGATACATCGCCACCACCAGCGGCAGGTTCAGCAGATTGTTGAACATCGACCAGATCGGCAGCGGCTCGAGCAGGAACAACAACACCGACGTCAGCGCCATGGCCGCGAAGAAAACGCTCCATGCCCAAGTCACCCGGCGCGTATAGCGTGCGATTTCCAAAGGCAGCTCGCCATGAACATGGGTCGCAAGCAGCGTGATCAGAGGCCGCCGGTCCGCTCTCAAGGTCCGTCCGAACAACCACAGCAGAAATAAGTAAACGGTGAGAAACGGGACCGGATAGAGCAACGCCGGACTTGCTCCCAAGGTATGCCACAACAGGAACCCCATTGTGCCCGCTGCGGCCAATACCGCCAGCATGACGCGTCCGCGCGCGGAGCGTCCCAGAACGCAGGCTACCACCACCAGCAGCGGCGCAGCCATGAGTCCCGCGCCGAGGCCGCCATTAGGTTGGTCGACAATCATCCAGTAAACCAACACCTGATAGGCAACCACGCCCGCGGCCAGCAGCGCCGCCTTGGTCCAACCGGTCGGGAGCGGACGATCAGCGGGCTCTGTTTTTCTGTACATGCTCATTCAGGTTGCGCAGCGAACTGAAGATCTTGACGTTGTCGCTGTCATCGGAGCGCAACTGAAAGCCGTACTTCTTGGATACCGCAAGCGCGATCTCAAGGATGTCGATCGAGTCCAGGCCGAGTCCCTCGCGATAAAGCGGCGCCGACGGCTCGATTTCGGCGGCCTGAATTTCCAGATTCAGCGCCGCGACGATCAACTCGGCGAGCTCACGCTCATGGGCGGTCATGGTTTCGACTGTGTTCATTGCTTGCGTTAGTCCTGTATTGTCGACCGTAGTTTCCGGTTGCCCGGATTATAACCTTTCGCACCAGTGCTCAGCCGCGACGAGCAGGCCAAAATACCCGGTTGACGCGGATGTCTCGCGCCACGTAACCTCGCCAGACGCAGCGCCGGGCCGGGATGCGTTTTTGTCGGTCCGGAATCAATCTGGAATTTATCGAGTGCACCCGCTTTTTCTAAATCGCTACGCCGTCGCCAGCAGCGCCGGGGTCGGGCTCGACGCCACGGTGCGGGCTTTGGCAAAAATGCGCTCCGGACTTGCCGCGTGTGGGTTCGAGACCGTCAGCCTCGACACCTTCGTCGGCCAGATTGCCGATTCCCTGCTGGCACCGGTGCGCGCCGATCTGGCCGAATTCGACTGCCGCAACAACCGCATTGCGCAATTGTGCCTGCGTCAGGATGGATTTGACCAAGCAGTTATGCAGGCAAGGGAGAAATACGGCCCGGCCCGCATCGGCGTGTTTGTCGGCACCAGCACATCAGGCATCCTTGAGACCGAACTCGCCTACCGCAGGCGCGATGCGGGTGGCGCGCTGCCAGCCGACTTTCGTTATGCCACGACGCACAACACCTACTCGCTTGCCTGGTTCGTGCAGACCTATTTCGGCCTGACAGGCCCGTCGATGGCCATTTCCACCGCGTGTTCGTCGAGCGCAAAAGCGTTCGGCAATGCAGCGCGCATGATTGCGGCCGGACTGTGCGATGCGGCAGTAGTGGGCGGCGTCGACAGCCTCTGCCTCACCACGCTGTATGGCTTTGGTTCGCTCGGCCTACTCTCCCCGGCCGGCTGCCGCCCTTTCGACGCCGATCGCGACGGCATTTCCATCGGCGAGGGCGCGGGCATGGTATTGCTGGAGAAACAGGCGGGCGCCGCGACGGCGGATACGATTGCGCTGCTCGGCATCGGCGAAAGCAGCGATGCCTATCACATGTCCACTCCGCATCCCGAAGGACTTGGCGCGCGCATGGCGATGGAGCAGGCGCTGATGAGCGCGGGACTTCAACCGGCTGCCGTCGATTACATCAATCTGCATGGCACCGGCACTCGCAGCAATGATGCCACCGAGGACAAGGCGGTCTGTGCCGTGTTTGGCGACGCTACGCCGTGCAGTTCGACCAAGGGCTGGACCGGACACACGCTGGGGGCGTGCGGTGCCATCGACGCCATCATTTGCGCGCTGGCAGTCGAACACGGCTTCATGCCGGGCAGTGTCAATACTCGCACCATCGACCCGGCCTTCGGGCTTCGCTACCTGCTCGACAATCGCCGCCAGCCGCCCGACATCGCAATGAGCAATGCATTCGGTTTCGGCGGCACGAACTGCAGCCTGTTGATCGGCCGGGTGCCGGCGTGAAGCTGTTGGTCGAAAGCGTGGCGATCCTGGCGCCGGGGCTGGACGACTGGGCCATCTGCCGTCCCATCCTGGCGGGCGAAAAAACTTACCACCCCGTACCGCTCGCGCCACCGGTTGCCGATCTGCTGCCGGCCGTGGAGCGCCGGCGCACCGGTACGATGGTCAAGCTGGCATTGGCGGTCGGGCAACAGGCGCTTACCTCGGCCGGCAGGCCGGTCGATTCGATGGCAACCGTATTCGTTTCTTCCGGAGGCGACGGGGACGTCATCAACGACATCTGCATCACGCTCGCCGGATCGGACCGGCAGGTTTCGCCCACGCGCTTTCACAATTCTGTCCACAACGCGCCGTCGGGTTACTGGGGCATCGCCACCCACTCTCACCATCCATCGACCAGTCTGTGCGGATTCAACTGGAGCTTTGCCATCGGATTGCTGGAGGCAGCCGCACAATTGCAGGTCGATCGACAGGAGGTCCTGCTGGTCGCGTACGACGCACCCTATCCAGAGCCCCTCGGAGGCGTGCGTTGCGTAACCCAGCCGTTCGGCGTCGCGCTGCTCTTTACGCGCCATCGTACAGACCGGACGATCGCCGAGCTCGACGTTTCGATGGATGCGCATCCCCAGGAAATCTCGCGCATGAATGATGTTGAACTGGAGCGCCTTCGCACCGGCAATCCGTGTGCGCGCGCGCTGCCGCTGCTCGCGTCACTGGCCGGCGCGCAGCAGAAGCAGGTCGCCCTGGAGCGCGATGCCGGGCAAACGCTCTCGGTGTGCGTACGCGCAATCTGATCGGCCAGGCACACGCACGCGAGTGCAAAACAAAACGCCCGCTTGCGCGGGCGTTGTTTCTTGCAAATGGCGGTTTCAGCGACCGGCGCGCAGCGCCTCGATGCGTTCATCGAGCGGCGGATGCGACATGAACAGCCGTGCAAGCCCTCCGGTCTGTGCGCCGGAGATGCCGAAGGCTCGCATCTGTGCGGGCAGTTGCGGCGCTTCGTGGGCCTGTTTGAGCCGCTGCAGGGCAGCGATCATCTTTTCGCGTCCGGCAAGCGAGGCACCGCCCGCATCGGCGCGGAACTCGCGCCGGCGGCTGAACCACATCACGATGATGCTTGCGACGATGCCGAGCACCAGCTCGGCAATGATCGACGTGATCCAGAATGCCGGGCCGTTGCCACGCTCGGTCTTGAATACCACCTTGTCGACGAGGTTGCCGATGATGCGCGACAGGAATATCACGAACGTGTTCACCACGCCCTGGATCAGCGCCAGCGTGACCATGTCGCCGTTGGCAACGTGCGTGATCTCGTGGCCCAGCACGGCCTCGGCTTCGTCGCGGGTCATATTGGTGAGCAGCCCGGTACTGACCGCGACCAGCGCGCTGTTCCGATTCATGCCGGTGGCAAACGCGTTCACGTCCGGGGCGTCGTAAATCGCAACGTCGGGCATGCCGATGTTCGCTTGTTGCGCCTGCCTGCGCACGGTCTCGACCAGCCAGTGCTCGGCTTCCGTGCGCGGACTTTCGATGACTTTCGCACCGGTCAAGAACTTGGCCGACCACTTCGACATCGCCAGCGAAATCAGCGCGCCGCCGAACCCGATGACCCCGGCAAACACCAGCAGCGCGCCCAGGTTGAGGCCGCCGCCGGACTGCGCCAGCATGCGATCGACACCGAGGATCCTCATCGTGATGTTCAGAACGAACAGGACCGCGAGGTTGGTGATCAGGAACAGCACAATGCGTTTGAACACGTATTTCCCTTTCTGTAAAGGAAGCGAATCGTTAGAGCACCCGCCGAAACGCGAGTTCCGTTGCTAAGCGCTGGTAGCCAGTGCCTCCAGTTCCGCGGAAAGCGCCAGCCACCGCTCCTCCGCGCCCTGCAGTTTTTTCGCAACCTGCGCCTGCTCCAGCAGGCAGCGCTTCAGGTCGTCCTTTCTGCTTTCGCCGTACATATCGGGGGCGGCCATGACCTTTTCAAGGCGCAGCCTTTCGGCTCCCAGCGTTGCGATTTCCTTCTCGGTGGACTTGATGCGCGCTTCCAGCGGTTTGCGCTGGGCAAAGCGGCGATTGCGCTCTTCGGCCTCCAGGCGTTTTTGCTCCTTGCGGCTGACAGCCGGCGCCGCGTTGACGGCCAATCCTTGTTCTTTGTCGCGCAACCGTTTGGCATAGTCCTCGAGGTCGCCATCGTAGGGCGCAACCCTGCCCTCGTCGACCAGCCACAACTCGTCGGCAGTCGTCCGCAACAGACTGCGATCATGCGACACCAGCACCAGGGCGCCTTCGTAATCCTGCAGTCCCAGGGTCAGCGCGTGGCGCATCTCCAGATCCAGATGGTTGGTCGGTTCATCGAGCAGCAGCAGGTTGGGCCGATGCCAGACGATCAGCGCCAACGCGAGCCGCGACTTCTCGCCGCCGGACATCGGTCCGATCGGTTCGGTCGCCTGATCGCCGTGGAAATTGAAACCACCGATGAAATCGCGCAGCTCCTGTTCGCGCGTCTTCGGCGACAAGCGGGTCAGATGCCACAGCGCGCTTTCGTCGGGACGCAACTGTTCGAGCTGATGCTGTGCGAAGTAACCGATCTGCAAGCCCTTGCCCTCGACGCGATGGCCGGCCAGCGGAGTGAGCGCGCCCGCCAGCAGCTTCATCATCGTCGATTTGCCGGCGCCGTTGCGGCCGAGCAGGCCCAGGCGTGTGCCCGGACGCAGGGTCATGCGGATGCTGCGCAGTACCGAGACGCCGCCATAACCGGCATCGACGCCGTCCAGGTCCAGCATCGGATCCGATTGCACCGCCGGCTTGCGGAAGGCGAACTCGAACGGCGTATCCACATGCGCAGCGGCGATTATTTCCATGCGCGCAAGCGCCTTGATGCGGCTTTGTGCCTGGCGTGCCTTGGTGGCCTGGGCCTTGAAGCGATCGACGAAGGATTGCAGGTGCGCAATTTCGCGTTGCTGCTTGAGGTAGGTGGCCTGCTGCTGGGAGAGCTGCATCGCGCGCTGTGTTTCGAATGCGGAATAGTTTCCCGCGTACAGGCGCAGGCGCTGGCCTTCGATGTGACAGATAACGTTCGCCACCGTGTCGAGAAACTCCCGATCGTGTGAAATCATCAGCAGCGTGCCCGGATAGCCCGAGAGCCATTGCTCGAGCCAGACGATGGCATCCAGGTCGAGGTGATTGGTGGGCTCGTCGAGCAGCAGCAGGTCGGAACGGCACATGAGCGCGCGCGCCAGGTTGAGTCTCACGCGCCAGCCGCCGGAAAATTGCTCGACCGGCCTCTCTATCTCGGCATCGTCGAATCCCAGGCCGTGCATGAGCTGCGCCGCGCGGGCGCGCGCCGCATAGCCGCCGATCCGATGCAGGTCTTCGTGCAGTTCGGCGATGCGCGTGCCGTTGTGCGCGTTTTCCGCCGCGCTGAGCTCGCGCTCGAGATGACGCAATTCCGCATCGCCGTCGAGTACGTATTCGATAGCCGGCTGTCGGATCGATGGGGTTTCCTGCGCGACATGGGCGACGACCAGGCCGGGCTGGATTTCGAGGTCGCCCGCGTCCTGATGGAATTCACCGAGAAGCAACGCGAACAGGCTGGACTTGCCGCTTCCATTGGCCCCCGTGACGCCGATCTTCTGGCCGCGATTGAACGTCAGGCTGGCGTCTTCGAATAACACTTTTACGCCACGGCGCAGTTGCAAGGCGCGCAGGACTATCATGAATGGCGGATCATCCGAAAACGCTGGGAATACCTGAAGCAGAAGATGGGGTGGCTGATGGGACTCGAACCCACGACAACCGGAATCACAATCCGGGACTCTACCAGCTGAGCTACAGCCACCACTTGAAGCCTAAAGACCAGAAGATCATGGGGGGCACTGGCGTGCCCGACAGGAATCGAACCTGTAACCCCCAGCTTAGAAGGCTGGTGCTCTATCCGGTTGAGCTACGGGCACGTCTCTGACCGGGCAGACCTTCGCATTTCTGGTCGGGGTGGAGAGATTCGAACTCCCGACATCCTGCTCCCAAAGCAGGCACGCTACCAGGCTGCGTTACACCCCGGAGGGCCGGAACTATACCTATCAGGGGCTTAAAGGTCAATTTGGAGGAACCGCCGCCGCAGTGAACTGACGGCGCATAAACACTTCTTGCACCCCCCTGCTATTTCTGATATTAAAGCGCACTTTTCCGGACCTGAACCTGTAAAAATGGCTTCCGAATTCCATACCAACTTCAAGCCGTACGTGCCGAAAAAGGGCGAGCAGTACATGAGCCCGAAGCAACTCGAGCACTTCAGGAAAATCCTCAACCAGCTCAAAATCGAGTTGTCGCAGGATATCGACCGCACGGTGCATACCATGCAGGACGAAGCAACCGTATTTGCAGATCCTAACGACCGCGCCAGCCAGGAATCCGACATGGCGCTGGAACTGCGCAATCGGGACCGCGAACGCAAGCTGATCAAGAAAATCGACGAAACGATCGGCAAGATCGACGCCGGCGAGTACGGTTACTGCGAAAGCTGCGGCGTTGAAATCGGCCTGAAACGGCTGGAAGCCCGTCCCACCGCGACCCTCTGCATCGACTGCAAAACGCTCGACGAGCTCAGAGAACGGCAGGTCGCGAAGTAAGTAACTGTCGCCCCCGACCGACGCGACGGCTCGCGGCGGTCAGACTCCGGCGCGGGGCGGCTGGTCCTGCCCGCATATCACGATCCGAATCAAGTCAACGCCCCGCGCCCCGGGGCGTTGTTATGTCACGCCGAGCTAGGCGCTTGTCATGATTCGATTTGCGGAACTTTGTCGGTCGCGTCAGGACAAAGCTTCGAGGATGCGGACGGCATGACTGTCCGATGCCGATCAACCCGAAAATATTGAGATCATAATGTTCGAGAAAATTCAGAATCCCCGTGAAATCCGATTGCGCCTCAACCTGAACCAGCAGGAATTCTGGGGACAGATCGGCGTGACCCAGAGTGGCGGTTCCCGGTACGAAAGCGGCCGCAATATGCCCAAGCCAGTACGCGAGCTTCTCCGGCTGGTGCACGTGGACAAGGTCGACCTGAAGAAAATCAACAAGGGCGACGTGGCTCTGATTTCTTACCTGAAGCTGACGCAGCCCGCGCTGTATCGTCGCCTCAAAACAGAGGCCAGCACGCGCGCACCGCGCCGGCGCGCTCGCCGTTAGCCGTTACGGGGTGACTCGGACCGGGAGCCCCAGCGCGCGAATGCGCTGAGCGAAGGATTCCAGCCGCTCCGGCGGCAGCGGCGACAGTCGCTGCGCTTCCGGCTGGAAGGATTGTCTCGCCAGGCCGTAGAGCAGCACGCCCTGCAGCGCAATTCGCTCGGCCATGCGTTCGCGCAGAAAGTCCACATAGGCTTCCTGGTCCGCTTCATCCGGTCCCGTTCCATCTATCGCGAACAGACAGGTCTGAATCCACGTCGCGCAGAGGCTCGCGGCAACCGCGAGATTGTCACGTACCCGTGTCATTCCAGTGCGCGTGTTGTTGATCTTGCGCATGCCGGCATCAGTCGCGCGATCCAGCTTGAACCAGACCTCGCCACTCAGGGGGGCGAGTTTGCGTACGCCGTTCTGGACACCTTTACGCTGCATCAGGCTGCCGTTGGTGATCAGCACCGTCTTTACCGCATCGGGCACTTGGGCCTGTCTGCGAATTTCGCCGATCAGATCGATTACTTGCTCGAATTGCGTCGCGCTAGTGGGTTCGCCGTTGCCGGACAACGCGAGGTCATTTAGCCGGCGCGCGCCCTCCGGCACGCGCGTTGCGAGAAAATCGCCCTTAAGGACATCGTGCAGAAATCCGGTCAGCTCCGATCTCAGCACGGGTAAATCTAGCGGTGGAGGCGTGCCCCGGCTCAATCCGGGGACCTGGCAATAAATGCAACGCCAGTTGCAGGCGTTGTTGACATTGAGATTGATGCCGATGGAAACGCCGCCCGCGCGCCGCGAGATCACCGGGTAGACGTAGATCAGACCCGCGCTATCGCGACTGTGATCGAAGACGGAGAGCGGCTGTGTGCGGCTATGGGGCACGGCTGGGGCACCTGAAAAAGTGGCTAATTCTATCTTTAATCAATTATTTGATTCCAAATGCCGACGCCCGTCCGGCGTCCTTTGCGAGGCTGTCGGCAAAAAATCGAGGCAGCGTGAAAGGGTCGGTTCGAATGGCTTTCGTCGATGATTCGGCGCAACATTTCGATTCACCCGTTTCGCCCGGACCCGTTCCAGGCGGCTTGGCTTGTACCCGGAATGTCGTCATCCGGGCGAATCGCGGACCGGGTCGACTTCATGAAATTCGCTAGGGACAATTAGGCGTTTTCAGCTAGAGAACTTGGCGTAGATTATTCACAATCGGGTTGCGACAAGTCATCGCGCTATTCAATCGAACAAATCAAACTATAGAGGAACTGCTATGAAACCATCTTCAATGATGTCATTGGTAGTAGCCGGCCTGGTGGCGGTTGGCTCGGTTTGCGCTTACGCCGCAGGCGAGGAAGTCCAGGGTATCAAGGTTAACAAAGAGAGCGCCTCCTCCGGCGACGGCAATACCGTCAAACTCATGGGTAACGACATGCCGTTGAGTGGCCAGGCGCTCAAGGTGGGCGATCCCCTTCCCGCCGCCATGGTCACTGCCGGAAATCTTGCGCCAGTCAATATCGCCGACGCCAAAGGCAAGGTCCGTATCATCAGCGTCGTACCTTCGGTCGACACGCCAACCTGCGAGGCCCAGACCCATCAGTTGAGCGAAAAGGACCGGAAACTCGCCGAGAAAGTCGACATGGTCACGATCAGCATGGATCTGCCCTTCGCACAGCAGCGCTTCGCCAAGGACGCGAAGATCAAAAATGTCACTTTCTATTCGGACTACAAGTCAGCCGAGTTCGGAAAGAACAATGGCTTGCTGATGGACCCGCTGCGCCTGCTGGCACGGGCCGTGATCGTCACGGACAAGGACAATATTGTGCGTTACATCCAGGTCGTCCCGGAAGTGACCCAGCTTCCAGACATGCAGGCAGCAATGGATTTTGCCAAGACGCTGCTGTAAACAGTCCGCGACCGGAATGCATAAAGGCCCCGCTGTGCGCGGGGCCTTTGTTTATGGCGGTGGACGCAGTCTAGCGCGAACCCGTCTCCAGCCCAAATTCCCTGTAACAGGGAAAAGTACAGGGAAAATTCGCATTTCTGAGGGTCTGATTTGCGCCCTATTCCATTGAAACCCGCATCGAGAGCCAATCTTCAGCCATCCAGTCCATTTTTAGCGCGAATCGGAACAGGGAATTAACAGGGGCGTATCAGGGAAATAACAGGTAAGGAACAGGGAATGTTGTCGCTAAGCTTTTCCGGCGGTGCAGCGCTACCATTACCGAAAAACCTGGTGCATAAGCTGGCCGGGTCACACCCACATTGAGTTATTGCGGTGCACAGCACACAACATCGAACTTTAATCTGGAGCCCGAGCGCTACGATTGCCGCGATGTTACTTCGAAGGGTTCAACGTCCCTAAACTCACAATCCGCCGACGTTTGATCCTCGTGGACCAACATGGCGAAAACGCCGGGCACATCGAGCGTCTGCATCCCCAAGTGCCAGACGCCAACCGCATAACTAACACCCTGCGTGCCTTCGCACTCGAAGGCCTGCACGGTTCCGAGATCCGGGTTGCCCGAGGCATCTGACTCACAAACGATCACCAAATAACGCTCGACATCCAGAGGCAGGAAGGTCTGCGTCGAAAATGAGTGCCTCTCCAGTTGATCGACGGCAAATTTATCAGGCGCTGGATTCGACCGTACAAGCGCCAAATTGGTCTTCGCTGAAAGGCGCTTGTTTACGACTTCCGCCGCAAAATTTTCCCGCCCACCTGTCTTGGGCGACTCCAGAAGCGACCCAAATGGCCGAAACGCGTCCTGCGTTATGGGCCTGGATTTGATAAGGTGTTTCATTGATTATGCCAACCTTTCTTCTCTGCCACGCACCAGCTGCGAGAGCGTAACCGCAATAACCAGTGCGCCGCCGTAAAAGAGATCCTGCACAAACGTGCTGATACCGAGGATCGATAGTCCGGTGATGCCCGTTACTAAAAAATAAACGGCAATAGTTGCACCCCAAGGATTGAATCGCCCCGGGCTAATGCTAGTCGCACCCAGGAAGGCAGCCGCGAACGCGGGCAGCATGTAAGTCATTCCGGAGGTCGGATCCGCCGCCCCCGTTGTTCCAGCATACAAGACACCCGCCAAGGCGCCGAGAAACCCGGAAACGACCAGTGCGCCCCAACGTACACGGCCAACCGAAATACCGCTAAGACGCGCCACTTCCCGACTTCTCCCGACAAACAGCAACCTGCGTCCAAGCGCGGTGTAGGAGAACACGTACCAGACCACCACACAGATAATCAGTGCGTAGTAAAACCCCAACGGGACGCCAAGGAAGCGGTTCACGATCACAAGATTGACGAGTTTCTCCGATATGCCACTGATCGTCATCGAATCGCAAATCCATAAGGTGATCCCATGCAAAAAAGTGCCGATGCCGAGCGTCACGATCAGCGAATGGATACGAAAGTAGACGATGAAGAAACCATTTAGCAAGCCGGTTACGATCCCCATTGATAGCGCCGCCAGCACCGCCCACTCAATCGGGATCTGATAATTAACGTTCAGCACCGCAATCATCATGGAACTGAGCGTCAGGACGCTGGCAATGGATAAATCGTAATCGTCTGCCGTCAACGGAATAATCAATCCCAGGGTGGCAACTACCAACACTGCTTGCGAGCCCAGAATGGTCGAAAAATTTGCCCACGTAAGGAATGTTTCCGGACGAAGTGCACCAAAGAAGGCAATCGTCACTCCCCAGGCGAGGATCAGGCCGAATCGTTCAAACTGATCCAGCATCGCTTGACGACGGTTGCTTACCAAGCGTGATTCGGATTGAATTTCCGTTTTTGCTGAGGTCAAATCCTGCTCCTTACTAATCATGGTCTGCGGTCCGGTAGCAGGCCTCTGCAATTGAAGACTTCGATAATTCCTCGCCCTGGAGTTCCAACACAAGCTGCCCGCGGCTGAAAACTCCAACCCGGTCACAAATCGCGGCCAACTGCTCGAAATCGGAACTAGCACAGATCACACACGCGCCCGATCTGCTCGCCTCACGGATCACTTCGAAGACTTGTTCCCTTGCACCGACATCGACGCCCTGGGTCGGTTCGTCAAGGAGAATCAAGCGAGGCTTGACCTGAAACCATTTGGCTAACACAACCTTTTGTTGATTCCCGCCGCTCAGAGAGCCGATTGGCAATGTTGGGTCTCGCGGCCGCACGTCGAATATCTCAGTGAGTTTGAAAGCGTTCTTCTTCAAGTCCGCGCCATTCAGCAACCAAGGGTGGGTCACTTTGGCGAGCACTGGGAGACTCAGGTTTTCAACAACCGATAGCGAACCCACCGCAGCCGAGTTCTGGCGATCACCCGGGATCAGCACGCAACCGTGCTCGATCGCCGTTTTAGGCGAGATTCCATTAAGCTCTAGCCGCGTTCCTCCGATTTCCAGCGTCCCGCGCGTGGCGCTCTTCCCTCCGTAGGCAAGATACACAACTTCGTCGTAGCCGGAGCCGATCAATCCTGTTAACCCAAGGACTTCTCCGGGCCGTAACTCGACGTTTACATCATCGACAATCTCGTTCGTTACGTGTGTCAGCCGTACCGTCGCCGAAACTTCCGAGAAATCACTGTTGGGTTTGCGCTGCGTCAGCTCCACGTGACGACCGACGATCATTCTGACGATGTCTGCTTTGGTTACTTGATTCGTCTCAAAGGAACCGGCAACCTGACCATCCCGCAGGACGGTAGCACGGTCGGTAATGGTCAGGACTTCGTCGATATCGTGCGAGACAAAAATAACGCTCGCCCCATCGCTCACGATTTCACGAATTAGGCGGAACAATTTCTTGACGTCATATGCAGGCAGGAACGGCGTTGGCTCATCAAGAATCAGCAGACCTGCATTCCCGGTCCTTGCCCGTTCGCGCTGCAACTGGTCGAAAGCCCGCACAATGGCGAGCAACGCCCGCTCCACGGGACTCAATTGTTGGACCCCCGATGCCGGATCGAGAGCCAAGTCATACCGCTGGAACAGTTCGCGAGCCCTTCGCGACTCTGCCAGCCAATTGATGCGCCAATTTGGCTCCGTAGCAAGATCTCCGATCAGAAGATTCTCAAGTACTGTAAGGGTAGGGATCAAACCGAGGTGCTGATGTACGAACGAGATGCCGAGAGAACGGAAACTGCCGACCGGAATCGGCAGCTCCACTTCTTTTCCGTTCACCCAAATCTTGCCCCCTTCATCCGGCTCGTGGAAACCCGAGAGGATC
>DATFUO010000275.1:0-5072 GCA_035260785.1 Burkholderiales bacterium
TGCGGGACGGACTCGTTCCTTTCCGTTCCGCGGCAAAGCCATCCAGTCGCTATATTCTTATGGATATAACGTGACGTCAAGGGATTTTGACGACCTCCATTTACTCCCTGTTTAAAAGGCTCGGGCGGCGGCGGTCGAAACGCCAGCATGTGCGACCACGGTACGACGGTCAGCCGCCACTCATCATGTCTGTAAAACTGCGCAACTCTTTGGCGACGCTGGCGACGGCCTTCGCTTCCATGGCGCTGTAGCGTCGCAGCACTTCCCTGCCGAATTCGGTCACGGCGGCGCCGCCCCCGGCCTTACCGCCGGTCAGCGTGACCACCACGGGTGATTTGAAAGCCTGATTCATGGTGTCCACCAGCAGCCACGCGCGGCGGTAAGACATTTCCATCTGTCGCGCTGCGGCCGAGATCGATCCGGTCTGACCTATCGCGCGCAAAAGATCCGCCTTGCCCGGCCCCATGGCAATCGCCTTGCGGAACATGATGCGGATCTGCGGCTTGAGATCCTGCTTCGACAATTTCCGGGAGGGGGGAACCTTTGCCATGCGCGGGACTTTCAGGACCAACGGTCCGCGGCGGCATCATCTGCCGTGCGCGCATCGACCCAGCGTCCGCCTTCCGGCGTTTTCTCCTTCTTCCAGAACGGGGCGCGCGTCTTCAGGTAATCCATCAGGAATTCGCAAGCCTGGAAGGCCTCTCCACGATGCGCGCCGGCCACGATGACCAGCACGATCTGTTCGGTGGGTTTGAGCGCGCCGACGCGATGCACCACCAGCGCGTCGTAGATATCCCAGCGTGTCCTGGCCTCCTCGACAATTTTTTCCAGCGCCTTTTCAGTCATGCCGGGATAGTGTTCGAGTGTCATCTCGGCGATGTCCGCACCTTCGTTCAGATCGCGTACCACGCCGACAAAACTTGCGATCGCGCCGATCTTCGGATTGCCCTTTCGCATGGCGGACATTTCGGCGCCGGCGTCGAAATCTCCGGTCTGCACGCGTACCGTCATCCTAGCCTCCGGTGACCGGCGGGAAGAAAGCCACTTCGTCGCCGTTGCCGACCCGCGTACCGGCTGCAGCCATGTCCTGGTTGACGGCAATACGGACCGGCCTGCCGGGCGCCAGCTCGCGGTCCCACGCGTCCCCGCGGCTGCGCAGCCATGCTGTCAGACCGGCGACGTCCTGAACATTGCCGGGCAATTCGACCCGCTCGCGCTCGCACCCGAAGGCTTCGCGCAACCGGGCGAAATAGAGGACATCGATGGTCGCGATCCGGGAATCGTTGGGTTTCATGGTTTCAATTATGGCCGACTTGCGCGGGCAATGCAGCCATCGCATCTCTGCCGTCAGACGGAATTATAAGCACCGGCCCGCCCATGCGTAGCGCCGCGATAAGGGCGATCTCTGGTTTACTGGCGGCAATGGCGATTTACGCAGTTGAACGAAGCATGGCGATAGCCGTTGCGGGACAAGCTCCGCGCAGTTCCTCGGAAGCGCTCACCTGCCTTGGCAGCGCGGATCGCGGCACGACTGCGAATCCCATTTTCACAAAAAACGGCTGCGCCGATTCGGTCAGCAACACCAGCGTGCGAATACCATGCTGCCTTGCGTTAGCCAAAAGCCTGTCACATAACTCCCGCCCCAAGCCCCGGCCCCGGTGGGATGGAACAACGGCAACCGAGCGTAACAGGGCGACGTCGCCATAGCATTCGAGCCCGCCGCAGGCGCTAAGCGCATCGCCCTCGAACGCCAGCAGAAAATCGCCCAAGTGCTGCTGTGCCCCGTCGATCGGCAGCGAGCACGATTCAAGCAATCCTTTCACAAATTCCCAGTCGTTCGGAACGGCCCGCCTGAAGACCATGGCTGCGTCCGCCATTTGCGCGTTTGCGGAATTACGGGCTTCGCTCCGCGGCCAACCAGCGATGCAACCCCGCCGCGATCGCAGTGCCGGCGAATTGGGCTGCGATGAATGCGGGCGCATCCGCGGGGCGAATGCCGGAGAACGTATCGGTCAACGAGCGTGCGAGGGTCACCGCCGGGTTGGCGAACGACGTCGATGCGGTGAACCAGTAGGCCGCCGTGATGTAGGCGGCAACGGCCGCCGGGACCGTCTCCGGCTTCCAGCGCGCGCAATTCAAAATCACCGTGATCAGGCCGAAGGTGGCCACGGCTTCACTGAACATCTGCGAAAGTCCGCTGCGCATATGCGTAGAGGCAATAAAGGCCGGCAACCCGAACATCCAGTGCGCCGCCGCGACGCCAGCGAGCGCGGCCACGACCTGGATCAGCACATACCAACCCGCCTGGCGCCAAGGAAGCTTGCCGAGCCAGGCTTCGGCGAGCGTTACGACCGGATTGAAATGCGCGCCCGAGATATTCCCCATGGCCGCAATCAGCGCGTACAAGATGGTACCAGTCGCCAGCGAATTGGCCAGCAGCGTAATCGCCGCATTGCCGCCCGCCAGCCGTTCGCCCATGATCCCCGATCCGACGACCGTTGCGAGCAGCAGCGCGGTGCCGGCGAACTCCGCCGCCAGCTTCCTGTACAGGACAGACATCAGGATTTTCCGATGACTGCAAGGTTATTTTTCAGGGACAGCCGATCGAGTTTGTCGATTGGCAGGCTGACGAACGCGCGAATGCGGTGGGACAACTGCGCGTAGGCGAGCGCGAAAGCCCGCTGCTTCTCGGCATCCGTTCCGGCATGCCTGGCCGGATCGTCCACACCCCAGTGCGCCGTCATCGGATGTCCCGGCCAGATCGGACAGACCTCTCCGGCGGCATTGGAGCAAACCGTGAATACAAAGTCGATTTCAGCGGCTCCCGGCCGGGCAAACTCATCCCAGGACTTGCTGCGATATCCTTCAGGCGACAATCCGGCCTTCGCAATCTGCTCCAGGGCATAGGAATTGACCTTTCCCGTGGGATGGCTGCCTGCGCTGAACGCGCGGAAGCGGCCCTGTCCGACACCGTTCAGGATCGCCTCCGCCATCACGCTGCGCGCCGAGTTTCCCGTGCACAGGAACAATACGTTGTAGACCCTGGGCTGCATGGTTTCATTGGCCCGGCTTCAGAGTGCAGCGCGCCGCGACAACGTGAACCTGAAAGTGCTTCATGCCGTTTTTCTCCTTCGTGTTCTGACGGCAGCGACTTCGGCGCCGCACCCTTTTCCACTGCAGCAGTTTTCGGTCAGGTAGCCGACGAGGTCGTTCATGGCGGGATAGTTGGCCGCATAGTAAATGAACCGGCCCGACTGCCTTGCGGTGACCAGACCAGCTTGACTCAACCCCTTCACATGGAAGGAAAATGTTGCATTGGGCAAAGCGAGCTTTTCGGCAATCACGCTGGCCGCCAAACCTTCCGGCCCCTGCTGGACAAGCAGGCGGTAGATGCCGATCCGGGTTTCCTGAGCGAGTGCCGCCAGCGCCCTGATGGCTTCGTTGGTTTTCATATTTCCAGTATTATGGAAATAGGAAAACCTTGTCAAGTTCCTCGATCGCGAAACGCAGGCCGGTCTTTTACGCGCCTGATTCCCAGGCACCGGTTACTGTGGCCCAGCGCCCCTCGACCCCGGAAGTCCTCCTCCCCGGCGTTATTCACAATCGAATATAATGACTCGTCGCCGCAAACGGAGTCGCCCGCATCGACGGCAACTACTGTAAACCCCCGAAAAACAGGATGTCCACAGCACACAATTCCGCAATCGCACGGAACAAGTCCGATCGGGACGCGCCGCACCTCGCCGATACCCGCGGGCGGCCCTTGCGCGACCTGCGCATATCAGTCACCGACCGCTGCAATTTCCGCTGCACCTATTGCATGCCGAAGGAAGTGTACGGCCGGGATTTCCAGTTCCTCGAGCGATCACAGTTGCTGAGCTTCGACGAAATCCACCGCCTGGTAAAAATATTTCGTGGCCACGGCATCGAGAAGGTGCGTATTACGGGCGGGGAACCCCTGGTGCGCCGGCAACTCGAGAAGCTGATCGGGATGCTTGCCCGGGAACCGGGCCTGGACCTGACACTGACCACCAACGGTTCGCTGCTGAAACAAAAGGCCCAGGCGCTGAAGGATGCGGGTCTGAGCCGCGTAACCGTCAGCCTGGATTCCCTCGATGACGCAGTCTTCCGCGGCATGAACGACGTCGATTTCCCGGTGGCCAAAGTGCTCGAAGGCATTGAGGAAGCCGATCGGGTCGGGCTCAGGCCGATCAAGATCAACATGGTGGTCAAGCGCGGCGCCAACGATCAGAGCGTCGTCGACATGGCGCGTTTTTTCAAGGGCAGCGGGCACATCCTGCGTTTCATAGAGTTCATGGACGTCGGCCACACCAACGGCTGGAAAATGGAGCACGTTGTCGCGTCGCGTGAACTCGCAGCTCGCATCAACATCGAATTCCCGATGGAGCCGGTCGATCCCAACTACGTCGGAGAAGTGGCCGAGCGTTGGCGCTACAAGGATGGGTCCGGCGAAGTCGGGTTCATCTCTTCGGTGACACAGGCCTTCTGCAAGGACTGCACGCGCGCGCGTCTGTCCGCGGAGGGGTCGCTCTACACCTGTCTGTTTGCCACCGAAGGGACCGATCTTCGCAGCCTCATTCGCGGCGGTGCCGGCGACGAAGAACTTGCGGCCGCTGTCGCCGGAGTCTGGCGCGCGCGCGCCGACCGCTATTCCGAAATTCGCACAGTCGATACGCTGAAGCTGCGCAAAGTGGAAATGTCTTACATCGGGGGCTGAAATCTTGAAAAAAGCCGACCTCGAAAAAAGCAAAGGCAAGAAAATCGACGGCTTGATGAGCCAGTCGCCCGTTCCCGGTCGTTTCGGCCAGAATTCGGCGGTCGTTGTGGATCGGCGTGAGCAGCGCAAACGCGATCAGGCCCTCGGCCTGGTGCCGTTTGCGATCAAACTGGAAGGCGATCTGGTAAAACAACTTCAGACACTGGCGCAGGAACGCGGCATCGGCCTGAACGAACTGACCGCCGAACTGCTGAAGAAAGGCCTGAAAGCCAAGTAGCGTTCCTATTTGGCCGATTACTTTCCTCGCCCTCTTCCCTCGACCCTGCAACTGCCA
>DATFUO010000276.1:0-4057 GCA_035260785.1 Burkholderiales bacterium
TCGACTCAGGTCGGCCATCCGCGATAAAGACAAAGGGCACGACCCAACCCGGGCAGACGACGATGCCGGGCCGGCCCCTTTCTGATGGCTGGCGCGACGCGCGAGATCTTTCGCGGCCGGCGATTCGAGCTTGCGCCGCAGCCCTTCCACGTCGTTCAATACCACCTCGCGGCAGCTGACATCCATCATTCCCGAAGCAGCGAACGCCGACACCGTCGTCGGTGATTGTCAGCACCAGCTCCCCGCCTTCGCGCGTCAATCGCACGCTAACGCGGGTCGCCCGGGCATGGCGCGCGACATTGGTCAGCGACTCCGGCATGACCCGGAACAGCGCCGACGCATGCGGCTCGCTCAGATCCGCGCAGGACGGATCGATTTTCAATTCGTAGGTGATACTCGCGCGGTGGGCCAGGCCTTCGAGCAGCCATTCCGCCGCAGCGCCCAGACCCAGATCGTCGAGCACGAGCGGGCGCAAATGTTTTTCCGGATGATGCCTGCCGTGAATGTCGTTGCGCGCTTTCCGAGCCCGGCGGCGCTCTCAACAATCCGGGCAGGGCCGCCTGTAGAATGTCCGCGCAAGGTAGGTCGCCACGGCATCGACGTCGCCCGCGCTCCAGTTCAGCGAAAGGTTGGTTTCCCAACGCACGACTTGCGCGTGAATCTCGGCGTAGTTTGTCGCGACCTTGCTGTCGCGCTTGTAGACCTGGGTGCCATGGCATGAAACGCAATGCGTGTCATGCAGCAAGCGCCCGCGTTCGGCGTCGGCGCCGAGCGCATCCCGGGATGCGCCACCCCACGAAGCCGCGGCAAGCAAAGCGGCCAGTCCAACGGCGCTGGACAATCGTGATCTGCTCGTGTTCCGGTTTTTCATCCTGTCTCCGCGCGTGAGGGCCTCCTCGGCACTCGTGAAATCAGAAATTACATGATGCCAGGCCGTGCGTGCATACTGGGGCAAGCAAGGGAATTTCTCTCGACCGACATCAAGGTCTCGCCAGCGCCGCTGGCCTACCGCGGCTGTTCCAGGTCGAAAGTCTTGTGCAGCACCCGCACCGCGAGTTCCATGTACTTTTCGTCGATCACCACGGTGATCTTGATTTCCGAAGTGGAGATCATCTGGATGTTGATGCCCTCCTCGGCCAGCGTGCGGAACATCTTGCTGGCCACGCCGACATGCGAGCGCATGCCCACGCCCACCAGGCCGACCTTGCAGATCCGGTCGTCGCCGATGACTTCGCGCGCGCCGATGTGCTTGCAGACGGATTTGAGGATATCGAGCGTTTTCTTCAGGTCGTTGCGATGGGTGGTAAAGGAAAAATCGGTGAGCCCGTCGCGGCCGACGTTCTGCACGATCACGTCGACCTCTATGTTCGCCACTGCGATCGGGTCGAGGATCTGATACGCGATGCCAGGCGTATCGGGCACGCCCAGGACCGTGACCTTCGCTTCGTCCCGGTTGAATGCGATACCGGCTACCAGTGCCTGTTCCATGTCTGCATCTTCCTCAAAAGTGATCAGCGTGCCCGAAACGGCTTCTTCCGCGATCGGGAGGTCGGGTGGGGTCAGGCTCGAGAGCACGCGCAGCCGCACCTTGTACTTGCCGGCGAACTCGACCGAACGGATCTGCAACACCTTCGAGCCCAGGCCCGCCATTTCCAGCATTTCCTCGAAGGTGATGGTTCTAAGCCGCTGCGCCTCGGGCACGATGCGCGGATCGGTCGTATACACGCCATCCACATCGGTGTAGATCTGGCATTCGTCCGCCTTCAGCGCCGCCGCGAACGCCACGCCCGAAGTATCCGAACCGCCGCGCCCCAGCGTGGTGACGTTGCCCTGGGCGTCCACCCCCTGGAAGCCCGCTACGACGGCGACATAGCCCTCCTTCAGATCGCGGCGGATATGGCTTTCGTCGATCTCCAGGATGCGCGCCTTGTTGAACGCATCGTCGGTCAGCACGCGCACCTGGGCGCCGGTATAACTGCGTGCCTTGACGCCGAGCTCCATCAGCGCCATCGCGAGCAGGCCGATGGTGACCTGCTCGCCGGTCGCGGCGACGACATCGAGTTCGCGCGGATCCGGTTGCGCCTGGATCTCTTTCGCGAGCGCGATCAGCCGGTTGGTTTCCCCGGACATGGCGGAAACTACGACGACCACGTCGTAGCCGGCGGCCTTCCACTTGGCAACGCGTTTCGCGACATTCTTGATGCGCTCGGTCGAGCCCACCGACGTGCCGCCGTACTTCTGGACGATCAATGCCATGTTGCCGGAGACCGTTCGAAAAAGGGGAGGATTCTAGCGGATTTCACAGCGAGGACAAATACTGCGCCACAGTCTGAATCACGATCCCGGCCGTCTGCCGCGGCTTATTCATCAACGCACCGAAGTCCTTTAAGTCTCCCGTGAGCAAATGAGTGGCCTGGCTGCGAATGGCGGCCTCCATGATCGGCCGATCCTTTTCCGGCAATTTGACGGGGCAATCCGCCCCGGAGCCCGACGCAATAACCGAGATCGAATCGATCAGATCCTGCAGGCGTGGTTGGGATTGTGGAAACTTCGAGGCGATGTTTCTGCGTGCCTCTTCGACGGCGTAGCTGCTCGACACGACTTCCCACCTGCCCTTGACGCCGAGTGCGACGACAAGTGCCGCCTTTCCCGCAGGATTGTGCGCGCCCGTAAACAGCACGTTGGCGTCCAGGAAAACCCGGTTCACTTGCGGCGGCTGGTCTTTTTGGCGATCGCAGCACGCTCCGAACCGGTCAATCGGTCGTCTTTATCCCAATTCGCGATGTCCTCGTCCGTATAGTGTTCGATCTCCAACACGGCAGCAGGCCGCAGGACCACCTCACCGTTGCGCTCCTCGAGAAGGACCACGCCTCCGGCCTTGATGCCGAGACGCTTGCGGACACCGGCAGGCAAAGTAATCTGGCCACGACTGGTGACCAGCACGCTCTCTTTCATGTGTTTGCCCCCTCAATGACCTTTCTGCAGAATAGCTGAAATGCGGCAATTCAGCAATTCCGCAAAAGGCCGTGACGGCCGTGACGACGCAGGTTTTGCGCTTCGCGCCTTTTTCTGCGAGCTTTTGCCCCGTCACGACCGTCACGCCGTCACGTCCGTCACGGCATCTGCCATCCCTTCGCCCTGCCCAGCGCCTTCGCCCACCCTGCCAGGAATGCCGCGCGACGATCTTCGTTCATTGACGGTTCGAATGCCCGGTCCGCTTTCCACAACGAGCTGATTTCCGCTTCGTCCTGCCAATAGCCGATGGCAAGTCCGGCCAGATAAGCCGCACCTTGCGCGGTGGACTCGAGCTGGCGCGGGCGCACCACCGGCACGCCGAGCAGATCGGCCTGAAACTGCATCAGCAGATCGTTGGCTGCCGCGCCGCCGTCCACGCGCAACTCGGTTAAGGGGATGCCCGCGTCCGCCTGCATCGCGGTAAGCACGTCCGCCACCTGGTAGGCGATGCCGTCGAGTGCGGCGCGCGCGACGTGCGCGCGCGTCGTGCCGCGCGTGAGCCCGATCAGCGTTCCGCGCGCATACGGATCCCAATGCGGCGCGCCCAGCCCGGTGAAGGCCGGTACGAAATAAACGCCGTCGCTGTCCGCGACGCTCGCCGCGAGCGGTTCGACTTCCGCGGAAGACCGGAACATCCCGAGGCCATCGCGCAGCCACTGCACCACCGCCCCGCCGACGAACACACCGCCTTCCAGCGCGTAGCTCGTGTCGTGTGCGCGAGTCCACGCCACGGTCGTGAGCAGTCGGTTGCGCGACTCCCTGGCCTGGCTGCCGGTATTCATGAGCATGAAACAACCGGTACCGTAGGTATTCTTGACCATGCCCGGCTTGAAACAGCACTGGCCGAACAGCGCCGCCTGCTGGTCGCCGGCCACGCCGGTGATCGGAATATTGCCGGCGAACAGGTCGCCTGTCGTTTGCGCGATCATCCCGCTCGAAGGCCCGACCTCGGGCAGCACCGAGCGCGGAATGTCGAGAATCTCGAGCAGTTCGTCGTCCCAGCAGCCTTCGTGGATGTTGTAGAGCAGCGTGCGCGACGCAT
>DATFUO010000277.1:0-4500 GCA_035260785.1 Burkholderiales bacterium
CCGAGCCCGCCGGCGCCGAATACCGCCACCCATTCATCGCGCGGGATCGGCTTCAACTGCGCCACCGCCGAGTAGGTGGTCAGCCCCGAGCAGGACAGCGTCGCGGCCCACATCGGGTCGATGCCGCTCGCATCGACCAGGTATTTCGCATGCGGCACCAGCAGATGATCGGCATAGCCGCCGGGGCGCTGAATACCGATCCAGCGCGGCGCCATGCAATGATTGTCCATGCCTTCCAGACAGCGCGCACATTTTCCGCAGCCGATCCAGGGGCACACCAGCCGGTCCTGGCCAATCGGCACGTTCTTCGCGTCCGGGCCCGCTGCGATTACGGTGCCGAACGGTTCATGCCCGAGCGTCACCGGCGGATTCATGCCGCGATCGCTCATATTGAAGCGTTTGCCGCCGCCGAGATCGAAGTAGCCGTCGCGGATGTGCACGTCGCTGTGGCATACCCCGCAATACTTTAGCTTCAGCAGCACTTCCGTGCCGGACGGCTTGGGCGTCGCCTTTTCCGCTTTCTGCAATGGCTTGCCCCACTCGACCACGTCGTAACTCAGCATTGCAATCTCCCGGTATGTTTTTTATTCGGCACGTGCCTCGTGCCCGAATCCTAGCACTGCGTGGGGCATCTAGTGCAAGAGCAAAGAGCAGGATGAACCACGGAGGGCACGGAGGAAAGGCAAAAGTAGAATAGAAACCGGGCCACAGTGTTTCAATGGTGGATGACTCGTCGCACACAATATTGACCGGATTGGCGCGTTGACAGTTAGCCCGCGTTTAATCCCATCATTTTTTTCGATTCTGTTTTTCCTCCGTGTCCTCCGTGTACCCCTCAAGGGGGTATTGTGAAGAATCCTCCGTGGTTCAATCTTGTTGTGAGAGAAAGACAACCGGCCCGGCAAGGAGAGTCACAGCCACTTGGACTTGCGGAAGCGATAGAACAGATAGAGGTCGATCGTCGCCATCATGCCGACGGCCAGCGGATAGCCGAAGGCCCAATCCAGTTCGGGGATGTTCTTGAAGTTCATTCCGTACACGCCGGCAATCAGGGTGGGCACCGCGACCAGTGCGGCGCAGGCCGCGAGACGCTTGGTGACTTCGTTTTCCTGGACGGTCAGCAGCGACAGGTTGACCGAAATCGCGGTCGTCACCATTTCGCGCAGGCTTTCGATCGACTGGTTGAGCCGCACGAGATGGTCGTAGATGTCGCGGAAATAATCCTGCAGGTGCGAGCACTGGTAGGGAACGCGTCCGCCATAGAGTTTGCCGATGGCCTCGAGCAGCGGACTCGTCGCGTGCTTGAGCGTCATCAGTTTCTGCTTCAGCCCATAAAGCGCCTCGATGATCGCACGGCTGTTCTGGCCGGCGAAGATGCGCGTTTCGATCTGTTCCAGCTCGACCTCCAGGGCGTCGAGCACCGGGAAATAACGGTCGACGACCGCGTCCGCGATCGCATAGAACACATAGCCCGCGCCGTGCTTGAGCAGTTCGGGTTCGCGCTCGCAGCGGGCGCGCACGCCCAATAGTCCCTACTGCGTGCGGTTGCGTATCGACAGGATGTAATTGCGGCCGACGAAAATGTCCACTTCGCCGACATTGAGCTCGCCGCCCGCCACTTCGACGATCTGCAGAACGGCAAAAAGCAGGTCGCTGTACTCCTCGATCTTCGGGCGCTGGTGGCCGTGGCGCGCATCCTCCACCGCCAGGTCGTGCAGGTCGAACTCGGCCTGCATGGACGCCAGCTCCCCGGCCGCGGGTTCGAACATGGCCACCCAGATGAAACACTCCGGCTTGCAGACATAGCTGTGGATTTCGCTCGGCTGAATGTCCGCAAGTTTTTTCCCGCCCTCGTACACGACGCAATTGATGAGCATGCATTTTCTCCCTGCCCGAATCGTAGCATCGCATTGCGCATTCGTACAAAAAGCAACTCTCACCGCAGAGGACGCGGAGGACGCAGAGGAAGAACGGAAGTGAATGCAGCGAAAAGGCGGGCTATGCGACGACTTGTGCAGACTTCAACTGAGCAACCTCGTTCTTATTTCATATTCTTGATTTTCCTCTGCGTCCTCCGCGTCCTCTGCGGTGAATCTTGTTCTGGGCTTGTTTCTAGTACGGCCGGCGCCCGATGAAGTTTCCGGGCGGATCGTAGTTGCAGGCCACGATCAGGGTTTTGTCGCAGATCGCTTCGCCGCACCCGAGCGCTGTCGTGTCGCGCCAGACCATCTGCGTGTAATGGCCGGCCGGATGCCAGTTCGATTGCGTCAATACGCCGCCGTCGTAATCCTTCTTTTCCGATTCCCAGCCCTTCGCGGCATCCACGGCGGTGTAGTAACCGGCGGTCCCCTGAAACAGATTTTCACCGTACCTGCGCTGTGTGCGATGCGCCATCCTGCAAGTCGCGGCGGCAAGATGGTCCGCCCATTCCTGCGCGTAGGCTGCGAGGGTGGCAGACCATTTCATCGGCCCGACACCGACATCCGCGCGCACCTTGTCGTGATACGCGGTGATCGCCCGACGGTCCCTTGCGGACATTTTCGAACCGGATTCCGATTTGGCCGAGGGTTTGGCCTCGGAAGACGCCGGCGCCGCGGCCGGTTGCCCGGGCCGGGACGCACACCCGGCCGTAACCACAACCCCCACGGTAACGATCAACGCAAGGCAAGCACGCCGCATCATCCGCGGTACCGGATCAGGGTCATTTTGACTTTACCTTTCATTGCGTGATGGCCGGAAAATTTCCTGCTGGTGCTCTCCAAGCAGCGGCGGCGGCTTTGCTGAATCGAGCGGCGTGGCCGACATTCTGATTGGGCTCGCCGTCATCTTCAATCTTCCCGCCGGCGCGTACGGGACTTCGACCACCATGCCTCGCGCCCTGACCTGTGGATCGTCGAACACCTTGTCGATGGAATGGATCGGGCCGCAGGATACGCCGGCTTTGGCGAGCGTTTCATTCCAGTCGGCAACGGTGCGGGAGCGGAAGAGCGCTCCGAGCAGCGGCGTCACAAGGGCGCGATTGCGCACGCGCGACGGATTCGTGGCAAAGCGCTCGTCCTGCGCGATTTCGGGCCGGCCGGCCGCTTCGCAGAGTTTGCGGAACTGAGCATCGTTGGCTGCAGCGACGATGACGTAACCGTCGGCGCACTCAAATACCTGCGACGGCACCACGCTCGGATGCACACCGCCGTTTCTTTTCGACACGACACCGGCGCCCAGATACGCTGAAGCGATGTTGGCCATCGAGGCCACACCGACATCGAGCAGGCCGATATCGATGTGCTGGCCATCACCGGTTTGCTTCCGATGCAGCAGCGCCGCCAGGATGCCGATCACCGAATATTGGCCGGACATCAGGTCCACCACGGCGACCCCGACTCTTTGCGGTGTCGTACCCGGCGTTTCGTCCGGCTCTCCGGTCACGCTCATCATCCCGCACATCGCCTGCGCAATCGGGTCGTAGCCCGCGCGCTCCGAATACGGACCGGTCTGGCCGAAGCCGGTAATCGAGCAGTAAATCAAGCCCGGATAAATGCCATGCAGCGATGCGTAGTCGAGTCCGTAGCGCGCGAGATCGCCGACCTTGTAGTTTTCGACCAGGACGTCGCATGTGCCGGCCAGTTTACGAACCCGCTTCTGTACGTTCACGTCGGCGAGATCCAGCACGACCGATTTCTTGCCGCGATTGCAGCCGACGAAGTAAGTACTCTCGGATGTATCCCTGCCTTGCGCGTCCTTCACATACGGCGGCCCCCAGCCGCGCGTATCGTCGCCGGTTCCTGGCCGTTCGATCTTGATGACCTCGGCGCCGAGGTCGGCGAGGATCTGCGTTGCAAACGGCCCTGCCAGAATGCGCGTCAGATCCAGGACTCTTATCCCTTTCAATGGACCACTCATTTAATTCCCCAATGCAAAAAATAATCTCCACCCAACACGGAGGCACAGAGGACACAGAGAAACGCGTGGAGGTAAGAAACGAAAACGGCCGCAATGGTGACAAGTAGCTCACACATTAACTATCACGGCTGTTACCCACCTCCGTTTTTATTTTCATCGTTTTCCTCCGTGTTCTCTGTGTCCTCTGTGCCTCCGTGTTGGGTGTAAAGGTTTGGTCAATCCGCAGTAGCGCCGGACATTTTTACGATCGGGCGCCATTTTTCGATTTCGTCGCGCACCAGTTTCGCGAACGCCTCCGATGTACTGCTCTGAGGCTCGAAGCCCGCCTCCAGCAGACGGGCCCGCGCTTTCGGCTCGTCGATCGCCACGCTCAGATCGCGCTGCAGCCGCTCGACGATCGGCGTCGGCGTCCCTGCGGGGACGAATATGCCGAGCCAGGACTGCGCGCTGTAACCCTTCAATCCGGATTCATCGACGGTCGGCACGTCGGGCAATAGCGGGGAACGGCTCTTCGAAGCCACTGCAATCGCGCGCAGCTTTCCGGCGCGAATCTGCGGCAGCGCCGAAGCGATGCTGTCGAACATGACCTGCGTGCGCCCGCCA
>DATFUO010000278.1:0-3760 GCA_035260785.1 Burkholderiales bacterium
GGTGGAACTATACTCGAAGTAAGCGAACCGGTATTGCGGCCCGCCGTCGTCTCCTTAGGACAGGCCGGGCCGTATGTTTTTAAGACGCAACGTCCCGAATTCAATCTAGAGGGTCACGTTTATGCAAAGCAGCTTTCTGAAGCCGCGTATTATCGATGTTCAGACGATCTCCGCCTTCCATGCGAAGGTGACGATGGAGCCGTTCGAGCGCGGCTATGGTCACACCCTCGGTAACGCACTGCGCCGGGTGCTGCTGTCCTCGATGCCCGGTTTCGCGCCGACCGAAGTCAAGATCAACGGCGTTCTGCACGAATACTCCACCATTGATGGAGTGCAGGAGGATGTTGTCGACATCCTGCTCAACCTCAAGGGGATCGTGCTGAAGCTGCACAATCGCGATGAGGTTGTTCTCAACCTGAAAAAGCAGGGTGAGAGCGTCGTTACGGCCGGCGACATCGAAGCGTCGCACGATGTCGAGATCATCAACCCCGAGCACGTCATCGCTCATATTGCACCGGGCGGCAAGCTTGACATGCAGATCAAGGTCGAAGGCGGCCGCGGCTATGTGCCGGCCACCACGCGCGCGCTGGCCAAGGAAGGTCGTACCATCGGCAACATCATGGTGGACGCTTCGTTCAGCCCGGTGAAGCGAGTCAGCTATGCAGTCGAATCGGCTCGCGTGGAACAGCGCACCGACCTCGACAATCTGATCATGGACATCGAAACCAACGGCGTGGTCGAACCGGAAGAGGCGATCCGTTACGCTGCACGTATCCTGGTCGACCAGTTGTCGTTGTTCGCGGATTTGAAGGGCACGCCCGCGCCGATCGAGCAACCGAAGGCGCCGCAGGTCGATCCGATCCTGTTACGTCCGGTGGACGATCTCGAGCTCACCGTGCGTTCCGCGAATTGTCTGAAAGCCGAGAACATCTATTACATTGGCGATCTGATCCAGCGCACAGAAACGGAATTGCTGAAGACGCCGAATCTCGGCCGCAAATCGCTCAACGAGATCAAGGAAGTCCTGGCTTCGCGAGGCCTGACACTCGGCATGAAGCTCGAGAACTGGCCGCCGGTCGGACTCGAGAAGGTTTAGGGGGAGAAGAAAATGCGCCACCAACTGGGACTGCGAAAACTCAACCGCACCAGCAGCCATCGGCTGTCCATGCTGCGCAACATGACCAATTCCCTGCTGCGACACGAAGTCATCAAGACCACGTTGCCGAAGGCCAAGGAATTGCGCCGCGTGGCCGAGCCGATCATCACGCTCGGCAAGAAGCCGTCGCTTGCCAACCGGCGGCTGGCGTTCTCGCGCCTGCGCGACCGCGAGATGGTGCTCAAACTCTTCAACGATCTGGGCCCGCGCTTTGCCAATCGCAACGGTGGTTACCTGCGCATCCTGAAGTTCGGTTTTCGGCAGGGTGATAACGCGCCGATGGCTCTCGTGGAACTGCTGGACCGGCCCGAAGTTGCCGAAGAAGCCAAGACCACCGAGAAATAACGCCACAACGATAATGGGCCAACGAAAGTTGCCTTAGCAATGAAAGAAGCCGGACTAGCCCGGCTTCCTTTTTCTCCAGCCGGATTTCCGATCCTGGCCTTCGCTCTGCGCAAGGCCGCAAAAGCTCCGCCAAGCGATTCGGGTCATAAGATTAGGCGGCTGCCGCGCGGCTGCGAACAGGTTTGGACGCAACGATCTTCCGCAGGTAGCTTCCGGTATAGGACGAGGTGGAGCCGGCAATGGTCTCGGGAGTGCCTTGCGCGATGATGCTGCCACCGCCATCGCCACCTTCGGGACCGAGATCTATGATCCAGTCTGCGGTTTTGATGACATCCAGATTGTGCTCGATCACCACCACGGTATTGCCGTGGTCGCGCAGGCGGTGCAGCACCTTGAGCAGCATGTCGATGTCCTGGAAATGCAGCCCGGTAGTGGGCTCATCGAGAATGTACAGCGTGTGTCCGGTGTCGCGTTTCGACAACTCCAGCGCGAGTTTGACGCGTTGCGCCTCGCCGCCGGACAGCGTGGTTGCGCTCTGGCCGAGGCGAACATAGCCTAGGCCCACGTCGAGCAGCGTGTCGAGCTTGCGGGCGAGCACCGGAACAGCACTGAAGAAATCCCGTGCTTGCTCCACCGTCATATCCAGTACTTCGTGGATGTTGCGTCCCTTGTACTGAATCTCGAGAGTCTCGCGGTTGTAGCGCTTCCCATGGCAGACATCGCAGGCGACGTAGATGTCCGGCAGGAAATGCATTTCCACCTTGATGACGCCGTCACCCTGGCAGGCCTCGCATCGTCCACCCTTGACATTGAAGGAGAATCGGCCGGTGCCGTAGCCACGCTCACGCGCCAGAGGCACGCCCGCAAACAAATCGCGAATCGGTGTGAACAGCCCTGTGTACGTCGCCGGATTGGAGCGCGGCGTGCGTCCGATCGGGCTTTGGTCCACATTGACGACTTTATCGAAAAAATCCAGTCCCTGGATATCGTCGTGCGGCGCCGGCTCTGCCGTGCTCCCGTACAACTGCTGCGCAACGGCATGGTAAAGAGTGTCGTTGATCAATGTGGACTTGCCGGAACCCGAAACCCCCGTAATGCAAACGAACAGGCCGACCGGGAGATCGAGGTTCACGTTTTTGAGATTATTTCCGCGCGCCCCCAGCAGTCGAAGCATTTGCTTTGCCTGGGGCTTCATGCGCAGCGGCGGCATTGCTATGTGGCGGCGACCGGACAAATACTGTCCGGTGAGCGATTCGGGGCTGGCGGCGATCTGGGCGGGCGTTCCTTCGGCGACGATGCGCCCGCCGTGCACACCGGCACCCGGTCCCATATCCACGACATGATCGGCACTGAGGATCGCGTCGGCGTCGTGTTCCACGACGATGACGGAATTACCGAGGTCGCGCAGTTCCTTCAGCGTTTCGAGCAGGCGATCGTTGTCGCGCTGGTGCAGGCCGATCGAAGGCTCGTCCAGCACGTACATCACGCCGGTCAGCCCCGAGCCGATTTGCGAGGCGAGCCTGATGCGCTGCGCTTCACCGCCCGACAGGGAGTCAGCCGCGCGGTCCAGCGCCAGATAATCCAGGCCGACATTCACCAGGAACTGCAGGCGGTTGGAGATTTCGTGCACGATCTTTTCCGCAATCGTGAATCTTGCACCCTCGAGCCTCATCTCGCGAAAGAACTGCAGCGCCAGTTTCAGCGGTAGGCCGCTGATTTCGAAGATTGCCTTGCCGGCGACAAAAACATTGCGCGCTTCGCGCCGCAGCCGCGTGCCCTTGCACTCGGGGCAGGGCTGACTGGCGAGATACTTCGCCAGCTCTTCGCGTACCGCGGCCGAATCGGTTTCGCGATAGCGCCGTTCAAGGTTGGGCAGGATGCCTTCGAACGGATGTTCGCGCTGATATTTGTTGCCGCGTTCGCCGACATAGAGAAAGCGCACTTTCTCGCGGCCGGTGCCATTCAGAATCAGATCGCGCACGGTCTCCGGCAGTTGCTCGAAGGGCGTCTCGATGTCGAATCCATACTGCTGCGCAAGGCTGCCGATCATCTGGAAGTAGAACTGGTTGCGCTTGTCCCAACCCCGGACTGCGCCGGCGGCGAGCGACATGTGCGCAAAGGCCACCACGCGTTTCGGATCGAAGAAGGTGATCTGGCCCAGTCCGTCGCAACGCGGACACGCGCCCATCGGATTGTTGAACGAGAACAGTCGCGGCTCGAGCTCGGGCAGGGAATAGGTGCAGATCGGACAGGCGAAGC
>DATFUO010000279.1:0-7305 GCA_035260785.1 Burkholderiales bacterium
GGCAAGTGCAAGCGTGCTGCCCCAGGACCCGCCGAATACGGCCCATTTTTCGATGCCCAGATGCGTGCGCAGCTTCTCCATGTCGCCGATCAGGTGCGGTGTGGTGTTGTCGGTCAGGTCCCCGTGCGGCCGCGAACGTCCGGCGCCACGCTGGTCGAATATGACGATGCGGTAGTGCGCCGGATCGAAGAAGCGGCGGTGCATCGGACTCGCACCGGCGCCCGGCCCCCCATGGAGGAAGACCACCGGCGCACCGCGCGGATTTCCCGACTCTTCCCAGTACATTTCATGCCGATCATCCAACACGAGGTGACCGGAGCGCAACGGCTCGATTTCCGGATGAAGCTCGGTGCGTATGCCTGGTGTCGGGAAATTCATGTGCGCGGGGACAAGGTTCAGGGTGGCGGCGTTGAAAAGCCTCTGCAATTCAGAATGGGTCCGGCTCGATCATGATGTGGCCAAACCATAGCAAAAAGCCCGGCTTGCGACAAACTCTGCAATGCTGCGACGCATAGGATTGCACAGGCATGCGTCCCGTATAATCACGGCCGATACCGACAACGGAGAAAACATGGACGAGCTTCTGCGCAAAAGCGCGCTCGATTATCACCGCCTGCCGACACCGGGAAAGATCTCGGTGGTCCCCACCAAAGCCCTGCTCAACCAGCGCGATCTCGCGCTTGCGTATTCGCCAGGGGTCGCGGCGGCTTGCGAGGAAATCGTACGGGACCCGACGACGGCGCGCAGCTACACGGCGCGCGGCAATCTGATCGGGGTGATCACCAACGGCACGGCAGTGCTCGGCCTCGGGCCGATCGGTCCTCTGGCCAGCAAGCCGGTGATGGAAGGCAAGGGCGTGCTGTTCAAGAAATTCGCCGGCATCGACGTATTCGACATCGAAATCAACGAGCGCGACCCGGACAAGCTGGTGGAAATCATCGCCAGCCTGGAACCGACCTTCGGGGGCATCAATCTCGAAGACATCAAGGCGCCCGAGTGCTTCTACATCGAGAAACAACTACGCAGCCGGATGAAGATTCCGGTATTCCACGACGACCAGCACGGCACGGCGATCATCGTCGGCGCCGCAGTGCTCAACGGCCTGAAGGTGGTCGGCAAGGACATCGGCAAGGTGAAGCTCGTGTGCTCTGGCGCCGGCGCAGCGGCGCTCGCCTGCCTCGATCTGCTGGTGAGTCTCGGATTGTCGATGGACAACATCTGGGTCTCCGACATCAAGGGCGTGGTGTACAGCGGGCGCAAGGAAGAAATGGACGACAACAAGGCGCGCTACGCGAAGGACACGAAGGCCCGATCGCTAGCCGACATCCTGCCGGGCGCGGACATCTTTCTCGGCCTTTCCGCCGCGCGCGTGCTCAAACCGGAAATGCTCAAGCAGATGGGCCCGAAGCCATTGATCCTTGCCCTGGCCAATCCCGAGCCGGAAATCCTGCCTGACCAGGCCAAATCCGCGCGTCCCGACGCGATCATAGCGACCGGACGTTCGGACTATCCCAACCAGGTCAACAACGTGTTGTGCTTTCCATTCATCTTCCGCGGCGCACTGGATGTCGGGGCGACCACCATCACGGAGCAAATGAAACTCGCGGCGGTGCGCGCGATTGCCGAACTGGCCCAGGCTGAACAGTCGGACATTGTCGCCATCGCCTACGGCGAGCAGGACCTGACGTTCGGACCGGAATACCTGATTCCGAAACCATTCGATCCGCGCCTGATTGAAAAGATCGCGCCAGCCGTGGCGCTCGCCGCCATGGAAAGTGGCGTGGCAACCCGGCCGATTCGCGATTTCGTGGCCTACCGCGAACAGCTCTCGCAGTTCGTTTATCACTCCGGCCTGATCATGAAGCCGGTATTCGGGGCAGCAAAAAAGAAACCCACCCGTGTGGTGTTCTGCGAGGGCGAAGACGAACGCGTGCTGCGTTCGGTGCAGATTGTAGTGGACGAGGGCGTGGCCAAGCCGATCCTGATTGCTCGCCCGGAAGTGCTCGTTCCCCGCATCGAAAAATTCGGCCTGCGGATTCGTCCCGGGCAAGACTTCGAGATCGTGAATCCGAACTCGGATCCGCGCTTTCGCGACTACTGGCAGGAATACTACGCGCTGGTTCAGCGCAAGGGCATTTCGGTGGAATACGCCAAGCGCGAAGTCACGCGGCGTACCACGCTGATCGGCGCCTTGATGGTCCGCCGCGGCGATGCGGACGCGATGCTGTGTGGAACCATCGCGCAGTTCTCGCTGCATGTCGACTATATTGCGACCGTCATCGGCCTGCGCAAGGGCGTTAACCAGTTCGCGGCGATGAACATGCTGATCCTGCCCAACCGCACGTTGTTCATCTGCGACACCTATGTCAATCCGGACCCCACCGCCGAGCAGATTGCCGAAATCACGATGATGGCGGCCGACGAAGTCCAGCGCTTCGGGATCACACCGAAAATCGCGTTGCTTTCTCATTCCAATTTCGGCAGTTCGCGCCTCCCGTCCGCGCAGAAGATGAGCAAGGCCCGCGAACTTCTCGAGCAGCGCGCACCGCAATTGGAAGTGGACGGCGAGATGCACGGCGATGCTGCGCTGGACGAGGCCATACGGGCGAAGATTTTTCCGCATTCGCGGCTCAAGGGCGAAGCGAACCTGCTGATCATGCCGACACTCGACGCGGCCAACATTACCTTCAACCTGATCAAGACCATTTCCGGCGATGGCATCACGGTCGGCCCGATACTGCTCGGCGCCGCAAAGCCGGTGCATATCCTGACGCCAACCGCCAGCGTGCGAAGGCTGGTCAACATGGCCGCGCTGGCCTCCGTGGACGCTTCCTTCCAAAGGCAGAACTAGAGCGGTTTTTGAACACGAAGGTACACGAAGGAAGAACAACGGGACACGAAGGAAAGCGAACTGAAAATGGAGCCTGCCTACAGGCGGCTGGCAGAGAATCAGGATGCTACAAAATTCGCCGATATCATGAACGTCGTACTTTTATGTCCTCCTTCGTGCGCCTTCGTTTTTCCATCGTACTCCTTCGCGTTAACCCGCCCTTGTCCTAATCAAATTTAAATATCGCATGACGGAACTCAAGACCCAGCCGGTGTTGTTTGAAGAGCGTCGGGCTGCAAACGGCGCGCGCATTGGCGTTGCAAGGCTCAATGCCGAGAAGACGCTCAATGCACTTTCGCTCGAGATGATCGACCTGCTGACCGGGCGGCTGGCCGCATGGGCAGTTGATTCCGGGGTGTCGCTGGTCGTGCTCGAGGGCGCTGGAGAGAAGGCGTTCTCCGCAGGCGCCGACCTCCACAAGGTGCACCAGGCCATGCTCGCACACCACGCATCGGCGCAGCGCGACGACATTCGTGGGAACGCATACGCGGCCGGTTTCTTCGGCCGCGAGTATCGCCTCGACTACGCGATTCATACTTACCCGAAACCGGTGCTGTGCTGGGGACACGGCATTGTCATGGGTGGCGGCGTTGGCCTGATGTCCGGCGCGAGCCATCGGGTGGTGACCAGCGAATCGCGCGTGGCGATGCCGGAGATCACCATCGGGCTTTATCCGGATGTGGGTGGAAGCTGGCTGCTCGGCCGCATGCCGGGCGCCACCGGCCTGTTCCTGGCACTGACCGGTGCGAGGTTGCAGGCGTCCGATGCGCTGTTCGTCAAGCTCGCGGACTACTGCATCGATCATGCACGTAAGCCTGCCGTTTTCGAAGCGCTGATGGCGCAACAATGGACCGCCTCGCGGGGAGCCAACGACCACATTCTTTGCGCTGTGCTGCGCCGCTATGCGGTGGCCGGCCTGCCGCACGGCCCGCTGCGTGGGCATTTCGACCTGATCAATGAACTTTGCAGCCATGGGGAATTAAAAGACATCGTTGCCGCGGTCACTGGCCTGAAGACCGAAGATGCGTGGCTTGCGCGGGCGGGGGCGACGCTCGTCGCGGGATCGCCGAGCACCGCTGCACTGAGCTACGAATTGCAGCGGCGCGCAAAGTATCTGTCGCTGGCCGACGTTTTCCGCATGGAGTTCGTGGCTGCGCTCCATTGCGCACGCCGGCCGGATTTCGCCGAAGGCATACGCGCGCTGCTGATCGACAAGGACCAGCGACCGCGCTGGCGGCCGGCGACGCTGGCCGAGGTCACGCCGGAATGGACCGAGGGCTTTTTCGCGAGTCCATGGAAAGCGCACGAACATCCGCTCGCCGACCTCGGCGCGTGAATGCGACGTCGTCCTGAGAGGCGGCCACAAACACATTCAATACGAAGGGAAAACGAAGGCACACGAATACCCTCGCGAGAGCGTGGAGTACCCTTTTAGGAAAAACAGGGCGAAACGAGGCCGAATTGTCGGAGAGCACGGAGGCTAGGTTGTCTAATATCCCTTGGCATACCCTCGGTTTATATCTAGTCTTCGTTACTCCTTCGTGATCCTGTCTTGCTTTTCTTAAAAGGGTATTCCACGCTCTCGCGAGGGTATTCGTGTTCCTTCGTGTTGAATGAGTTTCTCTTCGTTCAGGGGTTAAACATGAAAACCAGGATAGAGTGCGATACCTTAGGCGAGATCGAAGTCCCCGCGGACCGGCTGTGGGGCGCGCAGACGCAGCGCAGCCTGCAGAATTTCCGCATCTCCGGCGAGCGCATGCCGGCGGAGCTGATTATTGCGCTGGCACGCGTCAAGCGCGCCTGCGCATTGGTCAACGCGGAACTTGGCCTGCTGGACGGGGAAAAAACCCGGGCCATCGTCGAAGCGGCTGGCGAGATCATCGCCGGCAAACACGACGCGGAATTTCCACTGGTGGTCTGGCAGACGGGTTCCGGCACCCAGACCAACATGAATCTGAACGAGGTCGTCGCCAATCGGGCTTCCGAACTGCTCGGCGGCGAGCGTGGCGAGAAGCGTCTGGTGCATCCGAACGACGACGTCAACAAGGGCCAATCGTCGAACGACGTGATTCCGACGGCGATGCACGTCGCAGCGCTCGGCGCATTAAACGAAAAGCTGGTACCGGCTTTGCAGATGCTGCGCGACACGCTGGCCGCCAAGTCTAAGTCATTCGACGATATCGTCAAGATCGGCCGCACCCACCTCCAGGATGCGACACCACTTACATTGGGCCAGGAATTCTCCGGCTATGTCTCGCAACTGGAGCACGGCATCGCCCATGTGCTGGCATCTCTTGCGCATCTCAGCGAGCTTGCGCTCGGCGGCACCGCGGTGGGCACCGGCCTCAATGCCCATCCGGAGTTCGGCACCCGCGTGGCGAAGGAACTGGCGAAATCGACGGGATTGCATTTCGTTCCGGCGCGCAACAAGTTCGAGGCACTTGCGGCCAACGATGCGCTGGTGCACGCGCATGGCGCACTCAAGACCGTGGCGGCGTCGCTGATGAAGATTGCAAACGACATTCGCTGGCTGGCATCCGGTCCGCGCAGCGGCATCGGCGAACTGCGCATCCCCGAGAATGAGCCGGGCAGTTCGATCATGCCGGGCAAGGTCAATCCGACCCAGTCCGAAGCCCTGACCATGCTCTGCTGCCAGGTGCTGGGCAACGACGTCGCCATCAACATCGGCGGCGCCATGGGCAATTTCGAACTGAACGTGTTCAAGCCGATGATCATCCACAATTTCCTGCAAAGCGTGCGATTGCTCGCCGATGGCGTGGTGAGTTTCAACGACAATTGCGCTGTCGGCATCGAACCGAACAGGAAGCGTATCGAACAGATGATGGGCCAGTCGCTGATGCTGGTGACGGCGCTCAATCCTCACATCGGCTATGACAAGGCCGCCGCGATCGCCAAGAAAGCGTACAAGGACGGCTCGACATTGAAGGAGGCCGCGCTTGCGCTGGGCTACGTTACGGCCAAGCAATTTGATGATTGGGTAAGACCGGGAGACATGGTTGGAAAACCCAATGGCAATTTGCCAAAGGTACCTTCGTGAGGGTATCTGTGGCTAAAAGAGATTTGAACTCATGAATCCAGAAGGCGACCTTGCAGAACTAATGGCGAATTTTCCCCGGCCGGGGAAACTGGAATGGATCGGCATCCGTGCGGAGCGCCGAGCGCCAGTTGCTTCGCTGGCGCAAGTCGAGGCCATTGCCGGTTGCGGACTGGCCGGAGATCACTACGCGTCGACGTCCAACGGCAAGCGTCAGGTCACGCTGATCCAGGCGGAGCACCTCGAGGTGGTCGCGAAGATTCTCGGCAAATCGAAAGTGCGTGCCGACGCGGTGCGCCGCAATTTACTGGTATCCGGCATCAACCTTTACGCCTTGCGCGATCGGAAATTCCGCATCGGTCCGGTCCTGCTGGAAGGAAGCGGGCCCTGCGACCCCTGTTCGCGCATGGAAGAGGCCCTCGGCGTCGGAGGCTACAACGCCATGCGCGGACATGGTGGCATAACGGCATGCGTACTGGAAGGCGGCGTTATCAAAGTCGGGGAATCGCTGCAGGCGCTTTAGTTTTCGGCAGCGGGGCGGCGTTTCCTCGGGTGCCCGAACAAAAACCCCGCTGCACCGGGAGCGCAGCGGGGTTTTTTTCGGATCAACCTTGCTTACTTGATATCAAGAACTTTCATCGCTTTTGCGAGAACTTCGATCGACTCCGCGTGCTTGCCGGCCTTGTGCAGGGATTCACCTTCGGCGCGCCACTTCTTCACGTCGGCCATCTGCGCCGCCGAAATCTTCGGATTCTTGGCCAGAGCCTCGTCGATCTTTTTCATGTCCATGGGACAGTGGTTGGCAAAGGCGCTGCCGGCAAAGGCAAACATCGCGGCGGCAACCAGTGTGCGAAACTTCATATTCGTCTCCTTTTCTGTTGAATGGCTTCAGGCCGCACCCGGAAAACCGGGGTTATCGGGATGTTGCCCGTGAAGCCGGAGAAAAATTGTATACCTCGTCCGAGTTAAAATGAGCCTTTTCTGAAAACTTGTTGCACGTTCCGTGTCTCAATCTGGCGACGTCAAATATTCGGAATATAGCCGTGCTTGGCTTGCGCAACGCCTGTGCAGCCAGGGAAAATTTCCGGAAGAGGAGAATTTTCCGCGCTACGTTCATCCGCCCGGGCACAAGCCGGTCCCAGCGGCGGTCCTGGTGCCCATAGTCAATCAGCCCGGGGGCCTGACGCTGATGTTTACGCAGCGTACCGGACATTTGCATGACCACGCCGGGCAGATCAGCTTTCCCGGCGGGCGTGTGGACGAGGGCGATTCCGATCGCATCGCCACGGCGTTGAGGGAGACGGAAGAAGAAACCGGCCTGAGCCGGTCGCGGGTGGAAATTATCGGCCGGCTTCCCGAA
>DATFUO010000280.1:0-2875 GCA_035260785.1 Burkholderiales bacterium
GGAGAAATGCAAGTGGGCCAGCAGGTGGCGTTCACGGTTCCAGCGCATCCCGGTGAGACTTTCCATGCGCCTATCGCGCGCATTTCGCATGACGTGGAGCTGAATACCCGGACGATGCCCGTCGAGCTGGACGTCCATAGCACCGATGGCCGGTTGTCGCCCGGCAGTTTCAGCAGTGTGCAATGGCCGGTCCATCGCGCCGCTCCAACCATGTTTGTGCCGGTCTCTGCCGTGACGAATGACCAACAACGCACCTTCGTCGAGCGAGTACGCAACGGGAAGGCGGAATGGGTGGATGTGGTCACCGGTCTGGGTGTGAACGGCAATATAGAGGTCTTCGGTGATCTCAAGCCTGGAGACGAAGTCATCCGCAACGCCACAGATGCGATTCGTCCCGGACAGCAGGTGAAGACTGGCTCGTCGCATTCTTAGCGTGCGCAATGACGGTCTTAAGATGGTGAACTGTGAAAGCGAAATACTGCGACTTGTCCGGCCCATGTGTTCTATTGCGTGAGTCGCCTTTTTATCTGCGAGTAGTGGTCAAGACGAGTCGGTCAGAAGGAGATTTGGGGTGAAGTGGATAACGCGTAGTGACGTTAAGGTCGACAGGGTAGCCTGCCCGTGGCTCATTCGGCGCTTCGTTGACCCCGAGGCCGAATTCCTATTCGTGCCCGAAGATCAGCTTCTTGAGGCGGCGCGCCGCGAAGAGGCGATACCTTTCGACGCGACACGATTTCCTGAAGTAAAGCTAAATCACCGGGGAGAGCGCTGTACGTTCGAGGCCATTCTCGAGGATTTCAAACTCGTGGACCCAGCGCTTCACCGGCTGGCGCTGATCGTCCGCGGGGCGGATGTCAAAGGACAGGAGCACGTCTGCTCCGAAAGTCTTGGATTGCGGGCCATCGCTCAAGGTTTCGCGCTATCCGGGATAAGTGACGAAGAGCGTCTAGCGCGGGAGTTTCCGCTCTACGACGCACTATACGAATTCGTTCGCCACCAGCCGAACTGAACGTTGAACGTTAGACTCGGAAAAAGGAGAGCTTCACATGAAGCGTTTTGTTAGTAAGGGCAGGATGTTTTTCTTGGGTTGTTTGTGTTCGACGTTGCTTGGCCTCGGTGCCCGCGCGCAGGAGATGCCGACCGACTATCAGGAAGTGCTGAAATCCCTCGATCGCAAAGGGGATTTCAAAGCAGGAGTGCTCAAGGTCAACATCCCGCGCAACGACCTGAAAATGACGATCCAAGGAGTGTCCACCCCAACGCCATTTGGTTTCGGAGGATGGGTTGCCATGACGAGAGGGACAGACGGCACGGACGTGATGATGGGCGATTTGGTGTTGCTCCAAGAGGAAGTGAATCCTGTCATGTCCGCCCTCTTGGACAACGGCATCGAAGTGACGGCGTTGCACAACCATTTCTTTTGGGACGACCCGCACGTTTATTTTATGCACGTTCATGGAATGGCAAAGGCGGCAGATCTCGCCAAGCGCATTAAGCCTGGCTTGGACCTGATCGGCCATGCGTCGGCAGGCGGCGCTGCTCCAGCAAACACTGCTTCGTCCTCAACTCTGGATACAGCCAAAATCGCGAAGATCGTCGGACATGAAGGCGAGCAATCGGGTGCGGTTTATAAGATTACCGTGGGCCGAGACGACCTCAATATGAAGGAACACGGCGCGACCATCAATGCGCGGATGGGCCTAAACACCTGGGCCGCTTTTGTAGGTACCGACGAGGACGCTGCGATCGCGGGTGATGTTGCCATGCTTGAAAACGAAGTCACTCCTGTTTTGAAGACCCTTCGGAAGAACGGCATCGACGTGGTCGCCATCCATAATCACATGATTGAAGCTCGGCCCGTCGTGATCTTCCTGCATTACTGGGGCAGAGGCCCGGCGGAAAAGCTGGCCACCAGTTTCAAAGCGGCTCTCGACGAGCTCGGCAAGGCCAGAGCCTCGAACGCAATGGCGCACTAGCGACTACCGAGTTCTGAGGAGATCAGCGGAGGATAAGCATGCGAAATCGACGTATTCTGATGGTCGGAATGATCGCACTGTACGGAGCTTTGGGACTTGCCGCTGGACCTGCTACTCCCACGCTGAAAAAGCTAACGGAATTCGATTTGCCGGGACCGCCGGGAAAGCGGTTCGACTATCTCACCATTGACCCAGACGATCATTATCTGATTTCTGCGCATTTAGCGGCAGGCCAGACGTATGTAATCGATCTTCGCACGAACAAAGTGGTCGCGACGGTTTCCGACACGCCGGGTGCCGAGGGCGTCGAATACGTTCCGGAGCTCAAGAAGTTTTACACGTCAAATGCCGGCGACAACACCATCGGTGTGGTGGACCTGAAGCAAATGAAAGTCATCAAGAAACTGAAAACGGACGCGAAACCGGACGGAAGCACGTATGCCGCTCCGTTTCACAAGCTGTATGTCTCCGACGAAAGAGGGAAGGCGGAAGCGATCGTCGATGTGACCAAGGACGAAATCATCAAGACGTTGCACTTTGACAGCGAAACGGGGATGCCACAGTACGATCCGGTTGCTCGCAGAGTGTACGTGAATCTGCAGGACGATAACATTTTTGCCGTGATCGATCCCGCAACGGACGAAGTCGTGGGACGCTATGCCGTCGGACGATGCAAAGGAAACCACGGAATGACGCTCGACCCGGAACATCATCGCGCCTTCCTAGCGTGTGAAGGGAACGACCTCATGACCGTTTTCGACCTGGACAAGCACGTGCCAATCGCCTTCCTGCCCATGGCTTCGGGCCCGGACGTAATCAAGTTCGATCCGGGACTGAAGCGGATCTATGTCGCATGTTCGGGCGGAGCGATCTCCGTCTTCCAAATGGATGATCCCGAC
>DATFUO010000281.1:0-2685 GCA_035260785.1 Burkholderiales bacterium
CGCACCGCACGCAGGAGCCAGCGGGTGTCGCGGTTCAGGTCGCGGAATGGATTGCGCAAGCCGAAGTCGCGCAGGACCCCCGCAATGGTGGCGCGCAGCCCGTCCCTTGCCGGGTAGTAGCTTCGATACGTGGGTGGGTCGGAATCGATGTGCTCGGTCGACAGCGCGGGACGCACGAAGAGGAAATCGTTGTGATAGTAATTGCGATGCAGAATGCGGCAGCTCACCGAATTGAAGAAGCTCTCGGCCAGTTCCGGCTGCTTGTGGTTGGTCAACAGACCGGTATAGTGGAGCTTGACCTGCTGCCAGATCGCATCGGGAAGCTGATCGGTATTGAAGCGCCGTTGCAGGTATTCGACGGTTTCGGTGATGCGGCGATCGTAGAACTGGATGCGCTCGCGCGAGATGCGCTGGATTTCCGTCCATTGTCCCGACTCGAACAGCGACTTCGCGTAGCGGCTGGTTTCGCGGAACAACCGGTAGTGGCGGTTGAAGCCGTCCAGTGCGCCTTGCGCGATGAGGAACGCGAGGTCCTGCTGGGTCTGTGCCGAGACGACTGTCATTGCGTACAAAAAACTCTAACCGCAGAGGACGCGGAGGACGCAGAGGAAAAACAAATCAGAATGAGCGCGGCAACGTCGAGGTTGGCATCCATAGATTGTCTGATTTGCGCATATAACGTGCTCATACAGTCGTCACACTATTGGTCAGTCTTTCCTCTGCGTCCTCTGCGGTGAATGCGTTAAGAAGTTTCCCTGAAAAGCTCGCGGCCAATGAGCATGCGCCGGATTTCTGAAGTGCCGGCGCCAATCTCGTAGAGCTTCGCATCGCGCCAGAGCCGCCCGGTGGCGTAGTCGTTGATGTAGCCGTTGCCGCCGAGCGCCTGGATCGCTTCGCCCGCCATCCAGGTCGCTTTTTCCGCTGCATACAGAATAGCGCCCGCCGCATCCTTGCGAGTGGTACGGCCGCGATCGCAGGCTTTGGCCACCGCATAAACGTACGCTTTGCATGCATTCATGGTGGTATACATGTCGGCAACTTTGCCCTGCATGAGCTGGAATTCGCCGATCGGCTGGCCGAACTGTTCGCGCTGGTGCAGATAGGGCATCACGACATCCATGCATGCCTGCATGATGCCCAGCGGTCCGCCGGCCAGCACGGCGCGCTCGTAATCTAGGCCGCTCATCAGCACCTGCACGCCGCGATTCACCTCGCCAAGCACGTTTTCCGCCGGCACCTCGCAATCGCGGAATACCAGTTCGCAGGTATTCGAGCCGCGCATGCCGAGCTTGTCGAGTTTCTGCGCGGTGGAGAAGCCCTTGAAGGATTTCTCGATCAGGAAGGCGGTGATGCCCTTCGGCCCGGCTGCGATATCGGTCTTCGCGTAGACCACCAGGACATCAGCGTCCGGTCCGTTGGTGATCCACATCTTGTTGCCGTCGAGCACGTAACGGTCGCCCCGTTTGTCCGCGCGCAGCTTCATGCTGACGACGTCCGAACCCGAGTTGGGCTCGCTCATCGCCAACGCACCAACGTGTTCCCCCGAAATCAATTGGGGCAGGTAATTGCGCTTCTGGGTTTCGGTTCCATTGCGGTTGATCTGGTTCACGCACAGGTTGGAGTGCGCGCCGTAAGACAGTCCCACCGCGGCAGAGGCACGCGAGACCTCTTCCATCGCCACCACGTGCGCGAGATAGCCCATCCCGGTGCCGCCATATTCTTCGCCGACGGTGATGCCGAGCAGGCCGAGGTCACCCAGCTTGCGCCACAGGTCCGCGGGGAATTCGTTGCATTGATCCGTCACCGCAGCGCGTGGCGCAATTTCGACTGCCGCGAAATGCCGCACGCTATTGCGCAACATTTCGATATCCTGGCCGAGATCGAAATCCAAGGTGGGAAAGGAAGCCATCGAAATTTTCTCCGGACTGTTCACAGGTCTGGCCGTCCATGCATGGTCATGAGAGTCTCCAGCAGCGTCGCGCAAAGCCTTTCGTGCCCATCCTTCCGTACAAGAGCGTCGACTTGCGCAACCACCAGCGTGCGCCCCGACTTCAGCACACGACCGTGCGCGATCAGCAAGTCGCCGTCGCCGGGCGCGAGCAGGTTCATCTTGTATTCGACCGTCAGCACACTGGAATCCGGCGGCATCAGGGTAAAGGCGGCATAGCCGCCAGCCGAGTCTGCGATGGTACCGATGATGCCGCCGTGAAAATAGCCGTGTTGCTGGGTCAGTTCGGGTTTGAACGGCAGATGGATTTCGCATTCTCCCGGCGCAAGCCGGATCAGTTTCGCCCCCAGTAAGGCCATGACCTTCTGCCGATCGAAGCTGGCTTGAACGCGCGCTGCATAAGCGGGATTCCTGGGTTCGAAGCCGGGCATGTCACCTCCATAATGTTCATGGACTCTAGTTGACGTTTACGTTAACGTCAATTGATCCTTCAAAAACCACGTCAATCACCCCTCGCTGCCAGCAACTTTCTAGTGCAAACAAAACCCGGCCGAGCGCTTGGCAACGGTTTGCCCGCCAACCGGTTTATGTTGCGTAACAAATCCATAAATTCAGGTGTTTATGATTTCCTTCCAGACGATTTGCCCGCTCGCATCGACTTTCCGGCCTTGCCCTCCAGAAAATCGCGGCACTGCTGCTCGAACGCAGCAATTTCGCCCAGCACCACTTCGATGTCC
>DATFUO010000282.1:0-2505 GCA_035260785.1 Burkholderiales bacterium
CGCGTAATAGCACTGGTAGATGATCTGGTGATTCATCGTGCCGTGGAATTGCGGATGCGGATGCAGGATCATCGCGATCGGCGCGTTCTTCTGCTTGGCCGGATGATAACGGCCTTCGAGGCGGCCGGCGGGACCGGTGAAAATAACTTCAGGCATTGGTGATCCTTGGGTTCGAATTCTTGGCAAAATCAGCCGACTTCGTGCAGGGTTCGTCGGGCGATGGCTCGGAATGAGCCCTGCAAATAAAGGGGCGATCGGGCGCCGTGGGCGAGACGCGGACGGCGCCGGGTGAACTTGAGGCCGCGTTCTACCATAAGGCAAGGGGCAAAAAGCAAGCATCTTGAACATCCGGCAGCTGGTCCAGGGCGGCGATTGGGCCATTGCGGCAGACGCTTTGGATCTCCAGTTGCGCTAGATTGCCATCGGGTAGTGACTGCGTATGGTCCATTTTTCGCAAATAGCAGCCACAAGGGTTGATCCACCGTGACGTGCGACCGGGTTTATCTCGACTGGAATGCGACCACGCCGCTGCGCCAGGAGGCCCGCGAGGCGATGGCCGCGGCCTGGAGCCTGTGCGGCAATCCCTCTTCGGTCCATGCGGAAGGACGCCAGGCCCGCAGGCTGGTCGAGGACGCGCGGGCGGTGATCGCGGGCGCGATGGGCGCGGATGTGCGGGACGTCATCCTCACCTCGGGTGGAACCGAGGCCAACGCACTGGCCCTGACCCCTGGGCTGCGACGGGGGACCGGCCTGCCGGTCGAGCGGCTGGTCGTTTCGGCGATCGAGCACGCCTCGGTATTGTCAGGCGGTCGTTACAGCGCTGATAAAATTGAGGTTTTGGCGGTTACGCGCTCCGGCGTCGTGGATCCGGATCAGCTGCGCGGATTGCTGGCCGCAGGACCGGTGGCCCTGGTGTCGATCATGCTGGCCAACAACGAAACCGGAGCGATACAGCCGGTGGCTGAGGTCGCTGACATCGTCCATGGCGCCGGCGGCCTGCTGCATGTCGATGCGATTCAGGCATTCGGAAAAATACCTTTTGATATCAATCTCTTGAAGGCAGATATGGTTTCGGTTTCCGCCCACAAGCTGGGCGGTCCCAAGGGTGTCGGAGCACTGGTTCTGGCAGAGGGTCTGTCCGGACTGGAGTCGCTGTTGCGTGGCGGGGGCCAGGAACAGGGCCGTCGCGCCGGAACCGAAAACGTGCCGGGTATTGCGGGCTTTGGTGCGGCGGTGAAGGCGGCGGGGGCCTCCCTTGCGGAGGACATGAGCAAGGTCGAAAAGCTGCGGAGCAGGCTTGAGGCGGGCTTGCGGCAAACCGCCGGCGTTCTGGTGTTTTCCGAAAATGTGCCGCGGTTGCCAAATACGACGCTGTTTTCGGCTCCCCGGCTCAAGGCGGAAACCGCCGTGATCGCCTTCGACCTCGAGGGAATCGCGGTTTCATCGGGTTCCGCATGCTCGTCGGGGAAGGTGCAGCCCTCACATGTGCTGCAAGCGATGGGGTTTGGTCCGGAACTGGCCAGGGGAGCCGTGCGCCTGAGTCTGGGCTGGTCAACGACCGAGAAGGACGTCGATCGCGTTCTTGAGGCTTGGCGAAAGCTCGCGGGTACACTACTTAAACAGAGCGATGAAACAGTGCTTGAACGGTTCTAAAGCAGGTGATTTCATCGGCAGAACATCGTAAAGCACTACACGTAGAATACTGGAATTGATCCACCGCGGTCCTTGAAACCGCGAGCGGAGGATAAAAATGGCTGCCGTACAAGAGACCGTCGATCGGGTTCGCCAGATCGACGTCGACCAGTATCGATATGGATTCGAGACGCTCATCGAGTCCGACAAGGCCCCGAGGGGGCTTTCGGAAGATACCGTCCGCTTCATTTCCGCAAAGAAGAACGAACCGGCGTGGATGCTGGAGTGGCGGCTGGAAGCTTATCGCCGCTGGCTGACCATGCGCGAGCCCGACTGGGCTCGGGTTTCATATCCAAAGATCGACTACCAGGATCTCTATTACTATTCCGCGCCGAAGAAGAAGGCGCTGGCTTCGCTTGACGAGGTCGATCCTGAAATTCTGAAGACTTACGAAAAACTCGGCATTCCCTTGCGCGAAGTCGAGATGCTGGAAGGCGTGGTGCGTCCGGAAGGCGAACGGCGCATCGCGGTCGATGCGGTGTTCGATTCGGTCTCGGTGGCCACCACTTTCCAGAAGGAGCTGAAGCAGGCCGGCGTGATCTTCATGCCGATCTCGGAGGCGATCCGCGAACACCCCGACCTCGTGAAGAAATATCTCGGCACCGTGGTGCCGACTTCGGACAATTTCTTCGCGACGCTGAATTCGGCGGTGTTTTCCGACGGCTCGTTCGTCTACGTGCCGCCCGGCGTGCGCTGTCCGATGGAGCTGTCGACCTATTTCCGTATCAACGAGCGCAACACCGGCCAGTTCGAGCGGACGCTGATCATCGCCGACAAGGGCGCTTATGTCAGCTACCTCGAAGGCTGCACCGC
>DATFUO010000283.1:0-6955 GCA_035260785.1 Burkholderiales bacterium
GGCCGCGTAACCAGAATGCCGGCTCCGGCCAACCCCGGATTCATTCGATTTGCCCGTCCAACCGGGCCAGAATCTCGCGCGCGCCCTTCGCGATCAGGCGTTGCGCGACCGCGTTGCCGAGATCCTGCGGCATGCCCGAACGCGGCGCCGTGATCTCGTCATAAATCATGCGGCTGCCGTCCGGACTGGCGACAAAGCCGCGCAATCGCGCACTGCCACTGCTGATCTCGGCGAAACCGCCCAGCGGCACCTGGCAACTGCCGGCAAGTGCCCGGCTCAGCGCGCGCTCGGCCTCCACGCACCAGCGAGTGTCCGCGTCATCCAGCGGAACCAGAGCAGCGATCAGGTCCCTGCGCCCGGAACGGCACTCGATCCCCAGCGCGCCCTGCCCGACTGCCGGCAGGCTGTACGCGGGTTCGAGAATCGCAGTGATGCGCCCGGAAAGCCCCAGGCGCTTGAGCCCGGCGGCCGCGAGAATCACGGCAGCGTACTTGCCCTCGTCCAGTCTGCGCAGCCGCGTCTGGACATTGCCGCGCAGCGGTTCAACGCGAAAATGCGGAAAGCGCGCACGCAACTGACTTTGGCGCCTCAGGCTCGAGGTGCCGATCAGGCTGCCCGGAGGCAGACTCTCCAGGTCCCGATACGTATTTGATACGAACGCGTCACGCGGATCCTCGCGCTCTGTGATAGCCGCGATGCTGAATCCCGGCGCCAGATTCATCGGTACATCTTTCATCGAATGCACCGCGATGTCTGCCTGTCCCGATTCCAGGGCCAGCTCGAGTTCCTTGACGAACAGTCCCTTACCGCCGATTTTGGCAAGCGGCGTACCGAGCAGGCGGTCGCCCTCCGTGGTCATGCCCAGGAGCTGCGTCTGAACCGCTGGATAAAGCGCACGCAGCCTCGCCTCAATGTGGTGGGCCTGCCACATCGCCAGCGCGCTCTCCCGGGTGGCAATGACGATTCGGGTAGGAGGATTCACGGAACGAAAATTTCAGATTTTTGCCGGGGCAGAGACAGAAATCCCGGGCCGCAACATGTGAGCGGGCGCGCGCCAGGGATCGGTATAACTAGAATCAGCTTGCGGGTCCGGGCATCGAATTACCTCTCCAGGAGGCTTCCGGGCATCCAGGCGGTTTTTTCATAAAATTCTGGATTTGAAGGTAAGGCGTGTGACTATCGGCCAGCAACTTCTCCAGGGCCTGCACAATCTTGAGACGATCCTTCTCCTTGATGCCGAGATCGGCGGCCATGCGGTGTCCCTTTTGCCGGAATAGTTAAAGAGGTTTATCGAATGATAGGCCAAATCCCCGCCGGCATCACCGGACAGGCAATGCGACGGCATCAATATGTTCAACAGCGGATCACAGCAGACTTCGCCCGAATTCCTTGACAATGTGCTGTTGGCGGCGGCTCACCTGCAGTTTCTCTTCCAGCCCGTTGAGCATCACGGTCCAGCGCGATTCGCCCGCGTCCAGGGAATCCTTCTCGAATCCGACGATATGTGCCTTCGCTACGAGGCAGCTGCGATGGATGCGCACGAATTGATCGGCGAATTCCTGTTCCAGGCGGGAGAGCGACTCCTCCACGAGATACTCCCGGGCTGCCGTACGGACGGTCACGTATTTGAGCTCGGCCCGCAGATAGCGTATGTCGGATACGGCGACCAGCATGACCTTGCCGCGTTCCTGAACTGAAAGATGCTTTCGCGGCTCCGGCGCGATTCTTCGCAGGACATCCAGACGCAGCGGCGTAATCGACCGCGCCCTCGTCAACGCATCGTGCAGGCGCCGCAATCGGATCGGTTTCACCAGATAGTCAATTGCGTGCAGCTCGAACGCCTTCAGCGCGTAGTCGTTATACGCTGTGGTAAAAATCACCGAGGGCGGTTCCGGATATTTCAGCAGGTGCTGCGCCGCTTCGAGTCCATCCATCTCGGGCATGCGGATATCCAGGAGCACGACGTCGGCGGGGGAATTGTCGAGCAAGGCGAGCAATTCGCGGCCGCTCGCGGCTTCACCGACGAGCTCGATCGGAAAACTGCTGGCACAGTCCTCCAGCAGATCGCGCACTCTGCTTCTGGCCGGCGTTTCGTCGTCGGCTATGACGACTTTCAAAGCCTGGGGGTGATTGGTCATTCGTCTGCCTTCACATACGGAATCGTGATGTGCACTTCGTACTCGCTGTCGCCGGCCCGAGCCTGCAGACTTGCCTCTGCGTCGAAGTGCAACGCCAGCCTTTCCTTGATGTTGCCCAGAGCCATCTTGTTGCCGGCGTGGTGATTGCCGTCCTTGCGATACGGGTTGCGCAGAACCATGTGCACCCGGTCTCGTACATGGTAAATGTTGATACTGACGACGCCGCGTTCGATCGAGGGTTCGATCCCATGGTAGACCGCATTTTCGAGAAGCGGCTGCAGCACCAGCGGCGGCATGAGCGCATCTTTGGGCATGTTGTCGACGTGCCATTCGATCTGCAACCGCACACCCAGACGTAGTTGCTCGAGGGCGAGGTACTGGCGGCAAAGCTCGACTTCATTTTGCAGGGGCGCGAGGTCGCGATTGTCGGCCATCAGGACGCGAAACAGATCGGCCATATCCTCCAGCGCAGCTTCCGCGCGGCGCGGCTCGGCCCGTATCAGCGACAGCACCGCGTTGATGCTGTTGAACAGGAAATGTGGCCGGATGCGGGCCTGCAGCGCCTGGAGCCTGGCTTCCGACAGCGCCGGCGACAGCGCCCGATTGCGCAGATTGAAATACCCGATCAGCGTCAGCGTCGTCGCAACGGCAAAGATACCATCGCGCCCGGCCTCTTCCATTCCCGTCTCCAGGATGAGCGCGACGAAGCGCAGCACGAGAAGCGTGATGGCGAGCTCCGCGAGCACGATCAGCACGATTGCAGAACGATACTCGATCTTGTGCAGCCAGGGATTCGCGGCGCCCAGCAGTAGCACCGAAAGTATCGCTATCGGCTGCACCACCGCCGCGATACCTGCCAACTGCTGCACGAAGCCGCTCCAGTTCGATGACTTCAGCAACGCCGCAAACACAGTCAGCGCCGTAACGATGACCAGCACCCGCAGCATGACGCCAAGATTGCGAAAATTCGGCAGCAGGGTCGCCGCGGAGTTTTGATTTATACTTGCCATCTGTAAAGACGCGCCGAAACGCGCGCCAAAACAATTGTTTAACGCGTTCCATTGTGAACGGGGCAGAGCGCCAATGCAACAGCACAAACCGCCGGCAGACAAGGACGGCAAGGCGTGGTCGGGCAGATTCGATGAGCCGGTCGCGGAACTGGTCAAACGCTATACGGCGTCCGTCGGCTTCGACCAGAGGCTGGCAGAATTCGATATCGCGGGGTCGCTTGCGCATGCACGCATGCTGCATGCGGTCGGCGTATTGTCCAGGTCCGACCTGTCCGATATCGAGCGCGGCATGGCCGTCATTCTCGATGAAATCCGCCAGGGAACGTTCGTCTGGTCGATCGATCTCGAAGATGTGCACCTGAATATCGAGAAACGCCTGACCGATCTGGTCGGCGACGCCGGCAAGCGACTGCACACCGGCCGCTCGCGCAATGACCAGGTGGCAACCGACATCCGGCTCTACCTGCGCGCGGCCATCGACGAGACGCTGGCGCTGATCGTTGCATTCCAGCGCCGCCTGCTCGATCTTGCGGATCAGCATGCCGACACGTTAATGCCGGGCTTCACCCACCTTCAGGTCGCGCAACCGGTGAGTTTCGCGCATCACCTGATGGCCTATTTCGAGATGCTCAGTCGCGACGCGTCGCGCTTGGCCGATTGCCGGAAGCGGCTCAATCAGCTTCCGCTGGGCGCCGGCGCGCTTGCCGGAACGACATTTCCGATCGATCGTGAACGCGTTGCCAAAGAGCTCGGCTTCGACGGCATCTGCGAAAACTCGCTCGACGCGGTGTCCGACCGGGATTTTGCGATCGAATTTTGTGCCTGCGCGGCGCTGATCATGACGCACCTGTCCCGGCTTTCCGAAGAATTGATCCTGTGGATGAACCCGCGCTTCGGCTTCATCCGGCTGGCCGACCGTTTCTGCACCGGCTCGTCGATGATGCCGCAGAAGAAAAATCCCGATGTGCCCGAGCTCGTCCGCGGCAAGACCGGGCGCGTCAATGGGCATCTGGTGGGGCTGCTGACGCTCATGAAGGGTCAGCCGCTCGCTTACAACAAGGACAACCAGGAAGACAAGGAACCGCTGTTCGATACCGTGGACACGCTGGGCGCGACCTTGAGGATCTATGCCGACCTGGTTGGCGGCATCATCGTGGACAAAGAGGCGATGCGCCGCGCCGCGATGGAAGGCTATGCCACGGCGACCGATTTCGCCGATTATCTGGTGAAAAAAGGCATGCCGTTCCGTGAGGCCCACGAAGTCGTCGCGCGTGCCGTACGCCGCGCCGCGGAGAAAGGCGTCGATCTCGCGCAACTGGGCGTGGACGAGTTGAAACAGTACTCGAACCTGATCGACGCGGACGTGATCGACAAGCTGTCGCTGGAAGGTTCGCTGGCGGCGCGCGATCATATCGGCGGTACGGCACCAAAACAGGTGCGGGCCGCCATCGCCCGCGCGCGCCAGCGGCTGTGACCGGGCGTTAACCGTTCCGACAGGCGGCCGTCGCCGGTAGCCAGGCGATTTTCGACCGCTGCTCTATCGCGCTATCGATGCATTGCTGGGCGAGGTCAAAACCTGATAGATTCCGGCTGAATTCGAATCGTCCGGCGAGGTGAAAGACTCGCCGGATTGGTTTCTTGAAGAATCATAAGATCCATGGGGAGAGCGCATGAACAAGCACGTTTCGAAGGTCCTGAAGTCCGGGGTAGCCCTGCTCGCAACAGTCCTGGCTGCCGCCCCCGCAATCTGTAACGCGCAGGACAAACCCATCCGCATCGGCTTGGTGACATTTCTCTCGGGTCCCGCTGCCGGACCGTTCGGTGTTCCGGCGAAGCTCGCCGCCGAAGCGATCGTGGATTCGCTCAATGCGGGCAAGGTACCCGCCCCATATGCCACCAAGGGATTTGGCGGCACGCCGCTGGAACTGGTGGTGATCGACGAAGCAGGGGGCGCGACCAAACAAGTAACCGAGTTGCGTAATCTCGTCGAACGCCAGGACGTCGATTTCGTAATCGGCTACATCGGCAGCGGCGATTGTGTGGCCGTGGCGCCGGTGGCGGAAGAACTCAAGAAAATTACCATCCTGTTCGACTGCGGCACGCCGCGTGTGTTCGAAGACGCGAGCTACAAATACGTATTTCGCACCAGGCCGCACGCCACCATGGATGCCGTTGCGGGTGCAATGTACTTGCTGGAGAACCGGCCCGCCGTGAAGAGCCTGGGCGGCATCAACCAGAACTATGCCTGGGGACAAGATTCCTGGGCCGACTTTACCGCGGTGATGTCGACGTTGAAACCCGAACTGACCATCACTGCATCGCAAATGCCGAAGTTCGGCGCCGGTCAATACGGCCCCGAAATCTCGGCGCTGCTGGAGAGCAATTCCGACGTGATTCACTCCAGCCTGTGGGGCGGCGATCTGGAGGCCTTCATGTTGCAGGCCACGCCGCGGAACCTGTTCGCGCGCAGTCAGCTTATTCTAGTGGCCGGCGAACCTTACTTGCACAGATTGCCGGGCAGCATTCCCGATGGCACCATCATTGGCGCGCGCGGTCCCAGCGGCGTTTATGCGCAGAAAAGCACGTTGAACGACTGGCTGCGGCATATCTACAAGGAGCGTGCGGAAAATTATCCGAATTACCCGGCCTACAGCGTCGCGCAGGCGTTTCTCGGCCTGAAGACCGCCTATGAAAAGACCAAAGCGCAGGGCACGACCGGAACCGACGAGATCATCAAGGCGTTCGAATACGAGACGTTCGATTCGCCGAGCGGCAAGGTCATGATGAAGCTGGGCAAAGGCCATCAGGCGGTGACCGGCACCGCGTATGGGACAACGCGCACGGTCAATGGCCAGATCACGGTGGGCAACATCAAGTATTACCCGGTCGAGCGCGTCCAGCCCCCGGAAGGCGTAAAAAGCGTCGACTGGATCAAAGCGGGCATGAAACCAGGCAAGTGGTAGTAGCGCCCCGCGCTAAGCCTCACCCCGCTCCAAATCATGGCCCAACTTCTCGCCGTCCTGATCGACGGACTGATCTACTCGTCGTGGCTGTTCATCATCGCCGTCGGCCTTACGCTGATCTACGGCGTCATGAAGATCCTGAACATCGCTCATGGCAGTCTGTACGCGCTTGGCGCCTACAGCGCCGCATCGCTTGCCGGCTTTTGGATCAAACAGGGTTATCCGCCCATGGGCAGCTATGCCGTCATGCTGGTCGCGGCCATCCTGGTCGGATTGATCGCGGGTCCGGTGATCGAACGCGGCCTGCTGCGTTTCATGTATGGCAAGGACGAGATCGTGCTCGTGCTCGTCACCTATGCGGTATTCCTGATCCTCGAAGATTTCGTCAAGCTGGTTTGGGGCGTCGATCCCTATTTCATCGCACAGCCCTACGGGCTGCTGGGCAACTTCGCCGTCGGCAACCTGACTTACCCGAACTACAGTCTCGTGCTGTTCGGCGCGGCGGTGTTCATCGGTGCGGTGCTTGCCTGGGTCCTGACCAAAACCCGGCAGGGCAAGATGTTGCTGGCGGTGATCCATGACCGGGAAATGTCCGGGGCGATGGGCATCAATGTCGGTCGCGTGTACTTCATTACCTTCACCGTTGGCGCAATGCTCGGTGCGCTCGGCGGTGCACTGACGGCGCCGATGATCTCGGTGCAGTCCGGAATTGGTGCCGAGACCATCGTGCTCGCGTTCGCCGTCGTCGTAATCGGCGGCCTGGGCAGCCTGCCGGGCGCCGCTCTGGCCGCGCTGCTCGTCGGCATCGTCCGCTCGGCCGCCGTACATTACCGGCCTGAGCTCG
>DATFUO010000284.1:0-9894 GCA_035260785.1 Burkholderiales bacterium
GCCAAATTTTGGCGTCCTCCTCCGCGCCCTCTCTTGCTTTTCCTCCGGCGCCGCCGACACGGCGTTGGCCTAGCCATCCGGGGCGGGAGGCGGCGCTTCGGCGCACTCCCCGCAATCGGCCGACTCCGTCGGTAACGTGTCCGTGCGCCGCTCCGCGTCAACGCTCCTGGTGCCGGCCCGTGGCCGGCTGAGCCTTAGGGAGCGCGGAGGGCGTCGACGATGTTCAGGCGTGATGCGCGTACGGCTGGCAGGAATCCGCCCAGCAGCCCCATGAACAAGGCGAAGGCAAGCGACTGGGCAACGATGACAGGATTGAGCGTGAACGAGAACGCCAGCTCGGCGAAGGATTGCCAGTTCATCGTCGAGATCGTCAGGAATTGCATGAAAGAGGCGAGTAGCAGCCCGATCACGCCGCCGACCAAGCCCAGCAGCAGGGCTTCAAGAAGAAATACCGCGAGAATGCCGCCGCGTCGGAATCCCAGTGCGCGCAAGGTGCCGATTTCCGCGGTCCGGCTCGCAACCGAAGCGTACATGGTAATCATCGCGCCGATGGTCGCGCCGATCGAGAAGATGACCGACAGCGTCAGGCCCAGATAGCCGATGAAGTTCGCCAGCACCTCGGATTGCTCCGAATAAAATACCGATTCGCGCTTGGCTTCCACGGTGAGCCTCGGATCGGTTTCAAGACGCAGCTTGAGGCTCTCGAACCGGCGTGGATCGTTCAATTTCAGGATCAGCGAAGAAAATACCGGCCGGCGGAAGGCCTGCATGAGTTGATCGACATCGCCCCATATTTCGGAATCGAAACCGCTTCTGTCCGCGTCGAACGTCCCCACCACCACCCAGTCGCGCATGCCGAAACGCAGTTGCTCGCCGACGCCTGCCCCGCGAAAGCGTTCGGCGATGCTGCGGCCCGCAATGATTTCCGAAGATCCCGGACGAAACATCCTGCCCTGCACGATGCGCACCTGGGGGCGCAAATCCCGCCCCGGCGCTTCCAGGCCGCGAATGATCACGTTGGAGGGTTTGTCCGAGTCGCGCTTCTGCAGCGTGATCAGCACGACCATTTCCTTCGATACCCGCGCGCGACCATCTTGCCCGTAGGCGATTTCCGGCTGGCTTTCGATGACCGCGGCCTGTGCGCGGTCGATGCCGCTTTGCACTTCCGTTCCCGCCGAACGCCGCGTTACGATGGCATTGTCCGGCGATCCGGTGTCAACCAATGTTTTCCTGAGGCCTTCCTGCAGCATCAGCACGGTCGCGAACACGAACACCACCAGCGCCATGCCGGCGGCGGTGAGCCCCGTCGTCAGCTTGCGCGCCATCAGGTTCTTCGCCGTGTACGAAAAAGGTATCGCCATGGATCAACCGATATTGCGAAGGCCATCGACGATGCGCAGGCGGGCCGCGCGCAATCCGGGAAACAAGGCGGCCACCGTGCCAATCAGCAGGGCGGCCGCCAGTTGCATGATCACGGTGTCGCCCGAAACGCCGAATACGGGAAAGAGGGTTCCCATTTTGGCGCCGAACCAGTTCGCCACGGGAAACGTGGCGAATATTCCCGCGACTGCGCCTGACAGGGCGATTGCCAGGGATTCGCCGATAATCAGCGTCATCAGCCGCGCCGGTCCAAACCCAAGCGCCTTCATTGTTGCGTATTCCGCAAGGCGCTCGCGCGCCGTCATCGCCATGGTATTCGCCATGACCGCCATGATGATGAAGATCACAAGGAAGGAGACGATCTGGATGGCCACCACGATCGCCTCGGTCATGGCGACGAAGCCGAGCTGGAATGCCTTCTCGGTTTCCGTCAGGGTTTCGGCCAGCGAATTCCTGAACATCGTGTCGATGGCTGCGCTGACGGGCGCCGCGCGGCTCGGTTGATCGATGCCTACTATGTAAACGCCCACCGAATTGGCGCGGCGCGGGACGGTCCTCTTCAGGGTTTCGTTCAGGTAATCCCAGTGGAAGAAAAACTGGGACGTGTCGGTCTTGGCATCCGCGCCATCGTAAATCGCGCGCACCACGAATTCCCAGGTACCGGGAAAAATAGTCCCGCGCAAGGGCACCACATCGCCAATCCGGAAACCATGTTGAAGGGCGAGTTTGCGGCCGACCACACAGCCTTTGCGATCGAGCAGGAAAGCCTTCATGTTCTCCGGTGTGATCCGATATTCCGGATAGAGCGGGAAGTAAGTTGCGGCATCCACGGCAAACTGTGGAAAGAAATTCTTTTCCGTTACGTAAACTCCGCCGAACCAGTTGGCATGGCTGACACGGCTGACCCCGTCGACCTGCCGGATGCGCTCCCCATAGGTAATCGGCAAGGCAAACACGAGGGAAATCGCATTGCGTGTGACAAGGCGGGTGGTCGAGGCGTTTTCGGCGCCGGCAAACCACGATTCCACCACCGTGCGCAGAAGACCGAAGGCGACAATAGCGACGAAAATGCCGAGCATGGTCAGCCCGGTGCGCAGCTTGTGGCGCAGTGCGTTACGCAGAACCAGTTTAAGGAAGTACATGGAAACGGTACAGCGGCCGCGAACTATATCCGGCTGCCTGCGGGTGTTCAAATTCAGACCGCGACTGCATGCAATCCGGACTCGGCGAGCTCGCCCTTGTCGAGGTGCTTGATGACGTTGGCCCGCTCCGAGGCCCGTTGATCGTGGGTCACCATCACGACGGTCTTTCCCATCTCGCGGTTAAGCCTCTCGAGCAAGCCGAGAATATCCCCGGCGGATACACGGTCCAGATCCCCGGTGGGTTCATCGGCGACGATGAGTAGAGGATCCGTGATGATGGCGCGCGCAATGGCGACCCGTTGTTGCTGTCCGCCCGAAAGCTCGGACGGATAATGCGACGCGCGGTCAACCAGGCTGACCATTTCCAGCGCAAGCTGGACGCGCTCGCGCCTGTCGCGTCGCCCCAGTCCGGTAAGCAACAATGGCAGCTCTATGTTTTCGAATGCGGTCAGCACCGGCATCAGGTTGTAAAACTGGAAGATGAAGCCGATGTTGGCGGCGCGCCAATCGGCAAGCGCGGACTCGGACAGCCGGAGAATATCTTCCGCGCCGATGCGCAATTCGCCGCTGTCGGGCTTGTCGATTCCGGCAATCAGGTTGAGCAGCGTGCTTTTCCCCGAGCCCGAGGGGCCCATCAGGGCCAGGAATTCACCCTCTGCGATATCGAAACTCAGATCGTGCAGCACCGGGACAACCTGCCCGCCACGCCGATAGGACTTGGACAGGTGGCGTATTTCGACGATCGCGGCGCCTGACATCTACTTCACCGCCGACTTGACTACCGAGCCACCGTGCAGTTTTTCAGGCGGCCTCAGCACCACTTTCTCGCCAGGCTGCGGACCGCGGCGGATTTCAACCAGGTCGCCGATCTTCGCGCCGGTCTCGACCGGCACCTCCGTCAGTTTGCCTTCCTTCACCACGAACACGACTTCGCGGCCGCCGCGGTTTGCAAGGGCGCCCGGATTCACGGCCGGCCTTGCGGTACGTTCACCCTCGTCAACGGCCTTCGACAAAAACGCCGCCTTCGCGCTCATCTCCGGCAACACGCGCGCATCCGGCTCGAGGAAACGGATCTTGGTCATCACGGTCGCCTTGGAACGATCCACCGTAGGGACCGTGCGGCTGACCTCGCCGCGGAAACGCATGTCGGGCAATGCGTCCAGCTGAATTTCCACGGGCTGGCCGATGCGCACCTTGGACAGACTCGACTCCGATACGTCGGCCTCGACTTCCAGCGTGGTCATGTCGGCCATGGTAACGACCGCCCCCTTGCTGTCGAGCGCGGAAGAAAAAGGCGTCACGATGTCCCCGACGTTCGCTGCCTTGGTCAACACGACGCCGTCGAAAGGCGCGCGAATCAGCGTTTGCTCGACCGCCACCTGGGCGCCGCGCAAATTCGCCACCGCTGCCCCAATCTCCGCTTGCAGGCTGGCAATCTGGGCGGTGGATTTGTTGTAACGTGCCACGGCGACGTCGTGGGAAGCCTGCGACACAAAACCTTGCGCCAGCAGCCCCTGCGAACGCTTCAGTGCGATTTGCGCATCAGTCTGTTCCGCCTGCCCCTGCGCCAGGTTGGCGCGGGCCACCTGCACGTTGGCCGCCGCCTGCTCGCGTGTGGCCTTGACGTCGAGGTCTTCCAATCGTGCAATGACGTCATCCTTGCTGACGCGGCTGCCCTCCTGCACGCCCAGCCAGATCAGACGGCCGGTCGCCTTTGAAGCCACCGCAGCTTTGCGTTGCGCCACGACATAACCGGTTGCGTTCAGGATGGTGAAGCTTTGCGACGGATAGGCCATCGTCACGGTGACCGTTTCCACTTCCGTGGGCGCAGTGGACAGTCGGTAGTATACAAACGCGCCTGCTGCGAGCGCGGCAACCGCCAACGTCGCCGGCACGACCAGCCTGCGCCAGCGGCCTGCCGCGCGCGACCCGGCGGACGCGGTCTTCGTGCGATCTATTTTGAGTCTCGACAGGTCCGGCGTATCCACGCGTATTCACCAGTGGGAATGACATTATTATGACGCAAGCCCCGGGCGTTGGACCGGGTGATCCTGAGTAGGTGCGGCGGATCTGAAAATACCTGCGCAGGCGCGCCGTCGCCGGATTCCCGCCGCGCAGCGCTTAATCGGTCGTTGGGGCCGCGGGCTGACTTCCTTCCCCCGGTTAGATGCACTATGATGACCCGGCACGCCAGAATACCGGCCGCTTCATCAGCGATCCATCGATCCGCCGCGCATGCGCGGTGAATGTCCCCGGGTTTGACAGCGCAGTCGGACACCGCAAAACTTCATGCTTCCCAAACCGCCAGCACCCGCCTCCCAAGCCGACACGCGAATGCCGATTCATTCGCCGAACCCGCCGCCTGCCGGCCCCGCGAAAACCCAGCAACAGCCGGAAAAGAAACTCACGCTCGCCAGGTTGCTCGCCGACCTCGTAGCCGACCAACTGGTCTCCCAGGAAACCGCCGATAAACTGATTGCTCTGCGCCGAACTCTGCGCGGCAGCGAAATTCATCCGCTGATGATTCTCGCGGACCAGAAGTGGAAGGATCCCCGCAATCCGAAAAAGCTGCTGACCCTCGACGTCCTTACCGAGTGGCTGGCCGCAAGGGCCGGGCTTCCCTATCTGCACATCGATCCTTTCAAGATCGACTTCGCCGCCGTCACCAAGGTGATGTCGAACGCCTACGCCGAGCGATTCAAAATTCTGCCGGTCAGCGTCAACGCGACCGAAGCGGTCATTGCAACATGCGAACCCTATGTTCGCGAGTGGGAGGCCGAGCTCGCGCGCATCATGCGCCTGGAGATCAAGAGGGTCGTCGCGAACCCGCAGGACATCAATGGCTTGCTGGTCGAGTTCTACAATCTCGCACGCTCGGTCAAGAGCGCCAGCCAGGTGCATGGCGCGGCGCTCTCCGACATCACCAATTTCGAGCAGTTGGTCCAGCTCGGCACCAGCGGCAAACTCGACGCCAACGACCAGCACATCGTGCGCCTGGTGGACTGGCTGCTGCAGTACGCGTTCGATGAAGGCGCCAGCGACATCCACGTCGAGCCGCGGCGGGATGTGGCCAATGTGCGCTTCCGCATCGATGGCATGCTGCACCAGGTCTACCAGATTCCGACCGCCGTAGTGGCTGCCATGACGAGCCGTATCAAGATACTGGGGCGCATGGATGTGGTGGAGAAACGGCGTCCGCAGGATGGCCGCATAAAAACCCGCACCGGGGACGGTGACGAGATCGAACTGCGTCTGTCCACCATGCCGACCGCTTTCGGCGAGAAGCTGGTGATGCGGATTTTCAATCCCGACGTGATCGTCAAGGACTTCAAGGAGCTGGGTTTTTCCGATGATGATCGCGAGCGCTGGCAAAAGGCGGTAACGCGCCCGCATGGCATCGTGCTCGTTACCGGCCCGACCGGTTCCGGCAAAACGACGACGCTCTACTCGACGCTGAAGCAACTCGCCTTGCCCGATGTCAATGTCTGCACGATCGAAGATCCGATCGAAATGGTCGAGCCCACGTTCAATCAGATGCAGGTGCAGGCCGGCATCGGGCTCGATTTCGCTTCCGGCATCCGCACCCTGATGCGCCAGGACCCGGACATCGTGATGGTCGGCGAAATCCGCGATGTAGAAACAGCCGAAATGGCAATTCAGGCCGCATTGACCGGGCACCTGGTGCTGTCGACGTTGCATACCAACGATGCGCCATCTGCCGTTACACGCCTGCTCGATCTCGGCATTCCGCCGTATCTGATCCACTCGACGATTCTAGGGGTCATGGCGCAACGCCTGGTCCGCACGCTGTGCGTCCACTGTCGTGAAGCTGCCGAGATCGATGCGCAAACCTGGGACATGCTGATTTCGCCCTGGGAATCGGAAAAACCGCAGCAGATCTACTACGCAAAGGGCTGCCTGGAATGCCGCATGACGGGCTATTCCGGCCGGGTCGGAATCTACGAGATTCTGCTCATGTCCGCCGCACAGCGCCCGCTGATCACGGTCGACGCCGATTTCACACTGATACGCGATCAGGCCTGCCGGGACGGCATGAAGCCCCTGAGAATTTCCGGCGCCCTCAAAGTGGCTGCGGGGATAACCACGATGGACGAAGTGCTGAAGGTGGCCCCGCCGCTGGGCAGCGATCGCCGGAAAAAACCCTGACATTTCCTTGCGCCAAATGAAAACCACTCTCCAGGCCGGCCTCACCCACACGTTCAAATTCACCATTCCGCCAAACAAAACGGTGCCACACCTGTATCCGGAATCGGAAATGTTCCGCCAGATGCCGGAAGTGTTTGCCACCGGCTTCATGGTGGGCCTGCTGGAGTGGGCTTGCGTCGACGCCTTGCGCCCCTACCTGGACTGGCCGGCCGAACAAACGCTGGGAACCCATGTCAGTTTCTCCCATGAAGCCGCTACCCCGCCGGGCATGACGGTGACGGTGAGGGTTCGTCTGGCGCAGATCGAGGGCAGGAAACTGCGCTTCGACGTGGAGGCACACGACGGGATCGACCTCATTGCCCGGGGGTCGCACGAGCGATTCCTGATCGATGCCGCGCGTTTCAATGCGAAGGTGCAGGAAAAAGCTGCCCGTGTTGCGCCGATTTCCTGAGACCTGCCTGCACGTGCAAGTATCGGCCGCGCGTCCAGCGGAGCCGGCCATCGTTTCCGGCGCCCGTCATGAACCCGCTGACTGAAGCCCTGCGCGAGCTTGTCTCTGCTTCTGCGTACCGCTACGCGGTTCGCGTCGCCGGACTGGCGCTGGCGTATTTCCTTGCTGCGCGCATCGGACTCGAGTACGCCGTCGCCAATCCGGCCATTTCCATGGTCTGGCCGGCTTCAGGCATCGCGCTTGCCGCCGTGCTGCTGGGCGGCCTGCGACTCGCGCCAGCAGTATTCATCGGCGCCTTGGCGGCGAATTACTCGATCCAGGGCAATCTGATCGTCTCCGCGTTCACGGGACTCGGCAACTCGTTGGAGGTTCTGCTCGGGGTCCTGTTGCTGCGCCGCGTTCTCGATTTTGATGTGCGCATGACCAGGCTGCGCGACGTAGTCTGCCTGATCGTCGCGGCGGCGACGGTTTCACCTTTACCGGCGGCGCTGCTCGGCCCTCTAAGCCTCGCACTGTCCGGCGGGCTCGCCTGGCCCGAGTTCATTCGCGCTGCCCGCGAGTGGTGGATGGGGGACTCGGTGGGCATTGTGCTGGTCGCGCCCGTGCTTCTGACCTGGGCTGCCAGACCCGCTCTCGACTGGAGCTCTCCTCGCTTCTGGACCGTAACGATCCTGCTCGTGATTCAGCTCACGGTCTGCCACGCGGTATTCGGCGGCCTCCTGATTGACGTTTTCGGCTTCAGCCGCGCGATCTACTTCGTCCTGCCGTTTGCGGTCTGGATTGCGCTGACTCACGACATCCGCTTCACCGCGCTCGCCAACGCCGGTCTGTTCGCGGTCGCCGTGTGGGGCACGGCCCGCGGCACCGGCCCTTTTGCCGGCGGTCCGGTGGAAATCGATCTTGCCCTTCTGCATATATTCCTGGTCGTTTACTCGATCACAACTCTCCTGGTCGCCGCAGTGAACGGCGAACGCAATCGCGCCATCGACGATGCAGACAGCAACGCGCAGCGATTCCGCAGCCTGTCGGAACTCTCCTCCGACTGGTACTGGGAACAGGACCACAACCTGCGCTTCACTTCGATTTCCGGATCGTCTAACGATCCGGCCGGGCTTTCCGGTTCCGAGTCTTTGGGCAAGACGCGATTCGAGCTGCCCAACGAATTCGAATCCGAGGACATCCGCCGCCGCCACACGACCGATCTGAATGCCCGACTTCCCTTCCGCGATCTGGTCCTCAGGCGGGTCGGGCAGGACGGCGCGGTGCACTTTGCCTTGGTCAGCGGCCAGCCGATTTTCGATTCCCAGGGGACATTCGGCGGCTACCGGGGCATCGGCCGCGACATCACCGAGCGCAAGCTGGCGGAACGGGCGCTGCGCGAAAGCGAAGAGCGCTTCCGCAGTCTGACCCAGCTGTCCTCGGACTGGTACTGGGAGCAGGATGCCGATCTGGAATTTACCTTCGTCTCCAGCGCGATCGACGCCATCTCCGGCATCGAACAGAGCCAGCGCCTGGGCAGACGGCGCTGGGAAGTTCCTGGCCTGCAATTCGACCCGGCGGCGCTCGAGGAACACAAGAATCTTCTCGCCGCACACAAACCGTTTCGCGACTTTCGCTACACAAGGCTGCTGAAGGACGGGCGATTGCGCTACATATCCGTCACCGGCACACCGTTGTTCGATGCCGGCGGCAAGTTCACCGGCTACCGTGGAATCGGACGGGAGGTCACGGCCGAAGTCGTTGCCGAGCAACGCATGGGCCGCCTGCGCGACTTCTACGCCGCGTTATCGAAAGTCAACGATGCCATCATCCACGCCACGGACCAACGACACCTGTTCGATGAGGTCTGCAACATAGCGGTGACCTACGGGCATGTCATCTTCGCCCGCATCTGCCTGATCGACCCGCGCACCGGCATGCTGGAAAACGTGGCCATCGCGGGCGACCACCAGGGTTACGCCAATCGGGCCCCGATTTCCATCGACCCGGACCGGCCCGAAGGCCGCGGCCCGACCGCAATCGCCCTGCGCACGAATACGCCCGACATCTGCAACGACATCGAAGCCGATCCGCGCAATGTGCTCTGGCGCCCGGCCATGATGGCCACCGGGGCGCGGTCCTATGTCGTGTTTCCGCTTAATCGCGCCGGCGGGGTCGTGGGCTCGTTGCACATTTACGCCGCCGGAAAGAACTGGTTCGGCGCGGACCTGGTCGCGCTGATTACCGAGCTGGCCGAGAATATTTCCTTTGCGCTCGACAATTTTGCGCGCGAAGAGGCGCGCAAGACCGCGGCAATTGCGTTGCGCGCCAGCGAGCAGCGCTTCCGTGACGTAGCCGAAGCGGCGGGCGAATTCGTCTGGGAAAACGACCTCGCAGGCCGTTTCACCTATGTCTCGCCGCGCGTCGTGGAATATACGGGTTACACTCCCGAGGAAATTGTCGGCCACACTGCAGTCGAGTTCATGCCCCCCGGAGAAGGCGAGCGGATCCGGCAATGGCTTGCCGAAAACACGAACCCCGATCGCTCCTTCCGCAGCATGGAGCACATGTTCCTGTCCAAATCCGGCGAGGTTCTGTGGATGCAGGTCAGCGCCGTTTCGATCTGGGACGAAAACGGGAAGCCGCTCGGCCAACGCGGCACGACCCGCGACATCTCCGAACTTAAACGCTCGGAGGCCCGCATCAGCTACCTGGCAACGCGCGATCCGCTGACCGAACTTCCCAACCGGCTGCTGTTCAACGACCGGCTCGAGC
>DATFUO010000285.1:0-5591 GCA_035260785.1 Burkholderiales bacterium
CGAAAGTGGAACGCGGGAAACGGGCTTTGCGCGAAGCACTCGCCGCAGCGACCAAGCCGGACAGGCTGATCGAAACGCTGCTGGCAACACTATCAGACCGCAGCGTCGCCGAAGACCGCGCGCTGCCCAGTACCGGGATCAGCCGGGAGTGGGAAAAGCTGCTTTCAGCGGCGTTCATTGGCGCGCCGGGCTATGGCACCCGCGCCTCCACGGTCCTACTGGTTGACCATGGCGGGGAGGTTTATTTCCGCGAGCGCTCGTTTGGCGAACACGGTGAATGGATCGATGACCGGCGCTACCGGTTCGCGCTGGCGCAGGATCCGATCCCGGCAGCCGACTAAAGATCGCGCCACATCCGCCGGTGTGCAATTCCTGCTTCGAGGAATTCCTCACCTTCCGCCTCGAAGCCATGGCGTAAGTAGAAAGGCACGGCCCGGACTTGCGCATTGAGCAGCACACGTTGCCTGCCCAGAGCGCGCGCAATTTCCATGAGCCCCGTCAGCAGCGCACTGCCGACGCCTTTGCCGCGCCACGCCCGTAAAACCGCCATGCGTCCGATGTGGCCGTCGGGCAGGAGTCGTCCGGTGCCTATCGGTACACCGTCCACGAACGCCACGAGATGGCGCGATTGCGCGTCGAGTTCATCCCATTCCATTTCGGCGGGCACCGATTGTTCACGGATGAAGACTTCTGTGCGCAGCGCGCTGAGGATATTCCGATCGACAGACCAATCCGCGGCGCGAACGGAAAATTTCAGTGACCCTGTCATTCGCGCGGCATCCGCCATTGCGGCCGATTTAAACGGCGGGTCAGAAGGTCGCGCCGCCGGCGACCTCGATGACCGCGCCATTGATGTAGCTGGCCTCGTCGGAAGCAAGGAAGGCGTAGGTATTGGCGATCTCTTCCGGCTTCGCCAGGCGCCCCAGCGGCACGCGATCGATCATGGCCTGCATGACCTTCTGCGGGATGGATTTCAGGATCGTGGTTTCGACGAAACCCGGGCAGACCGCGTTGGCCCGGATGCCCTTGCGCCCGAGTTCCCGCGCCCAGGTTTTAGCCATGCCGATGACGCCGAACTTGCTCGCGGCATAGTTGGTCTGGCCGAAATTACCGTAGAGGCCGACCACCGAGGAGGCATTCAGGATGACCCCGGCGTTCTGCGCAATCATGATATCCACCACGGCGCGAGCACAGTTGTAGGTTCCCTTGAGGTTCACGTCGATGACGCGTTCGAATTGCTCGTCGGTCATCTTGCGAAACATGGCGTCGTCGACGATGCCTGCATTGTTGACCAGTACATCGATGCGGCCATATTTGTCCATGACCCCATTCACCGTCGCGGCGATACTCGCTTTGTCCGTGACATTCAGAGTGAATCCGATTGCCCGGCCGCCCGCGGCCGCAATTTGCGCCACGACTTCATCGACCGCTATGCGATCGAGGTCGCAAACCACGACTCTCGCGCCTTCGGCCGCGAACTTCAATGCCGTGGCCCGCCCTATTCCCCGAGCAGAGCCGGTAATGATCGCGACCTTGTCCTTCAGCCTCATCGGTTCATTCTCCGTGTTATGCGTGGTTTTTGTGTGAGCCCGGCGGGCCGGCGGCACTCTACCCAATTGCGCTGCGACGCACAACCGCGCAGAACGCGGGTTACAGGGCGGATTCGGTGATTTCTACCGGCGTGCCGGCTTCAACGAGATCGAACAATTCCAGCAAGTCGCGGTTATGCATGCGGATGCAACCGATGGAACCGGGCTTGCCCATGCCGGCTGAGTCCGGGCTGCCGTGAATATAGATGTAGCGGCGCATGGTATCGACGTCGCCCAGCCGGTTGAAGCCGGGCTCGCAGCCCGACAGCCAGAGCAGGCGGGTCAGCATCCAGTCGCGGCCGGGGAAGCGGCTGCCGAGCTCGGCGTCGTAAATTTCCCCGGTCGGACGACGCTTGACGAAAATGGTGTTGACCGGGGCACCGTCGCCGACTTTGGCGCGGACGATATGACGGCCGCGCGGCGTGCAGAAACTGCCGTATTTTTCGCCAGCGCCGTTTTTCGAGGTGGAAACCCGGTAGCGCCTGATCGCCTTGCCGTCTTGGCTGAGCTCCAGCGCCTGGTCGGCGATGCTGATGCGGATGGCCTTCATCGCACCGTCTATTGCTCCACGGCCCTGCGTTCGCGGAAGAAATTCATCAGCAGCTCGCCGCATTGCTGCGCCATCAGCCCGGCTTCCACCACCGTATGGTGGTTGAGGCGCTCTTCGGCGAACAAATTGACCACACTGCCGCAGGCTCCCGTCTTGGGATCGGCAGCACCGAACACCAGCCGGGCTATCCGGGCGTGCTGGATGGCCCCGGCACACATCGCACAGGGTTCGAGCGTCACGTACAGCGTGCAGCCGGCCAGGCGGTAGTTCTCGAGGGTGCCGGAGGCTTCCCGCATGGCGCGAATCTCCGCGTGGGCGGAAGGATCATGCAAGCTGATCGGGGCATTGAATCCGGTCCCGACAATCTCGCCGGCTTTCACCACGACGGCTCCAACCGGGACTTCGCCGGCTGCCGATGCTGCATTCGCCAAGGTCAGAGCCACGCTCATAAAATCGATATCTGAACCATTGTTTATCAGATGTTTACTATTCATATCACAACAAATTTATCAATATCGGTTCGAGGGCTGAATCGAGATTCACTTTCCAATTCTCGCATGCCATATGATCGGGAAGCGCCACTTGCCGGTGACCCAGCCAACGCTGCGCCCGTGTACTGCGACCCTGCCGGGTTCACGACGCCTGGCCGAACTGCTCGCGCAGACCGTTCACGGTGTCAGACTCGCCGCGAACGCGGAAGAATGTACCCTCACCGTCGGCGCGCTCCTCCAGCACTTCGCAGCTCGAGAAGATCTCCCCGCGCAATTGCTGTGCCGACCAGGGCAGGAATATCTCGGCCTCGATGAGGCCTTTCTGGAAAAACGCCCGGATCGCGGCGTGCAGCTTCGCGATATCGGCCTCGCGGCGCGCACTCATTACCATGCACTCGGGATACTGCGCACGCAGTGCCGCTTCCCGCGCCCGTTGCGCCGCCGCCTCGCCGACACAGTCGATCTTGTTGAAGACGCGGATGCGCGGCACCGCCTGCGCACCGATCTCCCGCAGCACTTCATCCGTCACCGCGATCTGCCGTTCAAATCCGGGATCGCTCGCATCGATGACGTGGATGAGCAGCGACGCTTCGACCGCCTCCTCGAGCGTCGACTTGAACGACGCGACGAGATCGTGGGGCAGGTTCTTGATGAATCCGACCGTGTCGGTGACCAGCACGCGCGGCACGCTCTCGGGATACAGCGCACGCACCGTGGTATCGAGCGTCGCGAATAGTTTGTCGGCGACCAGCACCTCGCTCCCGGTGAGGGCGCGCATCAGCGTGGACTTGCCCGCGTTCGTATAGCCGACAAGCGCCACGCGCGCGAGTCCCTGGCGCTCCTGGCGCCGCGCTCGCTGGGTCTTGCGCTCGACGTCCATCGCGTCGATTTCCTCTTTCAGTTCGGCAATGCGGTTGCGGATTTTTTGCCGGTCCAGCTCGCTATGCGCTTCGCCCGCACCGCGGCCACCGGTGCCGCTGCGCTGACGTCCCTTTGGCCCAGCCAGCTTCGCCGCCTCGCGCAGACGCGGCGCCATGTAGCCAAGGCGCGCGATCTCGACCTGCGCGCGGGCTGCGCGCGAGCGCGCGTGGCGGTGGAAGATTTCGAGTATGACCATGGTGCGGTCCATCACCTCGCAGCCGACCTCGATTTCGAGGTTGCGCGCCTGCGACGGGGAGATCTCGTGGTCGACCAGAACGATGTCGGCGTGGCGCGTGTCCGGATCAGCGGCGGACTGCGCCGCCTCCTTGGCTCTGGCTGCCCCGCTCTTCGCCGCCCTGCGCATGCCGCCGGGGTCTGAGTCAGAATCCGGAGCGTGCTCGAGCTCGTTTTCCACGAAGCGACGCATTTCCTGCCGCTTGCCGACGCCCAGGTAGGCCGTTGTGTCGAAATTGTCACGCTTCTGCGTGAACGTGCGCACGACCTCGAAACCCAGTGTTTTGGCGAGTTCGCGCAGTTCGGTCACCGAAGCCTCGAACTCGACGTCGCTCACACCCAGCAGTTGTACTGCAGCCACGATGGCGCGCGTGGATTTCTCTTTCACTTCATTTCCCATTCGGAATTTGCTTCTTTCAGGTGCACCAGCGCAAATAGTAACCGCCCGCATGAGCGGTCAGCCTTCGCAGACTGCCGCGGGATTTTGCATATCGGGCCGGTGATCAGATTTAAGCTCAGAACTTCCGCATGCCACCGATGCATTTCAACAGGTCGTGAACCCTACTCCCACTCAATGGTGGCGGGCGGCTTGCCGGAGATGTCGTAAACCACGCGGTTGATGCCGCGCACTTCATTGATGATGCGGTTGGAAACTTTGGACAGCAGCGTGTAAGGCAGCTCCGCCCAATGGGCGGTCATGAAATCCTGGGTCTGCACTGCCCGGAGCGCGACGACATGCTCGTAAGTGCGCCCATCGCCCATGACGCCGACGGATTTGACCGGCAGGAACACGGCGAACGCCTGGGCTGTTTTCTCGTACCAGCCGGCGGCGCGCAACTCCTCGATGAATATCGCGTCGGCGCGGCGCAACAGGTCGGCGAACTCGCTTTTGACTTCTCCGAGAATGCGCACACCCAGACCCGGTCCCGGAAACGGATGGCGGAACACCATGTCGTGTGGCAATCCCAGCGCCAGCCCGAGTTCGCGCACCTCGTCCTTGAACAGCTCCCTTAAAGGCTCGAGGAGCTTCATGTGCAACGTGTCCGGCAACCCGCCGACGTTGTGGTGGGACTTGATGGTGTGCGCCTTCTTCGTTTTTGCGCCAGCAGATTCGATGACGTCGGGGTAGATCGTGCCCTGCGCCAGCCACTTCGCCTGCGGCAACCTGGCGGCTTCGCGCTGGAATACTTCGACGAATTCGCGGCCGATGATCTTGCGCTTTTGCTCCGGATCGCTGACGCCCTTGAGCGCCGACAGGAATTCCGCGGAGGCGTCCACGTGGATGACTTTCACACCGAGATTGCTGGCAAAGGTCTGCATGACTTGCGTCGCTTCGTTCAGGCGCAGCAGGCCGGTATCGACGAATACACAGGTTAATTGATTACCGATGGCGCGATGAATGAGCGCGGCGGTAACCGAGGAATCGACGCCCCCCGACAGGCCGAGGATGACTTCCTCCTTGCCCGCTTCGGAGCGAATGCGGCCGACCACCTCTGCAAGATAGTCTGGCATATTCCAGTCAGAACCAAGGCCGCAGATGCGATGCAGGAATTGTCCGATCAGCGCCTTGCCCTGCAGCGTGTGGGTGACTTCCGGATGGAACTGCACGCCATAGAATCCGCGCGTTTCATCGGCCATGCCCGCGATTGGCGTCGCGGCGTTGCTCGCGATGACCTTGAACCCAAGCGGCAAGGAATCGACTTTGTCGCCATGGCTCATCCAGACGTCGAGCAGGCCGTGGCCCTCGGCGTTGCGGCGGTCTTCGATGCCCTCGAGCAGCTTCGAATGGCCGCGTGCCCGTACCTC
>DATFUO010000286.1:0-4565 GCA_035260785.1 Burkholderiales bacterium
GATGGCGGACGGCAGCGGACAGTATTCCAAGGCGCTCGGCCTGGAATTCGACCTGACCGCGCGCGGTATGGGGGTGCGCTCGCAGCGCTATTCGATGCTGGTCGTCGACGGCGTGGTCAAGACGCTCAACCTCGATCAGCCGGGGAAGTTCGAAGTCAGCGATGCGGAGACGCTGCTGAAACAGGCCGAGAAGGTGACGCAGTTCATTCCATGAAATCGTCCCTTGCCTGACTGCGATATCCGCTAGCGCGTTGACGCAACGACTGGGACGACGAGAAATCCCGCGCGTGGGAAGTGCACGACGACTTCGCCCGCGCGCTCGTCGTTGCGCCGGATGGCGATATGTTGGGCCGACAGAGAAACGATCGTCCCTTCCACCGGAATTTTGCCGTAGTCGTCCGGGATGACGCGCACACGGTCTCCGGACTTGCGTCCGTTCAAGTCGCCGGCATCCGCGTCCGTGGGGGTGAGGGGCGCGGCATTGCGCGCAATCTCCAGCGCTTCGGCGGAGGTCATTTCGCGTTCGCGCGAACCATGGCCGATCGCCTTAATCCGTTGCTCCCATGCCAGCATTCTCGGGAAGCGCTCGAATAATTTCGCCGCGTCCGGCAGATTGCCGCGCACGTACCAGATATTCATGTAGGCGTTGACGTCCGCCAGGCCCGGCTGTTTTCCCAGCAACCAGGGGCGAGCGTCGCCGAGCTGCGCCTCGATCCAGTCCACGTGCGCGCGCAACTGGTCGCGCATCTGCGGGATCGCTGCTTTCATCGCGTCCACGTCGAATTTCTGTCCGCGCAGTTGTTCGCGGTCCTCGCGAAACTCCTTCGGAACCTGGTCGGCGAGCGAGCCGAAAACCAGGCTTACGGTGTTCTGGAAGAAGGCGCGGTCGGTCCACATTCCCAGGCCCCAGGCAAGGCCGGCGTTGCCCTCAGGAAACAGGCTCGGGAGCGCAAACCGGCGCTCGAGTTCCCGGATGATGACCTGCGTGTCGCAGTAGACGTCGGCGCCGATCTGCATGGTCGGCGTGCGGCGGTAGCCGCCGGTCATTGGCATCAGGTCGGGCCGCGGCATGATCCGCGGGATCAGCACCGAGGTCCAGGCAATGCCCTTCAGACCGAAGACGACGCGCACTTTTTCCGAAAACGGTGATTTCTCGAAGTGGTGCAGGATGATCGGATAAGGGCTGGTCATGGGGTGTTCAGGATAAAAATGCGATCAGGTTGTCGAGTACCTCATCGGGTTTTTCCGCCATCAGCGCATGTCCGGTTCCCTCGTGGGCAACGACCCGCACATCCGGCAACTTCGAAATCAGGTCCCCGGCAATTTTCATCGGCGTCATCAGGTCGCGCTTGCCGAGAATCATCAGCACGGGGCATTTCACGTCCTGCGCGCTCTGCAGGCCCGCGACGTAGTCGTTGCACGCGCTGAAATCGGCATGCAATACCCCGTCGCCGGAGCGTTCCATCAGTCGCATCGACGATCCCATCATCCACATGCCGGGAACCCGGTTGCCGCCGATCTGCGCCGCGTTGCTGTGCGCATAGGCATTGATCATTTCGTAGGCAAGGTGATCGTTTGCCTTCGACGCATTCAGCAACGATTCCGAGACCTGGATGGGTACCGACGTTCCGATCATCACCAGTTTCCGTAGGCGTTCCGGATGGCGTGCGGCGGTTTCCAGCGCAATAAGCGAACCCATGCTGTGACCGACCAGGGCGGCCGTTTGCGCACCGGCGGCGTCAAGAAATCGGATCACCCAGTCAGCCGCTGCGCCGATCGAGGCGCAGGGCGCGCCCGCCGATTTGCCGTGACCGGGCAGATCCAGGGCGAATGAATTCCAGCCGTGATAAGCGTAATAGCGGCTTTGCAGCGCCCACACGCTGTGGTCGTTGGCGGCGCCGTGGATGAAAACCACCGTCGGCCGGTTCGCGTCGAAAGCGTGATTGGCCGTGTAGGCATAAATTTTCCTGTTGTCGACCATCAGATGCATTGCAGATTCGTTCTCGGCAGGGCGGATCCGCTGCTGCGGAAGGCTGCGCAAGGATATACACTCATGCCGGCCGCGCGCAACCTTGATGCACATGGGTGCTCGGGGCTGTCGACGAACGCGCCGACGACTGCAAACCGGCGCGCCGCAATCAGTCCACCATGGAGGAACGCATCATGATTCAGAAGCGCGTTGCAATCGCGGCGGTATCGGGAATGGCCCTGGCATTCGCAGTGGGTATCGCCGTCGGCCAGAATTCGCCGCCGACGGAAAACAAGGGCGTCAAAGTCGGTGCGCCGACCTTCCTCGACCTCGCCAACGAGATTGACAGCGTAGCGGGCCGGCAATTGCGCATGCGCGTCATCACGATCGAACCGGGCGGATTGGTCGCCCTGCACAGCCACAACGGACGCCCCGCCGTGGCTTACGCATTGCAGGGCACGCTCATCGAGCACCTGGAAAACGGCGACGTGTGCGAGCATCCGCAGGGCGAATCCTGGACCGAGGATCACAACACGAATCACTGGGCCGAGAACAAGGGCGACAAGCCGGTCCTGGTCATCGCGGTGGACGTATTCAAGTCCTGAAGCAGCAAAGTCCGCACCGTCGCGCAGCAGGTCTCAACTCGTTGCGATCGCCACCGCGACGTCCTCGACGTTTTGTTCGAGGACTTTGACTTTCGGGCTCATCTGCGTCATTTGGGCCGTCCCGAAAATAGTGGCGAAGGCCACATCGGTTGCATCGCGGCCGGTGCCGATGCGGGTCACCTGATTGCGTGGCGCCAGCGCGGTCGGATCGAACAGATACCAGCGCCCGCCGAGGAAAGCCTCGAATACCGCGTGGAAATCGGGCGGCGGATCCGGGAAATTGGAATAGCTGGCGATGAATCGCGCCGGGATGTTGAGCGCGCGGCAAAAGGCGATGGCGAGGTGTGCGAAATCCCGGCAGACGCCGGCGCGCTGGACCAGGACGTCGGCAGCCGAAGTGTTGGGATTCGAACTGCCAATCTGGTATTGGATGTGTTCGCGGATCCATCCGCAGATCGCTTCGACCCGGGAGTAGCCCGGCGCAAGGCTGCCGAATTCGCGCTGCGCCATGCGCATCAGCAAATCCGACTGGCAATAACGGCTCGGAAAGATGAAGGGGATGGTTTCCATCGGCAGTTCGGCGATCGGCGACTCGCGAATGACTGCTGGATCGTTTACCACGTAGTCGAGGGCGACCGTGGCGCGGTAGGTCACCTTCAGCGTACCCGGATTCGCGCGGATGCGCAGGAAACGGTTTTCCAGCAGCGGATCGGTGAATTGCTCGAAGGGCAGCGGCGGATCGAAAGACAGGGACTCTTCGATGATCGTTTGATACTGATTTTTTGCCACCTCGATGTTGAAGACGAAATCGCTCGGTTGCTGGACGCTGTAGTGCAACTCATTATCGATGCGGACGCGGATCATGGTCTGTCAGTCGGGTTTGCAAGGTTCCTGGTTGGACACAAGTCGCCGCCGGGTGGTTCAGGCGGCGAATATTCGGGATACAGGCGAGCCTAACGTCGGCCCGGCGGAGGGTCAAGGAGGCGGCCGTGGGGGGGAAGAACCCGTCCCGGGTCGATGGCGAAAAAATTATGCGCTGCAAAGTCACCAGCCTGTTCTCAGACGCCGTTCTCCCGTCGTACCATAGGCATCAGGCCCGCATTCTGCGCAGGGGACACGATGCACACGGTTTTTGTCGATGGACAGGAAGGCACGACGGGACTCCAAATTCGTGACCGGTTGATCGGTCACGGCGGCGTCTCGCTGATCGAGATCGACCCCACCAGTCGCAAAGACACCTCGGAACGCCGGCGGCTCCTGAACCAGGCCGACATCGCTTTCCTGTGCCTGCCCGATGCCGCCGCGAAGGAGTCCGCAGCCCTGGTGACGGGCGGGCGCACGCGGCTGATCGACGCGAGCACCGCACATCGCACCGATCCTGCGTGGGCGTACGGCCTGCCGGAATTGAACAGGGCGCAGCGCACGATGATTCGCAGTGCGCGTCGTGTGGCCAATGTCGGTTGCCATGCGGCCGGGTTCATCCTGCTCATGCATCCGCTGGTCGCGGCCGGAATTGTGCCGAAGGACTATCCGGTGACCTGCCATTCGATCACGGGTTACAGCGGCGGCGGCAAGAAAATGATCGCCGCCTATGAGGCGCCGGGACGCGCGCGCTTTCCGCTCGGCGCCCCGCGCCACTACGCGCTGGGCATGCACCACAAACACCTTGCTGAAATGCAGAAATACGGCGGACTCGACTTCGCGCCGGCGTTCAATCCGGTCGTGGGTGACTTCTACAAGGGTATGGCGGTCGTGGTTCCGCTTGCGCGCCGGCTGCTCGCGAAGAAGCTGTCGTTGAGGGACATGCACGACCTGCTGGCCGGCTATTACGCCGGCGAGCGTTTCGTGGCAGTCATGCCTTTTAATGACGACGCCAACCTGGACGATGGCTTTTTCGACCCGCTCGGGTGCAACGACACCAACCGCAACGAAATCTTCGTTTTCGGCAACGACGAGCACATCGTGCTCGTGTCGCGGCTGGACAATCTCGG
>DATFUO010000287.1:0-5697 GCA_035260785.1 Burkholderiales bacterium
ACTATTTGCGCGATCGCATGGTTCTCGGCGGCAAGCCCAGGGCAATCGCCATGAAAGTGGATGCGCTCAGCGGCGCCGGTGCGGGGCGAAAATTGTTGTTACGCGGACTGCAATTCGCTATTGTCGATGAGGCGGACAGCGTCCTTGTGGATGAAGCCAGAACACCTCTCATTCTTTCGGCGGAAGCAAAGCACGGCCAGGAAGAACTTTTGCACCGGCAGGCGCTCGATCTGGCGAATCAATTGGACGATGCCGACTACACGGTGGCTAACGGCGCCATCGAGCTGACTCAAGACGGAGAAAAGAAACTCGAAGATCTCGCGCATTCGCGTTCCGGAGTCTGGAAGGGACCGCATCGGCGCGAACAACTGGTGCGGCAGGCGTTGACCGCTCTGCACGTATTTCAGCGCGACAAGCATTATCTGGTGCGCGAAGGCAAGGTGGTGATCATCGATGAACATACGGGCCGATTGATGCCTGACCGCTCGTGGGAGCAGGGACTGCACCAGTTGATCGAGATCAAGGAAGAATGCGAGGTGACGGGGCGTCGCGATACGCTGGCGCGCATCAGTTACCAGCGTTTCTTTCGCCGCTATCTTCATCTGGCGGGAATGACCGGCACGGCAAGCGAGGTCGCGGGTGAACTGTGGGCGGTCTACCGTCTGCGGGTGGCGAAAATTCCGACGCACAAACCGGTCCGCAGAACGCGTTATGCGGACCAGATTTATGGAAATTCAAAACGGAAATGGAAAGCCGTAATCGCAAGTATCGGAATTCTTCGCGCTGCCGGCCGGCCGGTGTTAATCGGTACGCGTTCGGTGGCGGCATCGGAACAACTCGCCGCCTTGCTGGATGGCGCCGGTATCCCCTATCGGCTGCTCAATGCCAGGCAGGACCAGCACGAGGCCGAAATCGTCGCGCAAGCCGGAATTCCGGGCTGTATTACCGTGGCGACCAACATGGCGGGACGTGGCACTGACATCAAACTGGCCCCCGGTGTCGCGGAAGCTGGCGGTCTGCACGTCATTGCGACCGAATTGAACGATTCGGGCCGCATAGACCGGCAATTGTTCGGCCGTTGCGGAAGGCAAGGCGACCCGGGAAGCTGTGAGGCGATACTCGCGGTGGAGGAGGATCTGATGAAATCCTTCTTCCCGCTAGCCGAAGCGCGTTTCCGTCATCTCGACAGCGTGCCCACCAGCCTCGGAAAGATGCTGTTCCGGGTGGCGCAATGGCGCGCGGAATACACCCATTCAAGGGCGCGCCGCGAACTACTGGATCTGGACGACTACCTGGGGGACGTGCTCGCGTTTGCCGGACGGGGAGAGTGAACCAGGCAAATCATGTCTGCGTTTCTTTTTTACGGTCTATTCCGGGCGCTGGCGGCTTCACCCCGGGCGATCGGGGTGGCTCGGCACGAATCAGGATTTTCACTTTCTGCATTTCCTTGCCCTGCCTATTGTCGAATATGACGTAGTAATCGCCCGACAAGGGGATGACCACGCTGAATTGCAGTTTGCGCTCGACGGTTCCCTGAAATAACGGATTGACGGCGGCAGGGAAGCGTTTCAACTCGTCCTGGTGGACGAAAATCAAATCGACGGTTCCAGTGCAGACAACCGTCAACCCGACGGCGGCCCCCTTGGGCAAATTCTTCAGGCGCACCGCCTTCCACTTGGCGGGTGCAACTTCCGTGTTCAACAGGGCTTGCGCGGCGTTGGCGATGCCGAAAGGCGCAATCGCTCCGGATAATGAAGTCGCGACGACGAAGAAAAATACGAGCAACAGCCGTCGATTCATTTGAATCGAACCCGGCACCTTACGCCGGCCGGAATTTTGCGCTCCCGATTGGGCATTTCCAGACGTACGCCGAAGGTGCCACTGGCTGCGTCAACGACACGATCGACCACCGACACTATTGCGCTGTATCTGCCGCCAATCGGGGCCTCGGGCATCACGTCGCCGCGGGAACCCACCGCGATCTGCCCGTAGAGACCGACAGGAAGCACCACTTCGACATTCAGCGGATCGATCTCGGCCAGCTTCAGGATCGGGTCCTTGATGTTGCTGGCAGAGAATTCGCCAGGCTTTTGCATGATTTCAACAACGACTCCGGAAAAGGGGCTCTTGATCGTGCGCATCGCGAGTACTTCGCTGGCACGAATGACCTCGAGCTCCGCCAGTTTCTGGTTTTCGCGGGCCTGGCGCAGTTGCTCGGTGGCAAGACGGTAGTCGGCTTCGGCCTCGTCGCGGGCATTAACGGAAACGAAATTCTGTTTGTACAACTCCTCGGCACGAACCAGCTTTTTCTGGGTGAGATCGACGCGCGCTTCAGCGGCCTTCAGTTCGCCCTGCATGGTCGCCCGCGATCTGGCCAGATCCAGCGCGGCACGCTCCGGGCCGGATTCCAGCGTCGCGATCACCTGGCCCCTCCTGACCAGATCCCCGCGTTGCACCTGGACCGATTCGATGACTGCCTCCACCGGACTGCGGATATCGACTTTCTGGCGCGCCTCGATGAGGCAGTCGTATTCGGCGGCGCCGACCGCGAAGGGAAGCATCAACGCGAAAAGGCAGAGCGGACGGGAATAATGGGCCATTTCAAGGATCGATTCGGTTAGGGTCGGAAATTGTAGCGAAGTGACATTTCGGGTGTAGGCACGGCCTCAAACCCGCGGAATGCTTCCCTTTGGAGTCCAGATAGCCTGAAATGCCCCTGATTGGCGCCCCCGGTTCATCCAGAGTGGAACGCCGCACTGGAATTGTTTAAAAAAATGCAGTATAAACAAATCGTAATATTGCGTACCTAAAATGAATGTGTCTGACCCGGAATCGTCCACCGTACGTACCCGGGCCTTGTTGGGGGGAGTATCACTTGAAGAACGAAAGACACGTCGATCGCCGGCGCGAAACGGCGAGGCTGGGCTAGTCGTGCGCGCCGGTCCCTTCGAACGTTCGCCGCGCGATCGTCGCAAGACGGACATCTTGCAGGAAGGGGAGGCTCGTTTTCGCGCGCTGGTGCAGAATTCCTTCGACATCATCACCATCCACGACTCAAGCGGGGTGACGATGTACGAATCACCGGCCGCTTCGCGCATCCTGGGCTATCCGCCGAGTACGCTGATCGGCAAGACCCCGTTCGAGACCCTGCATCCCAAGGACGTCGCGCGGGCGCGGCAAGCCTTCGATGCATTGCTGAAAGGCGGAGGCCCGGTGGCACCGGTCGTGATGCGTTTTCGTCATGCGGACGGTTCCTGGATCCACCTCGAGGCGCTGGGGAACAATCTGCTCGATCACCCGGGCATCCGCGGCATCGTGCTCACGTCGCGCGATATTACGGAACGCAAGCGCGCCGAGGAACGGGTGCAGTATCTCGCCAACTTCGACGTGCTCACCGGCCTGCCGAACCGCTTCCTGATGCAGGACCGGCTCACGCAGGTCATCGCGCACGCGCACCGCAACCGGCTGCGTGTAGCGCTCATGCACATCGACCTGGATCGCTTCAAGGTGGTCAACGAAACCCTGGGTCACTACGTCGGCGATGCGCTCCTGAAGCAGGCAGCGGAGCGTGTTCGCAAGGCAACGCGCGACGCTGATACCGTGGCACGCGTGGGAGGCGACGAGTTCACCATCGTATTTCCCAACGTGACCAGTCTGCAGACATTGTCGGCTGCTGCCGAAGTGATGCTCGATGACCTTGCCAGGCCGTTCCCGAGCGAGGGCCAGGAATTGTTCGTTTCGGCGTCGGTCGGGATCAGCCTGTATCCCGATGATGCGGGCAGCGTCGACGAAATCATCAAACATGCCGATGCCGCGATGTCAACCGCGAAGAATCTCGGGCGCAATAATTTCCAGTTCTTCACCGCGAACATGAATCAGGAGGTGCAGGAGCGCATGCTGATCGAGGCGGGTTTGCGAACGGCAATCCAGCGTGACGAACTGAGCCTGCTGTTCCAGCCGAAGATCGATCTCGAGACGCGCCGCATATTCGGCGCGGAAGCCCTGTTGCGCTGGAAGCATCCCAAGCTCGGCATGATTTCACCGTCGCGATTCGTGCCGGTGGCCGAAGAGGCGGGGCTGGTCGGCCAGATCGGCGAATGGGTGCTGAATGCGGCCTGCCGCCAGATCCGCGAGTGGCAGGATGCCGGGCACTCCCTGCAGGTCGCCGTGAATGTTTCGGCACGCCAGTTCCAGGAATACGATGTGGCGGAACTCGTCATGGATATCATGCGCGATACCGGTGCGCTGGCGCAAAATCTCGAGATAGAACTGACCGAGAGCGCGGTCATGAACGACGCGGAATCTTCGATTGTGACTCTGGAAAGGCTGGCTGCACTTGGCGTGAAGATCGCCATCGACGATTTCGGCACCGGGTACTCGAGCCTTTCCTATCTCAAGCGGCTGCCGCTCGATCTGCTGAAAATCGACCAGTCGTTCGTGCGCGACATTTCCTCCGACCCCAATGATGCGGCGATCGTTCGCGCCATCATCACGCTTGCGCGCAGCCTGGGCATCAAGGTGATTGCGGAAGGCGTGGAGAACGAAGCCCAGCTCGCTTTCCTGAACGCCTACGGCTGCCAGTATGCGCAGGGTTACCTGTTTGGCCGGCCGCTGACCAGTCTCCAGCTTATCAAACTCGTTACGACGGGCGAACTCGAGCAGAACGTCGCCTGAGCGGACACGCTCTAGCGGTTCCCGAGTTCCACCGGCGTTATGGCGCGCCTGATCAGTTCGCCCCGCCGCAGTACCACGATTTCGGCTTCCCGCCCGACCTGGTTTTCAGTCAATAGCCGGTGCACGTCGTCGATTCCGGCCACCGGCTTGCCGTCATAGGCAACGATGGTGTCCCCTTCCTCCAGACCGGCCCGTTGCGCCGGACCACCGGCATCGATCGAAGCCACTCGCACGCCGCTTTCCTGCGGCAGGTCGTGGAACCGCACCACGCGGCGCGACAACGGGACATTCTGCCCGGCCAGGCCGAACCAGCCGCGCCGTACCCGCCCATGCTGGAGAATCTGCCCGACGATGACCTTTGCGGTATCGATTGCGGTTGCAAAACAGATCCCCTGGGCCGCCATGATGATGGCGGTATTGACGCCAATGACCTCTCCGCGGGAATCGGTCAGCGGTCCGCCCGAATTGCCGGGGTTGAGCGCGGCATCGGTCTGGATGACATCGTCGACCATCCTGCCGGAATAGGCGCGCATCGAACGCCCCAGCGCGCTGACCACACCCGCGGTAACCGTGCACTCGAATCCGTAGGGATTGCCGATGGCGATCGCCAGCTGGCCGACGCGGATCGCGCGCGAGCTGCCGAATTCAACGCTCGGCAGCTTCGAGCCCGATACGCGTATCAACGCCAGGTCGGTGTGCGGATCGTCCCCGAGGATGTCCGCATCGAAGCACTGTCCATCGCGCAGCGAGACTTCGACCCGGGATGCGCCGCTGACGACGTGACTGTTGGTCAGCATCAGGCCGTCGGGCGTGAACAGGAATCCGGAGCCGCTGCCGGCTGTGTCGCCGCGTCGCACGTCAATCTTCACCACGGCCGGGCTCACGCGCTCCGCGGCCGATACGACCGCGTGCGAATAGGCGTCCAGCAGCGGGGCGTCTGCTAGAATCCGATCCGGTTCGAATGGTTCGGCAGCATCGGAATCGATACGGTTGTCGATCAGGTCGAGGGCAGGTTTCATGATT
>DATFUO010000288.1:0-4147 GCA_035260785.1 Burkholderiales bacterium
AGAACATCGGGCTGATCACCCGTGCGAACGGATCGACCGCCATCATTTCCATGGCCGACAATTGTTCGGTCGATTTCATGATGCCAAGTTCTGCGGTCATCGCCGAACCGGCCCGGCTGGCAAACAGCAGCGCCGCAACGACGGGCCCGAGTTCTCGCACCAGTGCCAGCGCAACCAAAGTACCGACGGCCTCCGCGGAACCATAGCGCTTCAGGGTTTCATATCCCTGCAGGCCGAGCACCAGCCCGACGAATAGTCCCGATACGATGATGATGATGAGGGAAAGAACTCCCGCGAAGTGCAATTCGTCGATGGTCAGTTGAAACCGTCGAAAAGACAGGCCCGAGCGCAGCATCACCAGCCCCATGAAGCGGGTTGCCGAACCCATGCGCCAGACCGCGTTGATCGTGCGGCCGCCGATAAGTCTCAGGCCCCCGGAGAGCGCTCTGAACATGTCAGCGGCCAATCCCAAGATCTTCGCCGTAAGCGGGCGCACCATAGTGGAAAGGCACCGGTCCGTCGGCCTCTGCATGCACGAATTGGTGCACAAAAGGCTCGGAGGAATCCACTACTTGCCGGGGGGTTCCCTGCGCCACAACATGGCCGCCCGACAAAAAGTAAACATAGTCCACGATCTTCAGGGATTCCTGAACATCATGAGTAACCACGATCGAGGTTGCGCCGAGTGCATCGTTGAGCCGGCGGATCAGGTTGCCGATGATACCGACTGATATCGGGTCCAGACCCGTGAACGGTTCGTCATACATGATAAGCATGGGATCGAGAGCAATAGCGCGCGCAAGCGCCACGCGCCTGGCCATTCCGCCGGATAATTCGGCGGGTTTGAGGGCCTGGGCGCCGCGCAATCCGACGGCATGGAGTTTCATCAGGACAAGATCGCGGATCATCGATTCCGGCAGGTCCGTATGCTCGCGCATCGGAAACGCGACGTTATCGAACACGCTTAAATCCGTAAACAGCGCACCGAACTGAAACAGCATGCCCATCTTCCGTCGCATGGCATAAAGCTGCCCATGCGACATGTCACGAATCGGGCGGGAGTCCACTCGCACTTCACCGCGATCCGGTTTCAACTGGCCGCCGATCAGGCGCAGCAATGTCGTCTTGCCGGTACCGCTTCCGCCCATGATTGCAATGACCTTCCCGCGGGGGAAGGCCATGTCCACTCCCTGCAGGATGGGACGCCGATCATAAGAAAAATCGACGCGCGAGAATTCGACGAGGTTGTCGGACGTCACCTGGGACTCGGGGTATGAAACAGGTCAGCATTGTAACGGAGAGCGATGCGCGGCGCAGGACGCTTGCATCTTGCCGCGTTTGCGTGCACTTTTGCGCAACGCTACTGGCCCACACCCGAACATGACGTCAAACGACGCCCACGATTCAGCCGCGATCAGTTTCCGCAGCCTCACAAAATCCTACGCGGACGTGCCGGTTCTACGCGAACTCGCCCTGGAGATCCCCGCCGGCCACACGTTCGGACTGGTCGGAATGAACGGTGCGGGCAAGACCACGATGCTCAAGTGCCTGCTGGACTTCTGCGAATTCGACGCCGGCGACATTCGCATCTTTGGCGTGCGGAACCGGGATACCCGCGCCCGGGCCAGGCTCGCCTTCCTGCCCGAACGCTTTGTCCCGCCCTACTATCTCACCGGTGAAGACTTCCTGCGTTACATGATGAAGCTCTACCAGCACAGCTATACGAGAGTCGATGTCGCGCGACTGCTTGCCGAGCTCGATCTTGCCGAGTCCGCATTGGCCAAGCCGGTGCGAGCGTTCTCCAAAGGGATGACTCAGAAGCTGGGCCTCGCCGCTTGTCTGCTCTCGGGACGGGAATTGCTGGTCCTAGACGAACCGACCAGCGGGTTGGACCCCAAAGCGCGCGCGCTTCTGAAATCGCGTTTGCAAGCGGCGCGGGCCGCGGGCCGAACCGTATTCCTGACCTCGCACGCTCTGGCCGATGTCGACGAACTTTGCGACCAGATGGCAGTACTGCACCAGGGTGAATTGCGCTTTTCCGGCACGCCTGCGCAACTGCGCACAGACTATGGAGCCGGCACGCTGGAGCAGGCCTATCTCGCTTGCATCGAGATGCCGAAATCGCGTGTAAGTCTATGAACGACTAGACCCTTCTGGCACAATGGCGGGGATGACCACCCCATTGACGACGTCACCCGGAACGCTGGCTACCCAGCCTGCAGCGAAACCCGACTTGTTGATCGTGGACGACGATCCGCTGATCACCGATACGCTCGACTTTGTACTGGGCAAGGATTACAACGTGCACGTAGCCGCGTCGCGCATGCAGGTAAAAAGCCTCCTGCGCCAGCTTGACACGGTACCCGAACTGGCCCTGATCGACCTCGGATTGCCGCCCACTCCGCATCGTCCGGACGAGGGCTTTCGCCTGATTACCGATTTGCTTGCCCACTCACCGACGATCAAGATCCTGGTTCTGTCCGGACAGAACGACGAAGCCAACGCACGCTATGCCCGCACCCTTGGGGCGGTAGAGTTCATTTCCAAGCCGTGCGAACCGCCCGCCCTCAAAGCGCTTCTCGCCAAGGCGCAAAGCATTGCCGAAGTCGAGCACAGCGCCGCAATCCTCGATAGCGGAATTATTGGCAACGGGTTTGCCATCAGCAAGCTGCATCAACAGATTGCTCAATATTCAGACACCCCGTTCCCGGTCCTGATCGAGGGCGAATCAGGCAGCGGCAAGGAGTTGGTCGCATTATCCCTGCACCGGCAAAGCCCGCGGGCCCCCAAACCCTACCTCGCGCTTAACTGCGCCGCGATCTCACCGACTCTGGTCGAACCCACGCTGTTCGGATACATCAAGGGCGCGTTCACCGGCGCCAGTTCGTCGCGCTCCGGCTATTTCGAGGATGCCCACGACGGCACCCTTTTTCTGGACGAAATCGGCGAATTACCACTGGAACTGCAGGCGAAGCTATTGCGGGTACTGGAAAATGGAGAGTACCAAAGGGTGGGCGAGACGCAGACCCGGATTTCCAATGCACGGGTAGTCGCCGCGACCAACCGCGATTTGCGCCAGGAAGTGCGCACCGGGAGATTCCGCGCGGACCTCTACCACCGGCTGTCGGTGTTTTCGATCACGGTGCCCCCGCTGCGGGACCTGAACGAAGACAAGATCAAGTTACTTGAGCATTACCGGGCCGTATACGTGCGTCAAAGCGGGACCAATTCGTTCCAGCTTGACAGCAAATCGATGGGCCTCTGGATGCAGTATGGTTTCCCCGGTAACGTGCGGGAACTGCGCAATATCGTGATCCGGCTCACCACCAAGTACGCCGGCCAGACCGTGAACAGCGAGCAGTTGCTTGCCGAGTTCGACTGGGATGATCCTGAGGCTGCACCACAGCCCGGCATGGCCCAAGTGTCCGATTTCCGGTCGGCGATGGATGCGGCCCGCAAGCACCTGCAGGCCCAGAAGGGCTTCAGTCTCGACGAAGCGCTCAAGGAACTCGAAAGAAGTTACGTCGAAGCGGCGCTGGATATCACCCGCGGAAATCTTAGCCAGGCGGCTAAGCTGCTCGGTATCCATCGGACGACCCTGTACAGCCGCATGCAGAACTATGCTGGCCTCGAGGGGGAGGAACGTTAGATGTATTACGATTTTTTTGGGCTGACTCAACCACCTTTCAAAATCACCCCGGACACGGACGTTTTTTTTGAAGGCGGCAACCGGGGTGCGATCCTGGAGGCGCTGATATACGCGATCACCAACGGCGAGGGCATCATCAAGGTGACCGGCGAGGTCGGCAGCGGCAAGACCATGCTGTGCCGGGTCCTGCAGACCCGGCTGCCCAAGAACGTCGAGACCGTGTATCTGGCCAATCCGAGCGTGTCTCCGGAGGAGATCCTACACGCAATCGCGTTCGAATTGCAGTTGCCGATAGCGCGAGATGCGAGCCGGATCGAGGTGATGCACGCGCTCAACACGTACTTGCTGGAGCGCCACAGCCAGCAGCGCCAGGTCGTGGTATTCGTTGAGGAATCCCAAGGCATGCCGATCGCCACCCTGGAAGAAATCCGGCTGCTTTCCAACCTGGAGACCCAGCAATACAAACTGCTTCAGATTTTACTGTTCGGCCAGCCGGAG
>DATFUO010000289.1:0-2172 GCA_035260785.1 Burkholderiales bacterium
GTGGATTCTTCGGCGCAGGTCAGCGCGCCGGGAAAATCACGGTGCACCATCACATTGAGTTCGCGCAGGAACTCGATGGCGTCCAGATTTTCGCGGCCGCCGTACTTGTTGGGAATCCATTCGCCGGCCTTGCGCGAGTAGTCGAGATAGAGCATCGAGGCGACCGCATCGACTCGCAACCCATCGATGTGGCACTCCGCCAGCCAGTAGTGCGCGCTGGAGAGCAGGAAGCTTTTTATCTCCTTGCGGCCGTAGTTGAATATGTGCGTGCCCCAATCCTGATGGAAACCAAGGCGCGGATCCTGGTGCTCGTAGAGCGCAGTGCCATCGAAGCGCGCCAGCGAAAACGCGTCGGTCGGGAAATGCGCGGGCACCCAGTCGAGAAGGACGCCGATGCCGGCCTGGTGGCAGGCATCGACGAAGGCTTTGAATGCATCAGCCGCGCCGAAGCGGCTGGTCACCGCGAAATAGCCCGTGGTCTGGTAACCCCAGGATTCATCCAGCGGATGTTCGGAAACCGGCAGCAGCTCGATATGCGAATAGCCCATATCGACGACATACGGGATCAGGCTCTGTGCCAGTTCGCCGTAAGTGTAAAAACGCCCGTCCGGGTGCCGCCGCCATGAGCCCGCGTGCACTTCGTAAATATTGATCGGCGCGTGCAGCCAGTCCCAGCCGGCGCGGGCATTCATCCATTCCCCGTCACCCCAGGCATACTCATCGGCAACGACCTGCGCGGCCGTGCCGGGACGCAATTCGTGAAAACGGGCATAGGGGTCGGTCTTGACGAAGATTTCACCGCTGGCACGGTTGCGGATCTCGAACTTGTAGAGCGTACCGGCATCGATGCCGGGAATGAACAACTCCCACACTCCGCTCAACCCGTGCGCAGACATCGGATGCGAGCGACCATCCCAGCGATTGAATTCGCCGACAACGCTGACCCTCGCGGCGTTCGGCGCCCAGCAGGCAAAGCGCACGCCGCTGACCCCGTCGCGCCGCTCCAACCGGCTGCCCAGGATGCGATAGGCCTGTTCCAGCCGGCCCTCGTTGAACAAGTACAGATCCTCCGCGCCGATGGCCGGTAAAAATGTGTAGGCGTCATGGGTCTCGAATTCCCGCTCCGATTCGCTGACCCGCAGCAGCACCGGGAGTACTGGCTGAACGCCACCTTGCCAGGCGAACACCCCCTTTGCATGGATGCGTTTCATGGGTTCGAATCCTGCCTGCGCGCGCACGGCAACGCGCGCGGCGTAGGGCCAGAACACGCGCAACGACCAGTCGGGCCCGGATCGGTGCAGACCGAGCACGCTGAACGGATCGTGGTGGCGGGCGCCAACCAGGGCTTCTAAGTCACCGGCTGCAGGTAATTGGAGAGTGGGAATCATCGTGGCGGACTGGCGGCGTCATGAGCCGACAGGGAATTCGTGACGACGGACAACGTCGCACCTATTATAAGCAGAGCCCTCCGGTTCGGGCCTTATTCTTTAGTGCCGGCTGGAAATCAGCCGCTGGCCTCGCGGGCGGCGGAGGGCGACGAAACGGGTAAAAAGCCGGTGGGACTTCGGCGGCAAACCCCCTCATTCAACGTTTGAATCGGGAACCATCATGATCGACACCGACCTCAATGTCCGCTTCGTCAGCCTCCTGACCAAGAATACCTACGCGCTCGTGCTGGCCGGGGGGCGTGGCAGCCGGTTGAAGAACCTGACCGACTGGCGTGCCAAACCGGCCGTGCCCTTTGGCGGTAAATTCCGCATCGTCGATTTCCCCCTGTCGAACTGCGTGAATTCCGGGATCCGCCGCATCGGCGTGGCGACCCAATACAAGTCACACAGCCTGATACGGCACATCCAGCGCGGCTGGAGTTTTCTCGACGGGCGCTTCCAGGAGTTCGTTGACATTCTGCCCGCCTCGCAGCGAACCGCGGAAGAGAACTGGTATCTCGGGACTGCCGACGCGGTGTACCAGAATCTTGACATCCTGCGCTCCTACGAACCGGACTACATCCTGATCCTGGCCGGGGACCACATTTACAAGATGGATTATGGAAAGGTGCTGGCCTACCACGTCGCCAAGAATGCCGACATGACGGTGGCTTGCCTGGAAGTACCCCGCGAAGACGCCAGGGCATTCGGCGTCATGGGGGTGAACGACGACTGGCGGGTTACC
>DATFUO010000290.1:0-9905 GCA_035260785.1 Burkholderiales bacterium
CCCGCCACTTCACGGCCCGCCAGCGTCGCCTGCCATCCGTCATCGCGCCGGGTCGCCTCCACCTTCAGATCGTGAAAGCGCCGGCGACTGACATCGAGAATGCCGATCTGCAGGTCCACACCGGCGAGTCCGGCGGATTGCGCGTCATCCGGGCCGCCGGACAGCAGGCCACGCCAGGCGTCGACGTCCACCAGGTCGAGGCTGCCCCGTATCCAAAGTCCGTCCGCGGACGGCAGCACCGCCGGGCTGCCCAGACCGATCATGCCGCGTCCCACTCCGCCCGGCACACTGCCGTCGAGCAGCAGTTGTGCGGAAGCGACCTGGTCGAGGTTGACGGCGAGCACGTCCGGGCGGCCGGGACGTTGGCGCAGTTCCACGCGCAATGGCAGGCTGGCGCTGCCGGTCTTGGCGAATGGAGCCGGCAAGGTCGAGGTCAGGCCAACGAGATTGGAATCGAAGCGGATGGTTGCAATCTTGTCGCGCACGCCGATGGTGCCGCGCCAGGGCGTCTGGCCGTCCAGGAAACCAAGCGCGCGATGCTTCCATACGCTGCGTACCCGCTCGAGGTCCAGCGTGCCGGCAACGCTCGCGGTAATGCCGCCGTCCGCCTGATTGGACGCCTCGAAGGATAACGGCATGCCGAACATCAGCGCATGCCCGTCCCTCACTTGCAAATTGTGCTCGGAGAATGCGATGCGTGCGCTGAATTGTTGGAACGGCGGCAGGCGCGGGTCCAGGACAACCTGGTTGTCCTGCAAAGTGAGTTCGGCCTTGATCGTGGATTCCTTGATCTGCTGAAGAGGCAGATCGAGTTCCACGTCGAGCCTCGCGTCGCCGGCGGCTTTCAATTCTTCGGTGAAGCTTTTGATGCGGTTCGCCAACGGCGTGGCGTCCGCGTAGCGCAGGAAGTCCGCTGTCGGCCCCTGCACGACGCCTTTGACTTGCAGATGTTCTTCGTGCTTGCCGAGTTCGGCAATCGATGCCCGCACGCCCGACAACTGCAGGCCGAATATGCGGCCGGACTCGCCGCGTACGTCCATGTGGTCGCCCCTGAAAATGGCTTCGCCGTTTATGCCGGCAACCAGCGGCCAGCCGTTCGCGTAGTCGATGTCCACCCCGCTGAGTCTGGTCACGACCTCGAAGACACCGTTCTTGTCGCCGGCGAACGGAAAATCCTTCAGCGGACCTTTCAAGCGAAAGTGCGTGTCTCTCGATTCCCCGGCCAACAGTGCGCGCCTGAGCCAGGCTTGCGTGACCGGCGCCGTGACGGGCAGGTAGCGCCAGATCTGGCGGGCATCGGCGCGCACCAATACCCCGTTCAGATCCACGCTGCCCGGGCTTTGGGCCGCGCCGCGATAGGAGCCTGACACGCTGCCGGCGAGGTGCTCGTTGGTGAAACTGGCGTTCTTCACAGCCACGTCGACCACGCCTTCACGAAAGGTCCATCCGGCATTGACCGCAAGAAAATCCAGCGGCAGCGGCTCGGCAAATACGTTCGGCAACTCGAAGCCGCCGCCGGTCACCGTGAGCGATGCCGTTCCCCCCTGCTCATTCGCGTCGATCTGGCCGCTGGCGCCGCGAAATCCGGGAAACGCGCCGTCGGGACGCGCGGCGATACCGGAAAATTGCGCCTTCGCAGCATAAGGCCGCCCCGAGCCCCAATCGCCCTGCCAGGACAAATAACCATCGTCGATCCTGCCGCTCGGTGCCGTCCGCGCGAGGCGACCGCGCAGCGCGGCGTCAATGGGAAAGAATTCCGCGAGTTGCGCCACAGGCGCCAGATCGAGGCCCGCCAGGCGCAATTCGGAATACCGCACGCCGCCGGCCGGTCCGGACCACGCGTAGCTGAACTGCGTCGGCGCCATCCTCGGACCGCCGGCGACGGTAAATCCGAATGATGTAGCGGAAATTTCCGTGCGATCTGCGCGCTGCTTCCAGCTCAGCCGGCCCTGCGCTTCGGACAAGGAAAGCTCGGGAAGATCCGGAGCCAGCCGGGTCTGGACATTGATCAGTCCGAGGTCGGCGGTAGCCGCACCCAGGCGGGTGCCGTTGAGTTCGAGCCACAAGCGCAACGACCCCAGAGCGCTCGTCAATTCGAGCGGTGCCGGTATCCATTCCTGCGCGATCGCGAGGTCGGCATAGTCGATCTCCACATAGAGTCTTCCGTTCCATAGTTGAACTTCACGGACATCGCGCCCGGTAAATTCGCCGCGAGCGATGAGCGGGGAGGCGATCTGTGCAGGAGGCACCGCGGTCAGGCCGAAGCGATGGATGTCGCCATCACGATCGAGGCGGAAATTGACTTTGTCGAGCTGCAGTTTGGGAGCGCCACGCATTTCGTCCAGCCAGGTAATGGTGGCATCGCGCACGAGCACCTGGCGCTGCGCCAGCAGCCAGTCGCCGAACCCGCCGCCGGCGCTGCTTTGCGGCTGCATTGCAATGCCGGCGATCCAGAGCGTGCCGGAAGCGTCGCGTCTGACCTCGAGCTCGGGGCCATAAACCGCCAGGGAACTGAAACGCCACTCCGCCGACAGCAGCGACAGCCACGACAACACGGTTTCGACCCGGTCCAGCACCAGCGCCGGCCGGCCGTCGGTGCCAAAGACCTCGACGTCCACCAGACTCAGCTCCGGACGATAACCCTGCCAGCTGGCTTGGATCGAACCGATCGTGACGCGCTGCCCGACCGAATGCATGATCGTCTGCGCAATCGGCTCGCGATAATCGTTGATATTGGGCAGCACGAGGTAGCGCAATCCGAACACCAGCACGAGAAAGGTCAATCCTGCGATCAGGACCGCATAGGTCGCGACGCGATAGGTCCAGAGCGAACCGTGCTTGAGGAAGGCGAAGCAGAATTTGAGGAACACGTGGTTGCTGGCGCGCTGTCGGGCGGATGAAAAAAAACGCTGTTCGGTTAAGATACGCGGACGCGAATAAAATTCTCCGACCATCCACCGTATCCGGAAAAGTCCGACGGCGCACGAACCTGGCGGCGGCGCCATTCACGCGCCGGCCGCGCAAGCGTCCACACCCTTCCTGGCGGTCGTCTTGCCGATCGAAGCCCCGACATTCTAAACCAACGACGCATGTCCTCTGCCGCCCCCCTGTCGCAAGACCTCCCGCCGGCCGTCGCCCGCGCCGCACGGCTGTCGCGCTATTTGCGCGACCTGCTGTCGGCAGAACCGGATCTGGCAACCGCTGTTGCGCTGGACGCGCCGCTCGATCGGGCCTGGATGCGGGCGCGGATCGATGGGAGCGACGACGACCAGGCGCTGAAGACCACGCTGCGCCGCTTGCGCAAGGCGGTCATGCTCGCATTGATCACCCGCGACCTCGACGGCCGCGCCGACCTGGCCGAAGTGATGTCCACCGTCACCGCGCTGGCGGAGGAAAGCGCGGCGGCGGCCGCTGCCTGCCATACGCGCTGGCTGGCGCGCGAATTCGGCAATCCGGTGGGCGCGGCTTCGGGCAATGCGCAGCGGCTGCAGGTCATCGCGATGGGCAAGCTTGGCGGCGGTGAGCTCAATGTATCTTCCGACATCGATGTCGTATTCGCCTATCCCGAGGACGGCGAAACCGACGGGCCACGGCGCATTTCGAACCACGAGTTCTTCATCCGGCTGGCGCGCCGGATCGTCGGTGCGATCGCCGAAGCCACGGCGGACGGATTCGTGTTCAGGGTGGATACCCGGCTGAGGCCCTATGGCGACAGCGGTCCGCTCGCCGTCAGCTTCGACATGCTGGAGGAGTATTTCACCGCGCAGGGGCGCGAATGGGAGCGCTACGCCTGGGTGAAAGCCAGGCTGATCAGCGGGGAAGCGGCGGCGGCACTGGATGCCATCGTTACGCCGTTCGTCTACCGGCGCCATCTCGATTACAGCGCCATCGCCAGCTTGCGCAACCTGCACGCACAGATCCGGCTCGAAGTGCAGAAGCGCGAAATCGCGGACAACATCAAGCTCGGCCCGGGCGGTATCCGCGAAATTGAGTTCCTGGCGCAGGTCTTCCAGATCATCCGCGGCGGGCGGGAGCCGGTATTCCGGCAGCGCTCCACGCTCAAGGCGCTGGCGCTGCTCGGGGAAAAGCAGATTCTGCCGGCGGCGGCAGTCGATGAATTGGGCGCCGGTTATGTGTACCTGCGCAATCTCGAACACCGCCTGCAATATAGGGACGATCAGCAGACGCAGATGCTGCCGCGCACTGACGAAGATCGCGTGGCGATCGCCGAGATGATGGGTTGCGCCGATTACGCCGGCCTGCGAAGGGACCTGGACGCCCACCGCGCCGTCGTGTCCCGGCACTTCGAGGCGATCTTCGCCGGCGTACGCGAAACCGGCGATACACACGACCAGCCTGACCTCTGGCTGCAAACGTTGTCCCGGGAGGATGCGCTCGCGCGGCTCGCCGCAATGGGCTTCAACGATGCGCAGCACATCTACGCGAGGCTCATGGAAATCCGGGGCAGTGCGCGCTATCGCCGCATGGCCGCATCCAGCCAGACCTTGCTCGATCGGCTCATTCCGCAACTCCTGGAGCCGGCGCGCGAGTTGCCGAATCCGGATGCGACATTCGAGCGCATGCTCAATGTCGTGGACAGCATCGGCCGGCGCGAAGCCTACCTGGCCCTGTTGCTCGAATATCCGAATGCGACCGCCCGGCTGGCGCACCTGGCCTCGGCAAGTCCGTGGGCCGCCGATTATCTGTCGCGGCACCCCGTGCTGCTCGACGAACTGATCAATCCGCAGTCCGACAGCGAACGACCGGACTGGCCGCGTTTGCGCGCGGCACTGCGCGCGAGCCTCGCGGAGCACGAGGGCAACGCCGAGCGGCAGATGGACATCCTGCGCCACTTCAAACAGACACAGACATTGCGCCTGCTGGCGCAAGACCTGGCCGGTACGCTGTGGCTCGAGACATTGTCCGATTGCCTGAGCGACCTCGCCTGCGCGGTACTCGAGGAAGTGTTGCGGCTGGCGTGGAATGGATTGCGCGTGCGCCACCGCCAGCAACCGCAGTTTGCAATCATCGGCTATGGAAAACTCGGCGGCAAGGAACTCGGCTACGCTTCCGATCTCGACATCATTTTTCTCTACGATGACGAGGACCAGGCCGCCCCGGAAATTTACGCGCGCCTGGCCCAGCGCATCAACACCGGACTCAACAGCGCGACCTCAGCCGGCATACTCTACGAAACCGACCTCAGACTGCGGCCCAACGGGGCCGCCGGACTGCTGGTGAGCCAGGTTCAGGCCTTCCGGGACTACCAATTCGAACAGGCCTGGGTGTGGGAACATCAGGCCCTGACCCGCGCCCGCTTCGTTGCGGGCGATGCCGGAATCGGCGGGCGCTTCGAACGCATTCGCACCGAAGTGCTGTGCCGTCCGCGCGATATCATGAAGCTGAAAAGTGAAATCCTCTCGATGCGGGACAAGATGCGTGATGCACACCCGAATCGCGGCGCAATGTTCGACCTCAAACACGATCGCGGCGGCATCGTCGATGTCGAATTCGTGGTGCAATGCCTGGTGCTGGGCCATGCGCACCGGCACGCTGCGCTGACGGGCAATATCGGCAATCTTGCCCTGCTCAAGCTGGCCGGCGGACTCGGCCTGCTGCCCGTCGATCTCGCCCACGGCGCGCATGCCGCTTACCGCGAATTCCGCCGGCTTCAGCATGCAATGCGGCTGCAAGGCGAGCGTTACGCGCGCGTCGAACCCGCCGTTGTTGGCGAACACGTACAGGTCGTACTGCAACTCTGGGAGTGGGTATTCGGAAACACCCGGCACACACCGGCTCAGCCGGAGTAAAGCTTGCCGGACAGCCGATAAGTCGTCGTGCTTCCCTTGCCTTTGATTTCGATGTCCTTCGGCGCATCGCAGGAATAGCGATGTCCGAGACGACGGAAAGTCGTCCTGTCCACCAGAATCGCGCCGGGTTCCGCTTCCGCCGTCAGCCGGCTGGCAATATTGACCGTATCGCCCCACAGATCGTAGATGAAGCGGGTCGCGCCGATCACGCCGGCGATCGCGGGTCCGGTCGCAATGCCGATGTGAAGCTGTACACCGAGGCGGCGCATCTGCGGGTCGGATCGCGTCAACTCGATCATCTCCAGCGCCATGTCGGCCACGTGGTCCGCATAGTTGAGCCGGTTTACCGCCAGGCCGCCGACCACCATGTAGGCATCCCCGATGGTCTTGATCTTGTCCAGCCCGTGCTGCTCGGTCAGCCGGTCGAAACGCGTGAACACCTCGTCGAGGAAGGACACGACCTGATTCGGCGTCAACTCCTCGGCAAGCCGCGTAAAGTCCACGACATCGGCAAACATCACCGAAACATCGGCAAATCCGTCGGCAATGGTGCCCGATTGAAGCTTCAAACGCTCCGCCACGTGCGCCGGGAGGATGTTGAGCAGCAGTTTTTCGGATTTCTCGCGCTCGGCCCGTACCAGCGAGTGCTGCTCGGCGATCGCCTCCTCGAAGCGGTCGCGCTCCTGGACGAAATATCTGAGCAGCAGGTAGACCATGGTGGAGATGATCGTAAAATTCATCACGAAGAACACCGCCACCGTTTTCATCGGAATACCGGACTCCTCCCCCTTGGCGAGAAAGAAATCGAAGACGCCGGACAACACCGTCAGTACGACGTAAGCGACAAACCAGGGGATCGACTGGCGCGGCCCGTAGCAGATCATGGCGCCCACCGGCGCCAGCAGAGCGAGCAAGGCAATTCCCGAGGAACTCACGAAGCTGCCGATTGACCACTGGATGACGAAAGGAAAGAACAGGAACAGCGAAAGCTGGGCCACACGGAGGAAATCGAAATTGCGCGTGCGCAGGTAAATGGCCAGCACCAAGGCGGAGACGACCTGGAAACCGAGCGGAACGGAAGTCGGCAATTTCAGTCCCATCCACCAGTAAATGAGCAGCCAGAGGATGGCGGCCATGTTCATCAGGCCGCTGGCGAACATCAGCAACGTCTTGCGAAGTCTAAGATCTTCGCTGTCGGTATCGTCGATCGCAGCCGCGCCGAGGCGGGCGATCAGGCCACGCCTGCGATTAACGGCTCGATTGGAAGATTCAGCCATGAACACGGAGTGTCAGGAAATTCGGGGGTTGAAAGCCTTGTTCTTTTTCAGCGAACCCGATGGGCACGCAACGCTGCAAGAGTAATGCATGCGGTCGCTTTCCGGCAAGGTGTGCCTGTTGTCCGCGCAAGGACACCCATCATAAACCGCTGCCTGCGCTAGAATTACGCCTTTTCGAGGGAGTGAAGCAACATGTCGATGGCCGACCGCGACGGTCTGATCTGGTACGACGGCAAAATGGTCCCCTGGCGCGACGCCAACACGCACGTGCTCACCCACTCCCTGCACTACGGACTCGCGGTATTCGAGGGGCTGCGCGCCTACAAGACCGGCAGCGGCACCGCGATCTTCCGGTTGAAAGAGCATACCGAGCGCATGTTCAACTCGGCGCACATCTACATGATGAAAATTCCCTACGACAGGCAAACGCTGATGGAAGCGCAAAAGGAAGTGGTACGCGCCAACAAGCTCGACGCCTGTTACGTGCGGCCGATCGCATTCTATGGTTCGGAAAAAATGGGCGTTTCGCCCAAAGGCGCCAAAGTGCATGTGGCCATCGCCGCCTGGCCGTGGGGCGCGTATCTCGGCACCGAGGGTCTGGAGAAAGGCATCCGCGTCAAGACCTCGTCCTTCGCCCGCCATCATGTCAATGTCTCGATGTGCCGCGCCAAGTATTCCGGTACTTATGCCAACTCCATCCTTGCCAACATGGAAGCGACCGAGCACGGCTATGACGAAGGCCTGTTGCTCGACGTGGATGGTTTCGTCGCCGAAGGCGCGGGCGAGAACCTGTTCATGGTCAAGAACGACCGGATTGTCGAACCGGAGCTCAATTCCGCGCTGATCGGCATCACGCGCGAATCGGTGATCCAGCTCGCCGGCGACCTGGGTTATACGGTCGACGCGAAGCGCATTACAAGGGACGACTTGTATATCGCCGACGAAGTGTTTTTCACCGGGACCGCCGCCGAAGTGACGCCGATCCGGGAAGTGGATGGGCGCACGGTCGGCACCGGCAAGCGCGGTCCGCTGACCGAGAAACTGCAGGCGATGTTTTTCGATGTCGTCAACGGCCGCTCCGAGAAGTATCGCCACTGGCTGCACTACGTCTAGGGCGCCATGGATCCCGCCGCCAGGAACAGCAACCGGCAGAAACAGGTCGAGATCAGCGCGGCCGACATACCGCTGCACTGCCCGCTGCCCTCGCAGAAGCTCTGGGACGCGCATCCGCGCGTGTTCCTGCCGATCGGCCACAACGGCGAGGCGTTGTGCCCCTACTGCGGCACGCGCTACGTCCTGCGCGGATCAGTCAAGCCGGCACATTAAAACACTCACCGCAGAGGACGCGGAGGAAGAGCGACAACCAGGTTTCTCTCGGATATATGCGGAGACACGAAAAAATAGAGAGTGACTTTTTAGTGTTGCATGATGACCTTCCCTTGTCGCCGAGGTGTTCGGTTTTGATCTGCCTCCGCGTCCTCCGCGTCCTCTGCGGTGAGTGCTGATCTTAGAATCCTGGTCGTTGCGCCATCCTGGGTCGGGGATGCGCTGTTGTCCCAGCCGCTGCTTACGCTGCTCAAGCGACGCGGCCCCCAGGCGACGATCGATGTGCTCGGACCGGGCTGGGCACTGCCGATCTTCCGGCGCATGGCGGAGGTAGGCGAGACCATCGAAAGTCCGTTCGCACACGGCGAACTCGCGCTGCGCGAACGCCTGCACATCGGCCGGCAACTGCGCGCGCGGCAATACGATCGCGCCTACGTGCTGCCGAACTCGTTCAAATCGGCGTTGGTGCCGTTTTTCGCCCGCATTCCCGAACGTATCGGATTCATTGGCGAAGCGCGATACGGGCTGCTTACCGATGCGCGCAAGCTCGACAAGCGAGCGCTGCCGCTGATGGTGCAGCGATTTGCGCATCTTGCCGCTGCGCCCGGCGCCGGGACCGACGACGATCTGCCGAATCCGCGGCTGCGCATCGACCCGATGGAATGCGATCGGCTGATCGCGAACCTGGGGCTCGGGCGTGCGTCCCGCCTCACCTGTTTCTGCCCCGGTGCCGAATATGGGCCGGCCAAACGCTGGCCAGCGCAGTATTTCGGCCGACTCGCCATGGCGCTGGCCGCCGAGGGCAGCGCGGTCTGGATCGTCGGTTCATCCAGGGAACGCGACATCGGCGAGGCGATCCGGGACAACAGCGCGGGCGTCGCGCTGAATCTTTGCGGACGTACAACCCTGGATCAGGCGGTGGTATTGCTGTCCGCCGCGGACATGGTCGTGACCAACGATTCCGGCCTCATGCATGTCGCCGCGGCACTCGATCGCCCCATGGTCGCCCTCTACGGCTCCAGCTCGCCTGCATTCACGCCACCGCTGTCCGGGCGCGCACGCGTCCTCAAGCTCGATGTCCCCTGCAGCCCCTGCTTCGAACGCACGTGTCCGCTCGGACATTTCGACTGTATGATGAAACTCATGCCGGGCCGCGTATTCACCGAAATTCACAGCCTCGCTGAAATTCACAGTCATCCCGCGACGTGATCGCCAAAAACTACGCCACTCCCCAGGATACGGAGCAGGCTTTTTACCGCGCCTTCGAACTCGCCGATCTCGTCGAAATGATGGCGATATGGGCTGAGGAGGAAGAAATCGTCTGCGTGCATCCGAACGGTGGACGCCACTGCGGCCTGGTCGAAGTGCGCGAATCCTGGCGGCAGATTTTTTCACAGGGTCCGCGGTTGCGCTTCCGGCTCGCGGGAAATCGCGTTTTCGCCGGACGCATGATGTCCGTGCACAGTGTGTACGAACACGTGACAGTGGCGGG
>DATFUO010000291.1:0-7645 GCA_035260785.1 Burkholderiales bacterium
TAATCAGATCGTGTGCCGCTACCGGCCCAATCGCCGCCAAAGCAAAGATGCAAAGAACCGCCCGCCTCATTCTGACGGCTGGTGGGCCTGCTGGTACGCAAGGGCGCCGGGATGGAGGGGAATAAAGGCAGCCTCGGAGGCGGTCCGCTTTCCTAACGCGGGCCACTGCGACCGCGGCAGTCCCGCGACTGCATGCGCAATCTCGAATGCCTTGTCTTCGGGAAAATCTTCCAGCACCACGAGCAGGTAATCTTCGAACTCGGCCATCGTGCGCAACGCGAGCGGCCCCTCGACTTCGAATGGCGCACTGCCGGCGAATGCGGCGCCGGCGCTTTGCCTGCCGAGAATCCCGATCGGCAACTGGCGTGTCCGCAGCAATTGCACCACGTCGCGAATGCTTCGCGCCTCTGCCGGAACTGCCTGGCTTTGCGGTATCGCGGCGGCAAGCCGCGCGGCCAATGCGTCTGCCAGACGGGAAGCCTCGGCGTCGGTCACACTCGCGACCACGATCAGATGCTTGCCGCGATATGCGTACCACTGCCTGTAGGGCGAATGCCCGGAAAGCAAGGCCGCGCCCGCGACTGCCAGCGCGGCCTGCATGATGCGCCGCCTGTTCATCGAACCAACGGCCCTTGCCTCATGCGCAGGGGCTACTTGAAGACGTCCACATGCAGAACAGTGGTCACCACGAAGTTCGGCACATCGACCATGTTGCTGATCTTCAGATCGCACGCCACGCTGCAAAGGATATAGGCCTGCTCCCGGGACAATTTGTGCTTGGAGGGCGACTGCGGCCCGGTCAGCAGGTCGATCATCTTGAGCAAGGAATCACGGGCTGCCAGGGTCGTATCCTCGGACATATTGGTCAGGTTTCCGAAGCGAGCCCCGTCGAGATACTTGAGCGGCGCCGGTAATTCGCCTTTCGGCTTCATCGGAATGCCCATGGTCGCCACGAAGCGATCGGGCTCCAGATCCTTGAGAATGCCCGGCACCGCCTTGCCCTCGATCTGCGGCCAACGGACGTACGCCGCCTGTCCTTTGCGCACCTCGACTTTGACCGTGACGACGGCGTTCATCTCGATGGCTGTACCGGAGACTTCACCATCGCCCTGGGCGAAGTGCGTATCGCCCATGGAAAGCATGCACCCCTTCACCCAGCACGGGAACAGCAGGGTCGTGCCTCTCACCATTTGCTTCACGTCGCTGTTACCACCGTTTTCGCGCGGCGGGACGGTGCGAAGACAGCGGCTGACCGCCTTTCCACCCGGACCGCACAGGTCGGCCGGAAGCGCATCCTGGGGTTCCGGAGGCAGCACGAATCCGCCCGCCTTGCGCAACTCTTCTTCGCGCTGATAGACGGTTTCAATTTCAGGCATGCCCAACTCGACGCCGATGGTGCCCGTGAATCCATGCAGAGGAAGCTCCACCCCGGGCAGATCGTCCGACATCGCGTAGTAAACGCCGGTTGGCCGCTGCAGCAGCTTCCAATGCACGATGTACGGATTGGGGAACACGTCGCGCAGGAAACCGAACCCCGGCACGATGATGGTGTAACCGAACCGGTCGGGACCGGGGATGACATCCAGCACGGTCACCGCGAGCACGTCGCCGCGCTCGGCACCGTTCACGTTGAGCGGCCCGGTCAACGGATGAACGAGGTTCAGATTCGACGCCGCGACGGTTTTGGGACCGGATTCCCATCTGTAGGGGCCGTCCAGGGCATCGCGCGTTTCGAAAATCACCTGGTCGCCCGGATTCGCCGTCGCCGCCGGCTTGATGTCGGGGTGCCAGCGATTGTGGCAGGTCCCCAGTTTTTCTTCGGCGCACGGCACCGGCCATTCGCCTACGCGCGTAATCGGCAGGTAAATCGTTTCTGCCGCCGCCAGCCCCGCGAGGCCGAGCATCGACGACGCCAGCAAACTTCCAGCCAGCCGGTGTATAGCCCCGGAACCTTTGCAATTTTCGTTCATGTTTGATCCCTCCCCCAAGCGGTTTATCGAACAAAAAACGGCAGCATTGAGCGAAAACAAAACTGCGACTGCGGCAAATTCTCTGGCGTTCGAGCTTGTATGGACTGAAGCCCTCCCGGACTATGCTTTCAGGTTTTTAAACTGTGGACTTCCGATGAGGGCCTGTCAACGGGCGCGGCGGTTACCGAGCGCTACTTTACGAGGTCGAGCGCGCCAAGGACAAACGCATAAGTAAACGCGATTTCCTTGAGGTAATCGTAGCGCCCGGATGCGCCGCCATGGCCCGCCGCCATATTCACCCGCAACAGCAGCGGATTGGCGTCGGTCTTGAGCTGGCGTAATTTCGCGACGTATTTCGCCGGCTCCCAGTACATTACCTGGCTGTCGTTGAGCGAAGTCTCCACCAGCATGGCCGGATAATTTCCTTTCGTTAGGTTGTCGTAGGGCGAGTAAGAGGCCATGTAGTCGAAAAACGCCTTGTCGTTCGGATCGCCCCACTCCTCGTATTCGCCGGTCGTCAGGGGCAGCGTCGCGTCGAGCATGGTGTTGATCACGTCCACGAACGGCACCTCGGCGACGACCGCGCGGAACAGCTCCGGCCGCAGATTCGTCACCCCGCCCATCAGCAATCCGCCCGCGCTGCCGCCTTCGATCACGAGCCTGGCGGATTCGGTGTAATGCTCGCGGATCAGGTGTTCCGCACAGGCGATGAAATCGGTAAAAGTGTTTTTCTTGTGCAGCATGCGGCCCGCGTCATGCCAGTGCTTGCCCATTTCCCCTCCGCCGCGCACATGCGCGCACGCGAAGATCACGCCCCGATCCAGCAGGGACAGCCGGGTGGAGCTGAAATCGACATCGAGCGAATAGCCATAGGCGCCGTACCCGTACAGCAGCAGCGGCTGCGGGCCTTCGCGCCGGCGGTCGATCCGGTAGACCAGCGAAATCGGAATGCGCGTGCCGTCGTGCGCCACGGCGTAATGCAATTCCGAACGATATTTCGAAGCATCGTAGCGTTTCACCTCGCGCTGTTTGAGCAGCGTCCGCTCGCGGCTGTCGAGGTGATAGTCGTATTCGGAATCCGGCGTGATGTAGGAGTCGTAGTGGAACCGGAACACGCCGGTGTCGAACTCCATGTTCGCGCCGCCGCCGACCGAATACACGGGTTCGGGCATCTCGATCAGGTGCTCGCTCTTGTCCGCGAGGCGGATCACGCGCAGGCGCGGAAAGCCGCCTGCGCGCTCGTGTGCAACCAGGTGGCGCGCAAAGACCTCCACGCCGTCGAGCATCACGTCGTCGCGCTGCGCGATGACTTGCGTCCAGCGCGACGGCGCGGGGTCGTCCACCGGCGTGGTCACCAGGCGGAAATTGCGCCCCTTATCGTTGGTCACGATGTAGAACAGGCCATGGCCATGGTCCACGTAGTACTCGTGGTCCGGATTGCGCGCGAGAATCAGGGCAGGCATCGCGTGCGGTGCGTCCGCTCGCAGGCTGCGCACTTCGGACGTGGTGGCGCTATGGGAGGTCAGGAACAGATATTCGTTGCTCCGGCTCAGCGAAACCGAGACGGAAAACCGCGCGTCGGTTTCCTCGTAAATGATCTGATCTTGCCTGCTGCCGAGCAGATGACGATGCACGCGATAGGCGCGCTTGGCGTCGTCTTCCGTGACGTAGAATAAAGTGCGGTTGTCGGCTGCCCAGGCGATCGAGCGCACTTTGTCGATCCGGTCGGGCAACATACGCCCGTTGCGCAGATCCTTGAACTGCAGCGTGTATTGGCGGAATCCCGTGGTGTCGGACGAGAACGCCAGCAGGTTTCCGTCCAGGCTGACCTCGAACGCACCCAGCGAGTAGAACTTGTGCCCTTTCGCCGCCTTGTTGGCATCGAGCACGATCTGTTCGGGTGCCTCCACGCTGCCGCGCCGGCGGCAGAAGATGCGGTATTGCCTGCCCTTGCGGGTGCGCGAATAGTAAAAGTAATTGCCGTCGCGATAGGGCACCTCGACGTCGGTTTCCTTGATTCGCGCCAGCATTTCGCGATACAGCGTATCCCGCAGGCGTTGCGACGGCTTCATCATTGCCGCCGTATAGGCGTTCTCCGCCCTGAGATAGGCGTTTACGGGGCGGCTGCCCTTGTTGCGCAGCCAATGGTAATCGTCGGCGCGGCGTTCGCCGTGGACTTCAGTGACAACCGGCGTGCGCCGGGCAACCGGCGGCAATGGATTCGAGGGCACTCGCGATCCTCCTGATCGATATAATGGGAACCTGGTCTGGCCCGGGCAACGGACTACGCCCGGCAACAGGTGGGGGCAGCCCGGGAAATTCCAATGGCAGGGCTCTGACTCGTTGCGAGCCTATGATCGTTGCCTGCCGTTGATAGTTTCATGCCAGCGATAAGTTGTTTGATTTGGGTAAGGGGCCACCGCCCCGGAGCCCGTGCCAGTCCAGAGGTCAATCGTCCATGAAGAATTACGTATCCGATACGACGCTGTTCATCCGCGAATTCCTGAAAAAGCATCCCGAGGTGCTCGACAAGCAAAGAGAGGCCCGCGCCACCTGGTGGGATCGCCCGCAGGATTTCAAAGAACGCGACCGCCTCGATGCCGCCGAAGTGCCGAAGAAAGGCTACGAATACTATTGACCGGAGAGGAAACCCGATAGTGCGTAATTTATCCGCCCTGTGCGCCCTGCTGCTGTGGCTGGCTCCGCTGGCCGGGGCGGCCGATGAGCCGATCCCCATCGAGCAGGAGCCGCGGCACCGGCTCAGATTCGAAAACGCGCATGTGCGCTTCTTCGACGTCGAACTCGAACCGGGTTACGAATCGCGTTATCACTGGCATCGCAGCGACGGCGTGTTCGTGAACATTGCCTCCGCCCCGACCATCGCGCAGGACCTGGGCAAGGAGCCGGTGCCGCGCGGCGAGCGTGCGATCGGCGAAACCTATTTCATCGACTACGGCGCCAGGCCCAAATCACACCGCGTCAGCAATCCCGGCACCACGCCTTATCGCGTCATCGACACCGAGATCCTCGGCGGGTGTAGCGCGTCAGCCCCGTTCGCTGAAGCCCCGAATCAGACCCTGCTGATCGACAACGCACGCGTGTTCGTCACGCGCATCATCCTGCATCCGGGCGAGAGCACCGAACTCTACGCGCCTTGCGGCATGCTGGTGGCGGTTTCCGGTGGCAGCGTTACGCTGGACGCGGAAAGTGTCGACATGCGGCCGGCGGGATATCAATGGCGCCACCAGGCGCAGACCGTGAAGCTCGTCAACACCGGGAAATTCGTATTCCATGGCGTCGACATCCGGCTCAAGTAGTCCCGGATCGGCTCACGCATGAACAACGACCGCAGGAACGTCGTCGCGCTCGCCGCATGCCAGGCGCTGCTGGTCATGAACAATGCGACGATGATTTCGATCGGCACGCTGGCCGCGGATACGCTGGCCACGAACAAGATGCTGGTCACGATCCCGGCCACCGCCTACATCGTCGGCGGCGGCCTCACTACGATACCGATCTCGCTGTTCATGAAGCGGCACGGCCGCCGCGCCGGATTCCTGGTTGGCTGCCGGTTCGGCATGATCGGCGGCGCGCTGGCGGCCACGGCCATGCTGGTGCACAACTTCTGGTTGCTCGGCTTCGCGGCGCTGGTGGCCGGCATTTACACGGGGTCGGGCGGCTTCTACCGCTTCGCCGCCGCCGACAGCCTGGCCGTGAACGCCCGCAGCAAGGCCATCTCGCTGGTGCTTGCCGGCGGCATCGTCGGCGGCTTCTTCGGGCCGGAAAGCAGCAAGCTCACCAAGGATCTGCTCGACACGCTGTTCGCCGGTACGTTTCTGACGCTCGTCGTGCTGGCGGCCGTTGCGATGCTGATCCTGCGTCGCCTGGATCTGCCGCGGCCTTCTCACGAGGAGCAGCATGGCAGCACGCGGCCACTTTCCGCGATCATGCGCCAGCCGGTTTTCATCGTCGCGGCGCTGGGTGGCATCACGGCGTATGGCGTGATGAACCTGCTGATGGCGGCCACGCCGCTGGCAATGAAGATGTGCTCGCATCCCTACGGCGCCGCGATGCTCGTGATCGAATGGCACATCATCGCCATGTTTGCGCCCGCTTTCGGCACCGGCTGGCTGATCGCGCGCGCAGGCTCGCTGCCGGTCATGTTCACCGGCCTCGTGCTCAACATCACCGCCATCGCCATTGCGGTCTCCAGCACCACCGTGACGGCATTCTGGTCGTCGATGGTCCTTGTCGGCGTGGGCTGGTGTTTTCTGTTCGTCGGCGGCACCACCCTGCTGACCGAGGCCTATGCGCCCGCCGAAAAAGCCAAGACCCAGGGCGTGAACGATTTGCTGATCTACCTGACGATGGGCGTAACCTCGCTGACATCGGGCGCGATCCTTTACGGTTTCGGCTGGAATACGCTGAACCTCACGGCGCTGCCCCTGCTCACGATCACCGCCATCGCGATCCTCTGGCTTGCCGCGATCCGACGCAGCGGGCGCCCAGCCGTCGCATCCGGCACCGCATGACGTTCAGGCTGAGCGTTCTCGACCAATCGCCGATCGTCAGCGGGGCCAATGCCGCTGATGCGCTGCGCGCGACCGTCGCGCTGGCGCAACGCGCCGACCAGCTCGGTTACCACCGCTACTGGCTCGCGGAACACCACAATATGCGCGGGCTGGCCGACCCCTGTCCGGAAATACTGGTCGGGCACGTCGCGGCCGCGACGCAAAACATCCGTGTGGGCACCGGCGGCGTCATGCTGCCCTATTACAGCCCACTGAAAGTGGCCGAAGTCTTCCGCATGCACGAGGCGCTGCACCCGCACCGCATCGACCTGGGCATCGGACGCGCGCCCGGCGGAGACCGCATGACTGCGAACGCGATGAATGCGCACGCCTTCGACGACATAGAAGGCTTTCCACGGCAAGTCGTCGAAGTCGTCGGCTGGCTCGATCGCACGCTATCGGAAGAACATCCCTACGCGGCCGTACAGGCCATGCCCTCGGGCCTGAGTTCGCCGGAAGTGTGGCTGCTCGGTTCCTCCGACTACAGCGGCGCGCTGGCGGCGTATCTCGGCCTGCGCTTCGCCTTTGCACATTTCATCAACGCGCATGGCGGCGACGCGGTCGCCCGGGCTTATCGCAAGGACTTTCGTCCGTCGCTGCGTGAAGCCACGCCTTATGCGATGGTCTGCGTATTTGCGCTGTGGGCCGAGACCGAGACCGAAGCGCAACGCCTCGCCGCCAGCATCGACCATCGCCGGCTGCTGATGGCGATCGGGCGCGAAGCGCCCATTGCGACCGTCGAAGAAGCGCGGGCGTATCCCTACACCGAACGCGACCGCTCGATCATCGAACGCGAACGCGCACGCGCGATCATCGGCACGCCCGACAAGGTAAAAGCCCGCCTGCTGGAAATTGCCGATGCCTACGCCGCAGACGAGTTGATGGTCGTCACCATCACCGGCGATTATGCGAGCCGGCTGCGATCCTATGAACTGCTGGGAAAGGAATTCGGCATTAGACCCACAACCACCACCTCACCCCCCGCCCTCTCCCCCTGAGGCGGAGAGGGTGCTTGATGCATGATAGCCTTCGCAACATCGCCGGTTCCGTTACGGTAGTGGCGTATCGAATTTCTGTCCATGCAAACCTCCTTCCCCATACGGT
>DATFUO010000292.1:0-5198 GCA_035260785.1 Burkholderiales bacterium
CCGTGTTCCATTCGACACCGTCCATGTCGTCGATGGAAACAAAGGTGGGCTCTCCCCCCATCGTCAGGCGCACGTCCCAGGCGGATAGCTGGGCGTCGACCTTGCGCGCGAGGACATCGATGTCCGTCCAGTCTTTTTCGCCGTAAGGCAGGGTGACGCGCGGATCCTCATGGATGCGCGTCACGTTCATGTGGAAGCCGAAGCGAACTTCGCTTTTATCGGTAAAGCCGATGACCGGGGCCGCACTCGAGGGCGCTGCGGTGCATGCGAGCGGGATGTGCCCTTCGCCGGCGAACAGTCCCGAAGTCGGATCCAGCCCGACCCAGCCGGCGCCGGGTATGTAGACCTCCGTCCAGGCGTGCAGATCGGTGAAATCGCGTACCGGCCCTTGCGGCCCATCGAGCGCCTTTACGTCGGCGGTCAACTGGATCAGGTAAACGGACGCAAAACGTGCCGCCAGTCCCAGATGGCGGAAGATCTGCACCAGCAGCCACGCCGAGTCGCGACACGACCCGCGGCGCAGCGACAATGTCTCGTCGCAAGCCTGGATGCCGGGCTCCATGCGCACGATGTAACCGATATTGCCCTGCAGCCGCGAGTTTACAGCGACCAGCATGTCGACGATGGCCAGTTTCCCGGTCAGGACTTCGCGGCGGAAAGCCGCCAGCCAGCCGGAGAGCAACGGGCCCGGTTCCTCCGTTTCCAGGAAAGGCTGCAGCTCCTTGCGCAGGGCATCCGGATATTCGAATGGAAACGATTCAGCGTATTTTTCGACAAAGAAATCGAAGGGATTGATGACCGTCATGTCGGCCACCAGATCGACCGTCACCTTCAGTTCCGTGGCCTTGTCCGGGAAGACCAGCCGCGCGACCCAGTTGCCGAACGGATCCTGCTGCCAGTTGATGAAGTGTTTCGGCGCGACCGTCAGCGAATAACTGTTGATCGGCGTGCGGCAATGCGGCGCGGGACGCAGCCGGATTTCATGCGGCGACAGACTGACCGCACGATCGAAGCCGTAGGTCGTCTCGTGGGTAAGCGCAACGCGAATGGTCATGGTCTAAACCTGAACCGCAGAGGCGCGGAGGCGCGGAGAAGGACGACGCAGAGAAAAACTCGACGAACAACGATAAGAGGATTCCTGTTGATATTCCATTCTTCCTTCTTGTTTTCCTTTGCGTTTCCTCCGCGCCTCTGCGCCTCTGCGGTGAAGGTCTGGGTTCAAGATAGCCAGTCCGGATTGGGGAGTTCGGCGAACAACTTCCGCATTCCGCTGCCCCAGCTCTGGCGGATCATCGAGAAGTATGCGTCGCCCTCGCCGATGCGCTTCTGCATGCCCATGCGCAGCGAATCGCGCGGATACCACGCGAGGTCGATCGGCAGACCGACCGATATGTTGCTGCGTATCGTCGAGTCGAAGGAAATCAGCGCACATTTCGCCGCTTCCTGGTGCGGCGTAGCGCTGCTCAGCACGCGATCCAGGATGGGTTTGCCGTACTTGCTCTCGCCCACCTGGAAATAAATGGTGTCGGAAAGGGCCTCGATGAAATTGCCCTGCGCATAGATGTTGAACAGGCGCGGCTCTTCCCCCCTGACCTGGCCGCCGAGCAGAAGGGTGGCGCTGTAGTCGATATTGTTTTGCGCGAGATAGGGCCCGTCGCGCCGCTGTATGTCGCGCAATGCGTCGCCGACCAGAGTGGCAACGTCGAACAGGCTGTTTACGTTCCAGATCGACTCCTTGTCGGCCTCGAAATGCTTGTGCCGGTCCAGGATATTCATCACGCCCTGGGTGACGGCCAGATTCCCGGACGACAGAATGACGAACATGCGGTCGTCCTTCTGTTCGAAAATTCGCATCTTGCTGAACGTGGCGATGTGATCGACACCGGCATTGGTACGCGAATCCGCGGCGAACAGCATTCCGGAGTCGAGCTTGATTGCTACACAGTAGGTCATGAACGTTCCATCAGTCGTGGAACCTCATCATAACCCAGCCGCAACGCAGCCCAAGTTCACGCGTATGCAACATTGAAGAAGCTGCGGTTGACTTCGTCGCCCAGCTCCTGCAGGCGGCTCAGGAAGTCCGTCAGGTACTCGTGCAATCCGGCGCTGAAAATGGCATCGATGCGGCCGAATTGCAGTCCGGCATGCAATTCGCCGGCGCGCCGCAGCGCCTCGTCCGAATAAGGAGTGGAGATGGTTCGAAAGATGTCATAGGACTCTTCCATGCAGGCATGCAGTGAACGGGGCATGTCGCGGCGCAGGATCAGCAGTTCGGCGACCCGCAGCGGCGTGATCACGTCTCGATACACCTTGCGATAGGATTCGAACGCCGACACCGATCGCAGCACCGCCGCCCACTGGTAATAGTCGACCGCGCCCCCCACGTCCTCCACTTTGGGCAGCAGCACGTGATATTTCACATCCAGGATGCGCGTCGTGTTGTCGGCACGCTCCAGAAACGTTCCGAGACGATTGAAATGGAACGCGCCGTCCTTCAGCGCGGTGCCGACGGTGACGCCGCGGAACAGGTGGGAACGCTCCTTGACCCAGTCGAAAAATGTCAGCGCGCCATCGCCGGCCAGCCGGTCTTCGGTGAGATGCTGCAATTCCAGCCAGGTGGAGTTGAGCACTTCCCACATCTCGGAGGTCACGCTGCCTCGCACGGCGCGCGCGTTGTCGCGCGCAGCCTTGGCGCAGGACACGATGGAACCGGGATTATCGGGATCGAGCGCCATGAACATCATTACGTCCCGGGCGGTCACGGTGCTATAGCGGCCCTCGAACGGATACAGCATCCCCGATATGTTCAGCGGAGCGAACCACTCCGAATCCTGCGTCTCGGACGCCTGTGACATGAGCGACATGCGATACGCCACGTCGAGAATGCGCGCGGTATTCTCCGCGCGCTCGACGTAGCGGGCCATCCAGTAGAGGTTCGAGGCGGTGCGGCTCAGCATGAATTCCGTGACGATCGTGAAAACACGCCGCGCTTTTTGGCGTGTTTCAGCGCAGGCTCATGCCTCGCGTGGTGCGGCGTGATGCCGGAACTACAATTCAATTCATGCGGCTGAGAAAGCCGCATCCTTGTGACGGCGTGACGACGTAGAGTTCTGCGAGCATTCACGACAGTTACGGTAGTCATGACAGTCACGCTTCGACAATCCAGGTGTCTTTTGTGCCCCCGCCCTGGGAGGAATTCACCACCAGCGAACCCTCGCGCAAGGCCACCCGCGTCAGTCCGCCGGGAACCATCATCACGTCCTTGCCGGACAGCACGAAAGGTCGCAAATCGATATGGCGCGGTGCTAAACCCTGCTCGACGAATATCGGGCACATGGATAGCGACAGCGTCGGCTGGGCAATGAATTTTTCGGGTGCGTCGAGGATGCGCTGCCTGTACGCTTCGCGCTCGCGCTCGGTGGACGTCGGCCCGATCAGCATCCCGTAACCGCCGGAACCATGCACCTCCTTCACCACGAGTTCCGGCAGATGGGCGAGTGCGTACGCCAGATCGTCCGCGAAACTCAACTGGTAGGTCGGCACATTATTGAGCAGCGGTTCTTCGCCGAGATAGAAACGGATCATCTCCGGCACATAGGGGTAGATCGACTTGTCGTCGGCCACGCCGGTGCCGATGGCATTGGCGAGCGTGACCTTGCCTCTGCGGTAAGCCTCCACAAGGCCCGGCACGCCCAGGATCGAATCGGCGCGAAACGCCTGTGGATCGAGGAAGTCGTCGTCGATGCGGCGATAGACCACATCCACGCGTTGCGGCCCGCTTGTCGTGCGCATGTAGACCACGTCGTCGCGCACGAACAGGTCCGCCCCTTCCACGAGTTCGATGCCCATCTGCTGGGCAAGGAAGGCATGTTCGAAATAGGCGCTGTTGAACTGGCCGGGCGTCAACACCACGACGGTCGGATTTTCCACGCCGCTCGGCGCCACGCTGCGCAGGTTCTCGAGCAGCATGTCGGGATAATGCTCGATCGGCGCTATCGACTGGCGTGCGAACAGCTCCGGCACCAATCGCATCATCATCTTGCGGTTTTCGAGCATGTAAGACACGCCCGATGGCGTGCGCAGATTGTCCTCCAGCACGTAGTACTCACCCGCTCCGGCACGCACCAGATCGATTCCCGCGACATGCGCATAAATGCCACCGGGTACGTCGAGGCCGACCATCTCCGGGCGGAACTGTTTGTTCTCGGTAACGCGCTCCTTCGGTATGTGACCGGCCCGGAGGATTTCCTGGCCGTGGTAGATGTCGTGCAGAAAGGCATTCAGTGCCTTCGCGCGCTGCCGCAGTCCCTTCGCGATCGCGCGCCACTCCGCCGCCGGGATGATGTGCGGAAGCATGTCGAACGGGATCAGCCGCTCGGAACCGGCCTCTTCACCATAAACGGCAAAAGTGATGCCGACGCGATGGAACAGCAGATGCGCGGCCTGGCGCATCTTCACGATGTGCTCAGGGGGCGTCTCGGCTATCCACTCCGCGAGCGGCTGGTAGTGGCTGCGGACACTGCCGTCAGCCAGATACATTTCGTTGTAGTAGGAATCGAAAGACATGCGTAACCCCAAGTCGGTTCAGCAACCGCTGTGCCATCGCCGTTAGTGGGCGGCCGAAAGCCCTAACGCCATGAACAAAATATCTATTCTTGTGCAGTCAAACCCGGCGCACGCGTATCTCGCGAAGCCGATGCACCGCCCCAAGGCGCTCCCGTGGGGATGTGCACCATATCTGAGAAGGGGCTTCGGTCAGCCGAGCTTGTCGGCGAAGCTTACGACCTCGGCGCCGATCGAACGGATTGTCTGCCTCTGGCGCTCATCCTGGAGGTTGCCCTCGGCATCGAACGCATCGTTGGCGCGTGCAATGCCCAGTTGCGTGGGTACGACGATCACGCCCAGATGCGAAAGGATCGCGCGCAACATGGCCAGACTGCGCACGCCACCGAAGTTGCCCGGCGAGGCGGACATGAGACCGCCCACTTTGCCCCTGAAGGCCGCGAGGGGCAACTCTCCCGGTTCCTGGCGCGAAGCCCAGTCGATCGCGTTCTTGAGCACGCCGGTAATGGCGATGTTGTATTCGGGCGAACTGATGAGGATGCCCTTGTGCTCGACAAGCAGACGCTTGAACAGCCTGGCATTCGGCGGCAGCCCCTGCTCGCGCTCGATGTCGCCGTCGTAGAGCGGCATCGGCA
>DATFUO010000293.1:0-7316 GCA_035260785.1 Burkholderiales bacterium
CTTCTTCACAGGACAGGCGTCCTTCTCTCCCCTTTGACAGGTTAAAAAGAACCGGGCGATAACCCTCTACCCGTTCCCATGCAGCGCCTCAAAAAACTCGAAGCACCCACACGCATCGGCTGTTTATATTTTTAAAGAGCGACGCCGTTTTTGCGGCGGCCGTTTCCGGCGAAGGGCGCATTATACGGATCGAAGACCGTGGGTCAACCATTTTCGGCTTTTCCATAGCCAAAACAGCCTGTTTCGACAGACTGAGCGGCAAACGCGAGGCCAAAGCGGTCAGGACAGTACAATGCGCGCGAATTTTCGCTTTCCGACCTGAATGACGAACGGACCGCCGGCGGCCAATTTGAGGGCCTTATCGCTGACCTTCTCGCCATCGAGCTTGACCCCCCCCTGCTCGATCATGCGCATGGCCTCGGACGTGCTCGCAGTGAGCCCGGCCTGCTTCAGAATCTGGATGAGGGGTAATGGCTTGTTGCCTGTTGCAAGCGTGAATTCGGGAACATCGTCGGGAATCTCTCCCTGCTTGAATCGCGCCTCAAAATCGGCGAGCGCCTTGTCGGCGGCGGCCCGATGGTGGAAACGCGCAACTATTTCCTGCGCAAACCTCACTTTGATATCGCGCGGATTGCGCCCGCCCTCGACTTCCGTTTTCCAGTCTCTGATCGTGGCAAGCGATTCGAACGAGAGCAATTCGATATAGCGCCACATCAACTCGTCCGAGATCGACATCAGTTTGCCGAAAATCTGTTCGGGACTCTCCGCGATACCGACGTAGTTTCCCAGCGATTTCGACATCTTGTCGACGCCGTTGAGCCCCTCCAGCAACGGCATCGTCAGGATGCACTGGGACGGCTGCCCATAGTCTTTCTGCAACTCGCGTCCAACCAGAAGATTGAACTTCTGGTCCGTGCCGCCGAGTTCCAGATCCGCCTTCAAAGCGACGGAGTCATATCCCTGCACCAGCGGATACAGGAATTCATGAATCGCAATCGGCTGGCCGCTTCTATAGCGCTTGCCGAAATCGTCGCGCTCGAGCATTCGCGCAACGTTGTACTTCGCCGCCAGCCTGATCATATCGACGGAAGTAAGCCTGTCCATCCAGGTCGAGTTGAACGCGACCTCCGTTCTGGCCGGATCGAGAATCTTGAAAACCTGCGCCTGATAGGTCCGGGCATTTTCGGCAATCTGCTCGCGCGTCAGGGGCGGCCGGGTCATGTTCTTTCCGGTCGGGTCGCCAATCATGCCAGTGAAATCGCCAATCAGAAAAATAACGTGATGGCCGAGTTCCTGAAGTTGACGAAGCTTGTTAATCAGAACGGTATGCCCAAGGTGCAAGTCTGGGGCGGTCGGATCGAATCCGGCCTTCACCCGCAACGGCCGTCGCAATCCAAGCTTCGCTACAAACTCCGTCTCGATAAGCAGTTCGCTGCAACCGCGTTTGGTAATTTCCAGTTGCTCTTCGATATCCATGTTTTCTTTTGTCGCGGTCGGATTCATCAATATGCAGATAAGAATTCAGGCTGGAACGCTAGTTGCAAGGTCCAGATGACGTTCAGTGGGGGATTCTGCTAATCTCCGTGCCAAGTCGGCAAAAATAGCGAGTGCATGTCGTTGAACAAATACAAAATTCTAGCGCAAAAGCCGGTGTCCGCACCGCGCTCGTTGTGGCATCACTGGCCGCTGGCAATCGCAATATTGCCGTTTTTCGGCGTTGTTGCCGCATTTGGCATTGCCCCCGATACCGTTCCCGAACCCGTCGACCTGCAGCACGTCGTCGAAGACATCGCGCTTCCCGCAGTCCCGGCGGCATCCTCGGACCAGGCTCGATATTGGCGAGAAGAGCGCATCCAACGCGGTGACACCGTTGCCTCGGTATTGGCAAGGCTGAATGTAAACGATGGCGATGCGCTCGCTTATTTGCTGCAGGCCAAGGATGTCCGTTCGCTTTACCAGTTGATACCGGGACGCTCTGTTCGAGTTGTGACGACCGGCGAAGGCAGGCTCGAATCCCTCTCTTATGTGAATACCGACGGGCGCCGGCTCCATGTCACGCGCAGCGAGACCGGGTTCTCTTCGTCCGAGGAATTGCCGCAAACCGAGCAGTGGGTAATGCAAAGCTCGGGGGAAATCGGAACTTCGCTCTTCGCGGCGACGGACTCCTCGGGTATTTCGGAAATGGTTGCCCTGCAGCTCGCGGAAATATTTTCCAGCGACATCGACTTCCATCGCGATCTGCGTCGCGGTGATCGGTTCTCCGTAGTCTATGAAGCGCTGGCTGCAGATGGCGAATTCGTAGGGTTCGGACGCGTGCTTTCGGCCGAATTCGTCAATCAGGGACATACCTTCCGCGCCGTTTTTTTTCAGGACGATCAGGAGCGCAGCGGCTACTACACGCCGGACGGCCGAAACATGCGCAAGGCTTTCCTGCGCTCTCCGATTGAATTCTCCCGCGTAACGTCGGGCTTCACATCCGCGCGATTCCATCCGGTCCTCAAGACATGGCGCGCGCACAAGGGGATTGACTACGGCGCGCCCGCCGGTACCCGGGTACGCGCCACCGCTGACGGCCACGTCACATTTGTCGGCCGCAAAGGGAGCTATGGCAACGTGGTGATCGTACGCCATCCCAATGGATATGAAACTTTGTACGCGCACCTGTCTGGATTCAGCCAGGGATTGCGGCAAGGGCGGCGCGTCGTCCAGGGGGAAATTGTGGGATTTGTCGGCAGCACCGGGCTGGCAACCGGTCCGCATCTGCATTATGAATTCCATGTCAATGGCGTGCACCAGAATCCGATGCGGCTCGCCATGCCACCGGGCCCGCCGATAACCGCCCAGTTGCGGCGCGCCTTCGACGAATTCGCCCAACCCCTCTTCGCGCGGCTGGATATGCTGCGCAATACCAATCTCGCCCGTCTGGATTGAAGGATAAGGTCCCGGCGGCGACCGCCGGTTTGGTCTGACGTTGCCTGCTAGACTCCCCGGGTATGGCGAATCCAGATCACTACATTGGACTTATGTCGGGCACCAGCCTTGACGGCGTGGACGCCGTGTTGCTGCGCTTCCGCGACGGGGCGCACTCGCTTGTCGGCCAGTCTTTTACGCCGTTTGACGGCTCATTACGCACGAAATTGCTCGCTCTCCACGAGCCTCATTCGGATGAGATTCACAACGCTGCGGTGATCGGCAACGAACTGGCAATCATCTACGCGCAGGCCGTTCGTGAACTCCTCGGCAAAACACGAACAAGTGGTGCCAGTGTGCAGGCGATCGGCTGCCATGGCCAGACGATCCGGCATCGGCCCGATGCGGGATACACGATCCAACTCGGCAATGGCGCGCTGCTGGCGGAGCTCACTCGTAATATCGTGGTTTGTGACTTTCGCAGCCGCGATATTGCCGCTGGCGGCGAAGGTGCGCCATTGGTTCCGGCGTTCCATCAAGCGACATTTGCCCATCCTTCGATCCATCGTGTCATCGTCAACATTGGCGGGATCGCCAACCTGACGGATTTGGGGTCAGAATCCGTTCAAGGATTTGATACCGGACCAGGCAACATGCTGATGGATGCCTGGATACAAAATCATCTTCGGAAGGCGTTCGATCAGGATGGTGCATGGGCCCAAGGCGGAATTTGTATAGACCGCCTTCTTCTCACTCTGCTAGACCATGAGTTTTTTTCCCGCAAACCACCCAAGAGTACCGGCCGCGAGCTCTTCAATCTGCAATGGCTGAGTGAGCAGCTATCGGGAACGGAAAATCCTCGCGATGTTCAGGCCACACTATTGGAACTGACGGTCCTGAGCATCGCCCGTGCCATCGAATCGTACTGCATCGGTGCGAACGAGATCTACGTGTGCGGCGGCGGCGCTGCCAATGCGGCATTGATGTCGCGACTTGCCGCAGGGCTTCCCGGATTACCGATCGCAACGACAGCGCAACTCGGCATTGAGCCGGACTGGGTGGAGGCTTGTGCGTTCGCCTGGCTTGCCCGTCAGGCTTTGCTTTTGCAACCTGGAAACCTTCCATCGGTCACGGGCGCGACAGGGCCCAGAATTCTTGGCGCAATTTACCCCGCGTAAAAAACAAAGGGCGGCCATTACTGCCGCCCTGCGCGATATTTCCGGAAGTTTCTTATGCGGAGAACGAAGACCCACATCCGCAGGTGGAACTCGCGTTGGGATTCTTGATCACAAATTGCGATCCTTCAATGCTTTCCTGGTAGTCAATTTCCGCGCCAACCAGATACTGGTAGCTCATCGCATCGATCAAAAGCGTCACTCCGTTTTTCTCCATCGACGCGTCATCCTCATTCGTCTCCTCGTCGAATGTAAATCCGTACTGGAAACCCGAACAGCCCCCCCCCGTGACGAACACGCGCAGCTTGAGGCCGGGGTTTCCTTCCTCGTCGATCAATTCCTTGACCTTCTTTGCCGCGTTGTCTGTAAACAACAATGGCGAAGGCATTTCCGTTACGGCGTTCATTGCCTGCTCCCGAAGTAACCCTGCTCAATCCATTATCTGGCGCCAGGGCCAGGCGGTCAATCTGCGCCAGACCCTTTCAGCGAAACGACTTTCTGCGCCCTGTCATCATCCTGATGCACCAGTCGGCCCTGAACCACGGCACCCAACTGGATCTCCAGCGTCCGGTAGTGCACGTCGCCTGTGACATTGGACTTGGGCTGCAGTTCTACATATTCAGAACCGTGGACCGGTCCAATGACAGTACCGTTGATGACCGCATGCGAAACCCTGATTTCCCCTTCAATTTGGGCTTTTTCGCTCAAAACCAAGGTGCTTGGCTGATCATCGGAGGTCGAAACGTTCCCGCGCACACGCCCGTCCACACGCAGACCACCGCTGAATGAAAGGTTTCCTTCGACGACCGTGCCCGCGCCAATCAGGCTGTCTATGCGATTTTGCGGCTTGGTGGGTTTGGCTCCGAACATTCCTGTACTCCGCTCACGACAGGTTCACGCTCTGCGTCGACACCGGCGTTGGGTTGCCGGTTTCCAAAACGCGGACCTGTACCTTCTTGATGACAGCGCCGGGAGGCACGAGAAATGTCCCCTCGACGCGCTGATAGAACTTGAATGCCAGATTATACGCCTGGCTCCCGTCGCCCTCCTTGGGAAGACTGATCACCTCCGATTTTCCGTCTTGCTCGAAATCGACGATGAACTGCAGTCGTCCACGAAAATCCTTCACTCGTTGCTTGGATTGCGCAACCAAAAGGCGATACCGATATTCGCCGGGTAGCGCGTCGGCCTGGACGCGGAATCGATTGACACTGATACCGCCGGCCTCGCCCCCGGACGCCATCAAAGTCTGGAAGAACGCCAAGTCCTCCTTGAGAAGGGCGTTTTCGTCGGCAAGATTGTGTATCTGTCCCGACAGAGTTCCATGGGTCGCCAGTTCGATCTGCAACTGGCGTTCGGCGGCCGCAATCTCCCGCCGCAACGCGGCGTTTTCATCCTGAAGCCTGGCATTCAGGTCTTCCAGATGGGCTTTCTCCCGTTGCGCCTCGCTGTTGTCGAATCCTGCGTATTGCCGGCCAAGATCATAGGTCAGCCAGCCAACACCTACGATGGTTCCGGCAAAAACCGCCACTGACAGCCAGCGCCAGTACCAAGGCACATGCGTATGAATCGCGACTCTGGGAGCGGCAATGCCGAAGCGACGTTTGATTGATCTGATCAGCGTCACGGCAACGGGGACATCTGTTCAACGCCCATAGTCTCTGGCACGCCGAACGTCGAAGAATGGTTCGGGCGTGTAGCGTTTCTTGTAAAGCGTTTGCAGATAAATTTCCTTGCTTAATCGCGCAGACAACGTTGCATGGATCCGACGTATGGCCGCAGTGAGGTGCGGAACTAAAGTCAGTCCCACCGTCCCTCCTGCAGCGCGGCACAAGCCATGGGCGATCTCGGGCAGGTGCCGATGCCCCGGCATCGCACAGGCCTTGAAGTTATCTGAAGCTTCCGAAAACAAAATCTGCATTTCAGCAATCCGCCCCGCGCCGCTGACACGTGACTTTGCGTCGGCGATCAACTGAGCCACCTCTACGACTTGCGCCTCCATCAACGGCAAAATACCCAGTTGAATCGCTGTCCGGTAGCAACCCGGATTGGCAACCAGGCAGGCGCCAGCAACTTGCTTGCGATTTACTTCCGGGAGACCGTATATGGTTTCTGCAACCAAGTCCGGACAAGCGATAGCCGGTGCCTCCGACAATACCAACTTTTTTCATTTTCACCAATGACTTAAGATATTTTCGATGATATAGCCTGACAAGGTGCCGACGCAAATAAAAAAGCCGCCCGACGGCGGCTTTTCTTGTTTCGCAAGACTAGCGCTTGGAGAACTGCTTACGACGCCGCGCCTTGTGAAGGCCCACTTTCTTGCGCTCGACTTCTCTCGCATCCCGTGTAATCAGCCCCGCCTTGCTGAGGACCGGCTTGAGCGATGCATCGTAATCGACCAACGCTCGGGAAATGCCATGTCGAACGGCGCCAGCCTGGCCCGATTCACCACCGCCATCGACGTTGATCAGGATGTCGAAGGTATCGAGATGATTGGTCAATACAAGCGGCTGACGCACGACCATGCGCCCGGTTTCACGCGAAAAAAATTCATCGACCGGCTTGTCGTTGACGACGATCTTGCCCTTACCGGGCTTGATGAAGACGCGCGCAACCGCACTTTTGCGACGGCCCGTCCCATAGTTATACTGAATTGCCATGAAATTCCCTAGACGTTGAGAGTTTGAGGTTGTTGTGCTGAGTGCGGATGATCGGACCCCGCGTAGACCTTCAGCTTCTTCAACATCGCGTAACCGAGCGGCCCTTTGGGCAGCATTCCCTTGACCGCCTTTTCCAGCACGCGGCCCGGGAAACGCGCATGCAGCTTGGAAAACGTCGCGCTGTAAATACCGCCGGGGTAAGTAGAGTGCCGGTAGTACACCTTCTGCTCACCCTTGGCGCCGGTGACTCGCAGTTTTTCGGCATTGACGACGACGATATAGTCCCCTGTATCGACGTGCGGCGTGAACGTTACTTTGTGCTTGCCGCGCAGTCGCTTGGCCAACTCGGAGGCAAGGCGGCCCAACACTTTATCGGTGGCGTCGACGACGAACCAGTCGCGCTTTACCTCGTGTGATTTGGCAGAAAACGTCTTCATGGCGAATGTTGCGCGTGGGCGGATTTGCGAAAGCCGCGTAGTGTAGTTGAACGCTGTGCCGGTTGTCAAACCAGGCTTACTGACTCAAGTGGCGGATTTCTAAGGGTTTAAGGGGTCGGTTATTCGGTCGC
>DATFUO010000294.1:0-18593 GCA_035260785.1 Burkholderiales bacterium
GATCCGTCTGGTTATATCTGCGCTTCTGTCTGGCTTGACTCATAGCCGCTCGCCGACCGGGTTCGAGCGTCGTACTGACTGCTACGGTGCCTGACTTTACGGCCCGGATTCTATTCGCAAAGCAACGCCGTTGTAAACGAGTTGCCGGTCCGGAATTTTATGCACCGGCGCTCTATTGCACTGCAACGAACGCGGTCGTATCCGCGCCGCAGATCGACCGCGTTTCGGCGAATCAAGCTGCTAGAATCCGGGCGAACCGAACAACGACGGGAGCTCCGCGATGCAAGGCCTCATGATGGACGCTCCGCTGCTGATCTCTTCGCTGATCAAGCATGCGGATCGTTACCACGGCGATACTGAAATCGTCTCCCGCCTGGTGGAAGGCGGAGGCATCCATCGCTACACCTACCGGGAAGCCCACAGCCGCGCGAGAAAGCTCGCCAACGCCCTGACGGCGCTCGGCGTCAAAATGCACGATCGGGTGGCGACCCTGGCCTGGAACGGCTTCCGTCATTTCGAGGCCTACTATGCGGCGGCGGGCATGGGAGCGGTTTCCCACACCATCAATCCCAGACTGTTTCCCGAGCAGATCGTTTACATCGTCAACCACGCCGAAGACGGTTATGTCTTTGTCGACCTGACCTTCGTGCCGCTGATCGAAGCGGTGGCCGACAAGTGCCCGCGCGTGAAGGGCTGGATCATCATGACCGACAGGGCGCGCATGCCGCAGGCCAAGCTGGCCAATGTGCTTTGTTACGAGGAACTGATCGACGCGCATTCCGACGATTTTGAATGGCCAGAGTTCGACGAACGCACGGCATCATCGCTGTGCTACACCTCGGGCACCACCGGCAACCCGAAGGGCGTGTTATACAGCCATCGCAGCACGATCATCCACTGCTACGCGTCCAGCATGCCGGATGCGCTGAACATTTCCGCGCGCGACGTCATCCTGCCGGTGGTGCCGATGTTCCATGTCAACGCCTGGGGCCTGCCCTACTGCGCGGCGATGGTCGGCGCCAAGATGGTATTCCCTGGCGCAGGACTGGACGGTGCCAGTATCTTTGAGCTGTTCGAGAAAGAAAAAGTCACCGTCTCCGCCGGCGTGCCGACCGTGTGGCTGGGTCTGCTCGCCTTCATGAAACAAAGCAACAAGACATTCAGCACACTCAAGCGCACGGTCATCGGCGGCTCGGCCTGCCCGCCGGCGATGATCCGCAGCTTCGAAAAGGACTACGGCGTGCAGGTCATCCATGCCTGGGGCATGACCGAGATGAGCCCGCTCGGAACGGTCAATACTTTCAAAGTCAGGCATGCGGAATGGGACGGCGAGCGGCGCCTGATGCTGCAGAACAAGCAGGGCCGGGCGATCTATGGCGTCGACATGAAAATCATCGACGATGCCGGCAAGGCGCTGCCCTGGGACGGAAAGGCATTCGGCGACCTGCTGGTGCGCGGCCCCTGGATCTGCAGGGAATACTTCAGGGCCGAAGGCGGCACTCCATTGCGCAAGGACGAACACGGCCTGGACTGGTTCCCGACCGGCGACGTCTGCAACATCGACGCCGACGGCTACATGCAGATCACGGATCGATCCAAAGACGTGATCAAATCCGGCGGCGAATGGATCAGCTCGATCGACCTGGAAAATACGGCTGTCGCACATCCGTCTGTCGCCGAAGCAGCGGTGGTCGGCATCCGTCATCCGAAGTGGGACGAACGCCCCCTGCTCGTCGTCGTGAAGAAAAAAGATGCGCAGCTCACCCGCGAGGAATTACTGAAATTTTTTGAAAACAAAGTGACGAAGTGGTGGATGCCCGACGACGTGGTATTCGTCGAACAATTGCCGCACACCGCCACCGGGAAGCTGCTCAAGACCAAATTGCGCGAAGACTTCAAGGACTACAAGCTGCCCACGGCGTGACGGCGTGACGGCGTGACGGCGTGACGGCGTGACGGCGTGACGGCGTGACGGCGTGACGGCGTGACGGCGTGACGGCGTGACGGCGTGACGGCGTGACGGCGTGACGGCAAAAGTCTAGTAGCCCTTGTCTCGATCCACCAGCCCGCACGGCAGATCGCCGCGTTCCAGCCGGCTGATGTTGTCGACAACCTGGGCCTCGGATTCGGAAGCGAGCGTCCGCGCCGCGATATGCGGCGTGACGATCATCTTCGGATGGCGCCAGAAAGGATGCATGGCAGGCAAAGGTTCCTGCTCGAATACATCCAGCATCGCGCCGGCCAGTTGTCCCGAGTCCAGTGCGGCGATCAGGTCGGCATCGACCATGTGTCCTCCCCTGCCGATGTTCACGATGTAGCTGCCGCGAGGCATTGCAGCAAAGGTTCGCGCGCCGAGAATCCCGGCTGTCTGCGGCGTCAGCGGCAGCACGTTCACCAACACCCGGGTACGCGCAAGAAACGGTTCGAGCCCTGCCGCTCCGGCAAATACTTCGACACCCGTGACGGACTTCCCACTACTGCTCCAACCGGCAACGGGATATCCCTGCGCAGCGATTCGCTGCGCGACGGTGGCTCCGATCACGCCGAGGCCCATGACGCCGACCGGCCATTGCCTCGCCAGCAATTCTTCACGAGGCCGCCAGATCGCCGCCTGCTGTTGCTCGAAGTAGTCCACCATCCGTCGTTGAAAATGGAGCACCCCGTAGAGCGCGTATTCCGCCATCGGCCCCGGCAGTCCCGCGTCCACGAGCCTTACCAGCGCCACATCGGCCGGCAACCCGGGATCGCTCAACACTGAATCGACGCCGGCACCGAGCACCAGTATCGCTTTCAGATTTGGCAGTTTCGCGAGTGACCCCGGCGGTTGCCTCCACACCAGGGCATAACGGACGGCCTCCTTCGGTCCGGTATCGGGGCACACACGAAACGCCATGCGCGGAAAAGCACGGGCGCAAGCAAGGCGCCAGGGTTCGGCCGGTTCGGAATCACTGCAGAATAAAATCGTCACGCCGTTTACACCCGGACCAAGCTTCACAGGGGTGTCACCGCCCTTATGGCGCCCGCACTTCGATATTGTCGATCAACCGCGTCTGCCCGAGCTTGGCGGCGCCGAGTACGACCAGCGCCTTGTCGTGAGATTCGGGACGCAATACGGCGCGCTGGTTGCGCACCACCACGTAGTCCACGTTCCAGCCATGGCGCGCAAGAAGCGCGCCGGCTGCGTATTCCATCGCGATGAAATTGCGGTCGCCGCTGAGCACTGCATCACGCACGCCGAGGATGGCTTCGCGCAACCGAATTGCTTCCTTCCTTTCGTCGGCGGACAGGTAGCGATTACGCGACGACAGGGCCAGACCATCCTGCGCCCGTACGGTTTCCGCGGGAAGGATTTTGATCGGTAGTGCGAACTGCTCGACCATCTGGCGCACGATCGCCAGTTGCTGGTAATCCTTCTTGCCGAACACGGCAAGTTGCGGCTGCACGAAGTTGAACAGTTTCAGCACGACCGTGGCCATGCCGCGAAAATGCCCGGGCCGGAACCGGCCCTCGAGCTTGTTGGCGACCTTCGGCAGATCGACGTAGAAAGTCTGCGGCTCGGGATACATCTCCTTCTCGTCCGGCGCCCACACGATGGTATTGCCCTCGGCCTCGAGCTTGGCGCAGTCTTCCTCGAAGGTGCGGGGGTATTTCTCGAAATCCTCGCCCTGCCCGAATTGCAATCGATTGACGAATATCGTGGTTACCGTCACGGGAGACTGGCCCCGCGCGATGCGCACCAGACTCAGGTGCCCGTCATGGATGTTGCCCATGGTCGGAACACAGGCGACCTGCGGTTCACGCTTGAGCCGTTCGCGCAGATCGGCAACTGTTTTAATGACTTCCATTTTTCGAGGAACGAGGGGCGAGGGGCGAGGGGCGAGGGAATAGCACGGCGTCGCCGCATCAATCCCCCGTCCCCTGCTCCTTGTCCCTCGCCCCTGCCCTCCTCTGTTCTCATTCCCCGCGGCTGAAGAACTCGCGCGGACCCCGCATCTCGATAATGCGGCGCAACAATAAATCAAAATCACCGGCGTCATCAACAAGATTCAAATGGTCGCTGTTGACAATCAGCAACGGTGCCGCCGAAAACTGGTAGAAAAACCGGCTGTAGGCGTCGGCGAGCCTGGCCAGATATTGCTCGGAGATGTTGCGTTCGTAACTTAGGTTGCGTTTGTGCACGCGTTCGACCAGCTTTTCGGGCGACGCCTGAAGATAAATCACCAGGTCGGGCGTCGGTGCCTGCGGCATCAGGTGGGCATAGATCTGTTTGTACAGATGCAGTTCGTCATCGGACAAGGTCAGGCTCGCGAACAACGGATCCTTGTCGAGGATGAAATCGGCGATCGTGCCGCCCTCGAAAAGGTCGATCTGCTTCAGTCCACTGACCTGCTGTGCGCGCTGGAACAGAAAAAACAATTGCGTCGCCAGCGCATGGCGACGCGGATCTTCGTAAAAGCGCGGGAGAAAGGGATTGGAATCCGGATCCTCCAGCAGCAACGCCTTGCCCAGGTGCGCCGACAACCGGCGCGCGAGACTGGTCTTGCCCGCGCCGATCGGACCTTCCACGACGATGTATCGATACTTGTCAGGCGTCACCTAGTTTCTCCACGCCGCTGCGATCGACTTGCGCGAGCAGTTGCGAGAGCGGCGCGTATCCCGGCAAATGTGCGTCCGGCGCGATCTCGGCGAGCGGCAGCAGCACGAAGGCGCGTTCATGCATGCGCGGATGCGGCAATGTCAGGCCCTCTTCGCAGACGGCGAGCTTTGCGTATAACAACAAGTCGAGGTCCAGGGTACGCGGGGCATTGCGTACCGAACGGCGGCGTCCATGGCGGTTCTCGACGGCATGCAGCGCATCGAGCAACTCGCGCGGCGACAACCCGGTTTGCACCTTCGCAACAGCATTGATGAAATCGGGCTGGTCGGCATAACCGACCGGGGCGCTGCGATACAGCGACGATACCGCCACCATGCGGGTGCGATCGATGGCATCGAGTTCGGAGATAGCCTGCCTGACCTGATGCAGCGGATTTTCCAGATTGGCGCCAAGGCCGACGAAGGCCTCAACCATCGCCATGCGCGCAATCATTCGGATCCGGTGGGGGCCGCTCCCGGCTCGGCAATTCCGCCCGCCGGCTTGCGCCTGCGCCTGCGCCGCCGTGGGCTGCGGTCAGGAAGCAGCATCTTCTTGCGGGTTTCCTCGTCGGCCTTCTGGAAGTTGTCCCACCATTCCGCGATCTCGGCATCGACCTCGCCGCTGTCACAGCGCAGGACCAGGAAATCGTAGGCGGCACGAAAGCGCGGATGGGCGAGCACGCTGTAGGGCCGGCGTCCCGAACGTCCCAGGAAGCGCGGTTGCAGCGCCCAGATGTCCTTCATGTCCGAACCGAAACGCCGCGGGATGGACAGTTTTTCGGCCTGCACGTGGATCACATGATCCATCGCCTTGAACAGCGCCGGCAGGGGATTGAGGCCTTCTTCCTGAGCAAGCTTCCAGGCTGCCAGGACTTCGTGCCAGAGCAACGCCGCGAACAGGAAGCCGGGTGCAATCGGTTTGTCCGCGCGCACGCGTTCGTCCGTACTCTTCAGTGCCATCATCACGAAGCGCTCTCCCATCGGCTGCTCGAGAATCACATCGAGCATCGGCAACAGGCCGTGATGCAAGCCCTCCTGGCGCAATTGCAGCAGACAGCCAGTGGCATGCCCGGAGAACAGCAGTTTCATCATTTCTTCGAACAGCCGCGCCGATGGCACGTTGGCAAGCAGGGGCGCGAGACTCTTGATCGGCGCCCGGGTGTCAGCCTCGATCTTGAGGCCGAGTTTCGCGGAAAGACGCACGGCTCGCAGCATGCGCACCGGATCTTCGCGATAGCGCTGATCGGGGTCGCCGATCATACGCAGGCGGTGCGCTTTCAGATCGTCGAGGCCGTCGCAAAAATCCAGAATCTGCTCGGTCGTCGGATCGTAGAACATGGCATTGATCGTGAAATCGCGCCGGGTGGCATCCTCTTCCTGGGTGCCGAACACGTTGTCGCGCAGGATGCGTCCGTGCTCGTCGGCGCGCTGATCTTCCTGATCCCCGCCCTGACGTGCACGAAATGTCGACACCTCCACCGTGTCCCCGCCGAACATGACATGGACCAGGCGGAAACGCCGTCCTATGATGCGCGAGCGCCGGAATACGCCGCGCACCTGCTCCGGCGTGGCGCTGGTCGCAATGTCGAAATCCTTCGGTTCCAGTCCGAGCAGCAAGTCGCGGACCGCACCGCCAACCACGTAGGCCGCGTATCCCTTCTCCTGCAGGCCCGTGGTGACGCGCCGCGCACTTGAACTGATTTTGTCCCTGGATAGTCCGTGCTTGTTGCGCGCAATGACCTGCGGCTGGGCGGACGGCGATGAGCGTCCGGAGAATACCCGGCGAAGCAGTTTCCGAATCATCAAATAGCGCGGAATTCCATTGAGGAGAATTCGATGGCAGCATTAAAGCAGGGATTATACATGTGCCCCCCGCCCGGATTGCCTTCCGGGAAGGAACAGGCGCTCGCCGCCGATCTCGACCGGCACCAGCGGAAATCCGTATAGCTCTCCAAGGTGATCCGCGGTCAGCGCCTCGTCCGCCGCACCGACACTGAAACGTCCGTCCCCGTAAAGCAGCAGGAAACGGTTGCAGTAGCGGGCGGCGAAAAGGAGGTCATGCAATGCCATGATGACGATTGCGCGCCGATCGCGTGCTTCCTTCGTCAACCGCTCCAGCACCGCCACCTGATGGGGCAGATCGAGATGCTGCAAGGGCTCGTCGAGCAGATAGACAACAGGTTGCTGCGCGAATAGAGCCGCAGCTCGCGCGCGCTGGCGCTCGCCGCCGGACAGCGAGGCGAAGTCGCGGCCGCCAAGTCCGCCCAGGTGTAATGCCTCGATCTCGTTTGCGGCTATGCGTTCGTCCTCCGCGCTCCATCCGAACGGACTGCGCGCATGCGGATAGCGCCCGAGCAGGACATAGTCGCTCACGCTGCCCCAGAATTCGCGACTCTCTTCTTGCATCAGTACGCCGATGCGCCGGGCCAACGTGCGTCTGGGCACGGTAGCGATCTTTGCATCTTGCAGCTTGACATTGCCTGCCTCGGGCGTGCGCAACGCGGCGAGCGCATGCAATAGCGTGGATTTGCCGCTGCCGTTGCGGCCGAGCACTGCCCACACCTGGCCCGGATGGAACTCGATCGACAGCCCTTCGACGAGTCGCCGGCCGGGATAGGCGAGTCGCAAATCCTCAGTGCGCAGCATCTTTGTTCCTGCCCCCCAGAAGCAACAGAAGGACCGGCACGCCGAGCAAAGCCGTAAGCACCCCGACCGGAAACTGCAAAGGCGCCCAGGCGCTGCGGGCAACGGTGTCGGCGAACGTCAGGAAGCCACCGCCGACGAGAACCGAGCCGGGTAACAGCCAGCGGTGGTCCGCGAAACCAAGAAGGCGCACTAGATGGGGCACAATCAGACCGACAAAACCGACGGTGCCACCGAGCAGCACGGCAGTGACCGCCGCGACGGCGGCCACGCCGAACAACACGAATTCGATGCCACTGACGGCCACACCCAGCGACTGCGCCTTCATCCGTCCGAGTGCGAGGACATTCATTGCCGGGGCAAACGGCATCGCCACGACGAACAGCAACGCCAGCACGAGCAATGTAGGCAGCGGATTGCCGGCGTAACCAAGATCTCCCATCAGCCAGTACAGCATGCCTTTCACGGCGGTCTGCGGCGCCAGAACCAGAATCAAGCTCAGCAGCGCATTCAATCCCGCCGCCACCACCACTCCGGTCAGCAACAATCGGTACGGATTCCAGTTGCCGGCACGCAGGCTCAGACCGAATACGAGCGCCGACGCGAGTATGGCCCCGCCCAATCCCAGTCCGGTCTGCGACAGCGTCCCTGCTCCTAGCAGCATGCCGAACATGACACCCAGCGCGGCACCGCCGGAAATGCCGAATACATAGGGATCCGCGAGGGGATTGCGCAGGAGGACCTGCATCAGCGCGCCGGCAAGCGCCAGCAACGCCCCACAGGAGAAAGCCGCCAATACGCGCGGCAGACGCAGCTTCCAGACAATGTCGGAGATTGCGTCGTTGCCGGGCTGCGCCAGCGCCGAAATGAGTTTGGACAGGGGGATATGAACGCTGCCGGCGGCGAGCCCGATGACGACGCTGGTGGCGCCAACGAGCGACAGCACGACCATTCCGGAGGCACGCGACATGAATTCGTTCGGTCGCCGCGCTTTGGCGGCTAACGCAGGCTGATGACGCGCCAGTCGTGCCTGAGCGCGTGTTCCTTGAGCGTCTCGTCGGGATCCACCGCGACCGGATGGCTGACGATGGACAACAGCGGCAGATCGTTCAACGAGTCGCTGTAGAACCAGGTCTCCCCGAGGCTGCCCCATTCGATGCCGTGCTCCGCCATCCAGCTCTTCAAGCGCTCGACCTTCCCCTCGCGGAACGATGGCACCCCTTTCACGCGTCCGGTAAATTCGCCGCCGACCTCCTCGGCTTCCGTGGCGATCAGGTTTTCCACGCCGAGCTCGCGTGCGATCGGTCCCGTGACGAAACGATTCGTCGCGGTAATCACCACCCGGGCATCATCACGATGGCTGTCGACCAGGTCGCGTGCCTTCTGCGTGATCATGGGCAGGACATTCTTCTGCATGAATTCGGCGTGCCATTGGTCGAGCTGCTTGCGCGGATGCCGTGCCAGCGGCTTCAGCTGGAAATCGAGAAACTCGTGAATGTCGAGCGTGCCGGCTTTGTATGCTTCGTAAAAGTGGCGGTTGCGCGCTTCGTAAACCTCCCGGTCGAGCACTTCCTTTTCGATCAGGAATTGCGCCCACTCGAAATCGCTGTCTCCGGCCAGGAGGGTATTGTCCAAATCAAACAGGGCGAGGCGCATTTGGGGGTGCGAAACAAGCGGAACGAAACCGAAAAGGCGGCACGAGTATAGCTGAAAAGCGGCCGCAAGCGCCCTCCCGGTCGGAATCGGCCGATGCGCATCAGGGGCCGTCGTCGCCTTCCGGGCGCAGCAATTCCTTCAGCAGCGGCAAGGTAATCGGCCGTTTGGCTGCGAGCGAATGGTGGTCGAGCGCATCGAGGACGCTCATCAGGGAGCGCAGATCGCGACTCAGGTGTCGCAACAGGTAGTCGATGACGTTGTCCGGAAGGTCGAAAGAACGCGCGGCGGCATGGCGCTTGAGCGCCCGCGCCTTTTCGTCGTCGGTCAGCGCCTGAACCTGGTATACGAGTCCCCAGCCCAACCGCGTCACGAGTTCGGGGCGCAATTTCAATCGCGCCGGTGGGGCATCGCCGGCGGCCAGCACGATCCCGGCGCGTTCGCGCAGATGGTTATACAGGTTGAAAAACGCGCGCTGGTTGCGGGCGTCTAGCGTCTCAACGTCATCCACCGCCACGGCGCGCAATTCCGCCGCAGGGGCCGGTATCGGATCGCCTCGGGCAATATGCAGGCATGCCAGTCCTGCGACATTCAGCGCCGCGATAGTCGCGCGCAACAAATGAGTACGTCCGCTGCCCGCATCGCCCCACAGGTAGACGCACCTCTCCACGCTGCGGCCCGCCGCGAGATTCCCGAGCAGGGTTAACAGCTCGGCATTACGACCGGCAAAGAAATTTTCCAGCGCGGGGGCGGGGGGCGGCGCAAGGGTGAGCGCCAGTTGCTTCATCAGGATTTGTAAAGATCGCTATCGACGTAGTGAGCACGCAGGTGGCGCAGAGCCACCAGCAGGGCTGCGCTCGCGGGCAGCGCCAGCAGCACACCGAAAAAACCGAATAGCTTGCCAAACACCAGCAGCGCGAATATCACGGCTACCGGATGCAAGCCAATGCGATTGCCGACCAGTAACGGGGTCACCACCATGCCTTCGAGCACCTGGCCGATACCGAAGGCGATCCAAACCCCAACGAGTCCCATCACGCTGTCGAATTGATTGAATCCGGCCAGTGTTCCAAGCAGCAGTCCGACCAGGATGCCGAGATACGGTACGAACACCAACAGACCCGAAAGAATTCCAATTGGCAGCGCATATTCCAGATCGGCAATCCACAGCGCCACAGCGTAATACACGGCCATGAGCAGCATTACCAGGAGTTGGCCGCGTAAAAACTCGCCGAGCACGCGGTCGATTTCCGCGGCTATGTTGCATGCCCCGAGATGAAGGCGGCGCGGAATCAGATGTTCGATGCCATGCACGATTTCGTGCCAGTCGCGCAGGAAATAAAACAGGACAACCGGCATCAGCAACACGGTGGTGAAAAAGCCGACGATCGCCAGGCCTCCGGTGGTGATCCTGGGCAAAAGTGCCCTGACGAAGTCGCCGTCGGTGCGCAGACTTTCGGCGACGGTCTGCCGGAAGTGCTCCATATCGAGATTCAGCTCTACGCCGAGGGTGCCGGAAAGCCACGGCAACGCGCGCGCACGTGCCCAGTCAAGATACTCCGGCATGCGCTGCAGGAAAGCGACGAACTGGCGTTCGACCATGGGCAGCACAATCAGAGCAAGTGCCGCCAGGGCAATCACCAGCAGCGCCATGACCAGCGCAGCCGCCAGCCAGCGCGGCAGCTTACGTGCAATCCAGTCAACCGGGGGCAAGCAGATATAGGCGAGCACCGCTGACAGCAGGAACGGGGTGAGGATCGGCGCGACAAGATACAGCAGCAACCCGGCGACAGCGGCGGCAAGCACATACCAAATAAAACGCACAGGAAATACGGTAGGCATTTGGAGTAAAATTTGCCGCGCCAAGAACCACTCGGAACCACTCGCCGCATTGACAGCCACACGACGAAGCTGCGCTCCGGTCCCACTTTATCCCGAAGAACCCGGCAACTCAACTTGAAGACCGATCACCCTGCTTCCACTTCGCTGGCCTATCGCGACGCTGGTGTCGACATCGACGCCGGTGATCAGCTTGTCGAAAATATCAAGCCTTTCGCCAAACGCACGCTGCGTGAAGGTGTGCTGGCCGGGATCGGCGGATTCGGCGCCCTGTTCGAAGTGTCGAAGAAATACAAGGAGCCGGTGCTGGTATCAGGCACCGATGGTGTTGGCACCAAACTCAAGCTGGCCTTCCAACTGAACCGGCACGATACGGTCGGCATCGATCTGGTCGCGATGAGCGTGAACGACATACTGGTACAGGGCGCCGAGCCCCTGTTCTTTCTTGACTACTTCGCCTGCGGTAGACTCGACGTGGCGACGGCCACGCAGGTCGTGAAGGGTATTGCCGCGGGATGCGAGCAGGCCGGATGTGCGCTGATCGGCGGCGAAACCGCGGAAATGCCCGGCATGTATCCGCCAGGAGAGTACGACCTGGCCGGCTTCGCGGTCGGCGTCGTGGAGAAAAGCCGGATCATCGATGGCTCGGACATTTTGCCCGGCGATGTCATTCTGGGACTGGCAAGCAGTGGTGCGCATTCGAACGGCTATTCGCTGCTACGCAAGATCGTCGACTCGTCGGGAGCGGACTTGTCATCCGGATTCGACGGCAGGACGTTGGGAGAAGCGTTGCTGGCGCCAACCCGCATCTATGTGAAATCCGTGCTGGCGGCACTGCACAAAGGTCGCATCAAGGGGCTCGCGCATATCACAGGTGGCGGGCTGGTGGAAAATGTACCGCGTGTTTTGCCCGACACCGTATGCGCGGAACTCAGGAAACGCGATTGGCCGCGGCCGCCGCTGTTCGATTGGCTGCAGAAGAACGGCAATGTCGCGGAAGCCGAGATGCATCGCGTGTTCAATTGCGGCATCGGCATGGTGGCGATCGTCGCCGCCGGACATGCGGACCAGACGATCCAGGCGCTGCAACACGAAGGCGAAACAGTTTACCGCATCGGCGAGATCCGCGGCAGGCGGGGCGACGAAGCACAGACCACGGTTGTCTGACAGGGACGATGAAGCGCATCGTCATCCTGATTTCAGGCCGCGGCACCAACATGCAGGCGATTCTCGCGGCCAAACTGGATGCGGCGGTCGCCGCAGTGATCAGCAACAATCCGTCGGCCGAAGGCCTGCAGATCGCTCGCAACGCCGGTCTGGATGCCAGAATCGTGAACCACCGCGACTTCCCGAATCGGACGAGCTTCGACAGGGCACTCGCCGATACCGTCTCGGCCTATCGTCCCGACCTGATCGTGCTGGCGGGTTTCATGCGGATTCTTTCGGAGGAATTTATCGGACAATTCAGCGGCAGGATCATGAATATCCACCCGTCCTTGCTACCGGCGTTCCCCGGTCTCGATACTCACCGGCGCGCGATCGACGAAGGCGTCAAGCTGCATGGCTGCACGGTGCATTTCGTCACGCCGGCGCTGGACCACGGGCCGATCGTTATCCAGGCGGCCGTGCCGGTACTCCCCGACGATGACGAGGAACGCCTCGCCGCCCGCGTGCTCGAGCAGGAACACGCCGTGTATCAGCAGGCCATCCGCTGGTTCCTGGACGGCCGGCTCGCAATCGAAGGCAACCGCGTGAAGCTTTCGGCCGACTGCCGTAACTCGGGAGCCATGATCTCCCCCCTGCCGGGATGATGTGCCGTGCGTTGATCGTGCTCATGTTCGTGGCTGGGACGACCTGGGCGGCGCAGCCGCCGCAACGGGTGCAGATGGATTTCGCCGTCAATTCCGGGGCAATGCATTTGGGCGAGGGACGTGACGTACTAGAGCACGACGGCAAGCAATATTCCGTCATCAGCGAATCCAAGACGGTCGGCTTGGCCGCCTTTTTTTACAAGATGAACATCCGCCGCGAAAGCCACGGCTTGATCACGAAGAACGGCCTGCGGCCGCTGCATTTCGAGGAAGATCGCACCCGCAAACCGAAGCGCGCCGCAGATTTCGACTGGGACGCCAAACTGATCAAACTGACCGACGGCGCCAATGTCGAAACCGTCCCGTTGCTGGAAAACACGTTCGACCAGACCAGTTTCGCTTACGTGTTCGCATTCAGGTCACCAGACGACGAGCTTCCCCCGGTGCATCTCACCGACGGCCGCCGCCTATCGGACTACAGGTACAAAATGGTCGGCAAGGAGAAGATCAAGACACCGATCGGAGAACTGGAGACCGTCCATTTCCAGAAAATACGCGAAGCCGATGACAAGCGCGGGTTCGAGGTCTGGCTCGCGGTCGAGCACCATTACCTGCCCGTGCAAATTCGCTTTATCGAAAAAGACGGCACCGTGCTGGATTCGACTGTCACCGCGATTTCCTATCAATAGATGCAACCGACCACGGCAATGCTGCAGGCAGCGACGGCGGCCGTCGATCTCGCATTGCCGATGCTCCATCCGGCCGACGCGATCTTGCGCAATTTCTTCAGCACGAATCGGGCGCTGGGCCAGCGCGATCGTGCGTTCATCGCCGAAACGGTGTTTTGCGTTTTGCGCCACAAGCGGTTGCTCGAGCAACTCATCGCCCAGCCCACTGCGCGCAAACTCGTCTGCGCCGCACTTATCAAGTTACAGGGTCGCAGTCTCGGACAGATCGAGCCTTTCCTGAAAAGCAGCGACCGCGACTGGATCCTCGATCTCAAGATCGCCGACATAGAAACCCTGCCGGCCGCCGTGAGACTGAGCCTGCCCGACTGGCTGTACGACCGGCTGGTCGCAGAAACCTCGGAGCAGGACGCGGCCGCCTTTGGCCGTGCCATGCTCAAGACCGCCCCACTCGACTTGCGGGTGAATACGCTGATGGCGGATCGCGAGCAGGTATTGCGCGACCTGCGCACGAGCGGCTTCGATGCGGCACCGACGCGTTATTCGCCGGTCGGCATCCGGGTGGCTGGCAAGCCGGCCATCAACCGTCACGAATTGTTTTGCAGCGGCGCGATCGAAGTTCAGGACGAAGGCAGCCAGTTGCTGGGTTATCTGGTCGCGCCCAAGCGCCGCGAAATGGTGGTCGACTTCTGTGCCGGCGCGGGCGGCAAGACATTGTTGATGGGTGCGATGATGCAATCCCAGGGCCGGCTGTATGCCTTCGACGTTTCGGAAAAGCGCCTGAAGAACCTCGCCCCGAGGCTCAAACGCTCCGGCCTGTCCAACGTCCATCCACAGATCATCGCCAGCGAAAACGACATCAAGGTCAAGCGTCTGGCCGGCAAAATCGATCGCGTGCTGGTGGATGCACCCTGCAGTGGACTCGGTACACTGCGACGCAATCCGGATCTGAAATGGCGCCAGTCGCCTCAGGCGGTCGACGAACTTGCTGCAAAACAGTGCGCGATCCTCGCGTCGGCGGCGACATTGCTCAAGCCGGGCGGACGGCTGGTGTATGCGACCTGCAGCGTGCTGGCGCAGGAAAACCGCAACGTCATAGAGGTATTTCTTGCCGACCACCCCAGCTTCCAGTTAGTCAGCAGCGGCCAGGCACTGGACGAGAGCCATATTGCACTCGACTGTGGAGATTATCTTGAGCTGTGCCCGCAGCTGCACGATACCGACGCCTTCTTCGCGGCGGTCATGCAAAGACGGGCGTGACCGAATGAGAAGACTGCGCCTGGCCCTGCTGGCCACCAGCCTTGCGGTCGTGGCGCCCGCATTCGGGCTCGATCCTTCAAACGTCATACCGGCAATCGGTACCATCGAGTATGCCTTCACGCCAGGATACGACGCCGCCGGGCTGATCGTGCGAGCTATCGACGCCGCCAGATCGCAGGTCCTGGTGCAAGCGTTCAGTTTTACCCACCGCGATATTGCCGACGCGCTGATTCGCGCCCATCGCCACGGTCTGGACGTTCAGATCATCGCAGACCGGGAACAGACCGATTCGAACGACTCGGCCGCGATGCGCTCTCTTGTCGACGCCGGTGTGCTCGTATTCACGGACTCCGACCACTCGGCGGCCCACAACAAGGTTGTCGTCATCGACCCGAGCGCAAATCAGCCGGTGCTGATCACGGGCAGTTTCAATTTCACATTCGCCGCTCAGAATCGTAACGCGGAAAACGTGTTGGTGTTGCGCAACAATCCGGACCTGACCCGGGCGTTCTTCGCGAATTGGCAACGGCATCGCGAGCATGCAATCGTGACGGTCCGCGGCCAATCCAAGTAACGTAAAATTCGCCCGTCACTGGGAGAAATGATGAAAAACCAGTCCGAAGTCGGGCGCTTGCTGGCCGATCTGCTGGACGATCTGCAGCGCGGCGCGATCCTGTGGCAAATCGTGATCATCGCCCTGGCGCTGCTCATCGCCTGGCAAGTCGCTCGCCATCTGCGCCGCCGCCTGGCGGCAGCCACGGTGGCCGCCGATCCGGAAAGGACAATGAAGATCAGTGTCGGTGGCATGAACCGCGAACTGTTTCCGGTCACCGCGCTCGTGCTTCTGCTGATCGGCCGCTGGGCGCTGGAAAATTACCAGCCCATCCACTTGCTCAATATTGCCGTTCCCCTGGTGCTGGCGATGGTGATCATTCGCGGCGGGGTCTACTTGTTGCGCCACACGTTCGCTCCGGGAGGCCGATTACGGTCTTGGGAGGTGGCGACCTCGTGGCTGGTTTGGTCGGGGGTGGCCCTGCACATAGTCGGGCTGCTCCCGGCTATCGGAAGGTTCCTTGAGGACACGGCTTTTCGCATCGGTCAACAGCGCCTCTCCCTGGCGATGGTTCTGACTGCGTTTCTCACCGTCGTGCTGACAGTCCTGGCGGCGCTCTGGATTGGCCGGATGCTTGAAGGGCGCATCATGGCTTTGCAGCATGTCGAGATCAATCTGCGATTCGCGTTCACCAAAATCCTGCGCACCATTCTGGTCGTCGTGGCAGTGCTCATCGCGTTGCCGATCGTCGGCATCGACATCACCGTGCTGTCCGTCTTCGGCGGCGCGCTGGGCGTAGGTATCGGATTCGGCCTGCAGAAAGTCGCGTCCAATTACATCAGCGGTTTCACCATCCTGCTGGACAGGACCGTCAGCCCGGGCGATCTGGTGACGGTCGATCATTTCTACGGCGAAGTGACGAAACTCACGTCACGCTGCATCATCGTTCGTGGTCCGGACGGCACGGAAGCCATTGTGCCGAACGAAACCTTGATCACGTCCACGGTGATCAATCATTCGTACTCCAATCGCCGCGTTCTGATGCGTATTCCGGTACAGATAAGTTATTCCAGCAATCTGGAATCCGCCTTGAAATTGATGCTGGAAGCCGCATATTCACACTCGCGGGTCTTGAAGGATCCTGCGCCCACAGCCCTTCTGACTGCCTTCGGAGACAACGGCATCAATCTGGAATTGCTGGCCTGGATAGAGGACCCGGAGAGAGGCAAGCTCAACCTCAATTCCGACCTCAATCTGGCGCTGTACAAGAGTTTCGCTGCCAACGGCATCGAGATCCCCTTCCCACAACGCGATATCCGCATCGTGGGTGGGCTCAACTCCGGCGATATGGCGCCTAAATGAGCCCGTTTCGGGCGAATTTTGAGCCAACGAGCCATTCGGCATATCGCCGGGATATTGTTACGAAAATTACCTTGCGGGATCGTGCCCGTCCTGTACAATTCGAGCTATATCTTTCTGATTTAATGAGGTTACCTGCATGAATGTGAACGGGTTTATAGATTTGCCAAGCTGGGCGAACGGGCTCGTTGTATTGCCGTGGTGGGGCTACATAATGGTGGCATTGGCGATGACCCATATCACCATCGCCGCGGTGACCATTTATTTGCACCGTCATTCGGCCCATCGCGCGCTCGACATTCACCCCGCTGTTGTGCATTTTTTCCGGCTCTGGCTCTGGCTGACCACCGGCATGTCGACGAAAGCGTGGACGGCTATTCACCGCAAGCATCACGCCAAGTGTGAAACCGAGGAAGACCCGCACAGCCCGCAGATTCTTACCCTGAAGAAAGTGCTTCTAGAGGGTAGCGAGCTTTATCGCAAGGAAGCGGCGAACCAGGAAACGCTGGACAAATATGGTCATGGAACCCCCGATGACTGGCTGGAACGCAACGTGTACACCCGAACCGACAAGGGTGGCGTCGCCATCATGCTGGTAACCGACATCCTGCTGTTCGGACCGCTTGGTTTGACCATCTGGGCCATACAGATGTTGTGGATTCCGGTCACGGCCGCCGGCGTGATCAACGGCGTAGGCCACTATTTCGGATACCGCACCTTTCAGGTGGAAGATGCGAGCACCAATATCGTACCGTGGGGAATCTTGATTGGCGGCGAAGAACTGCACAACAACCATCACGCCTACGCCTCATCTGCCCGGCTATCGAACAAATGGTATGAATTCGACATCGGCTGGCTCTATATCCGGGTGTTGGAAGCGCTCAATCTAGCCCAGGTCAAGAAACTTGCGCCACAAGTCAAAATGGAATCGGGCAAGTCGAAATGTGACTTGCAGACGCTGCAGGCAATCATCACACATCGCTACGACGTACTTGCCCGTTTCACGCGCTCGGTTCGTACGACCTGCGCCGACGAACTCCGGCGCATGCGCATGAACAAATCAGGACACGGCGTCGATCTGCAGGCCATGAAACGCTGGCTGCATCTGGACGCGAAGTTGGTTCCCGAACGCGAGAAGGTCAAGCTGGACGAAGTATTGAGCACCAGCAAGGTATTGACTACGGTATATTCGATGCGCCAGGAATTGGCGATGCTGTGGCAACGATCAACGGCCACCAAGGAACAGTTGCTATCGCAGTTGGAAGACTGGTGCCGTCGCGCCGAGAAAAGTGATATCGCACCGCTGCGCGACTTTTCGCGTACGCTGCGCTGCTACGCCTGACCACGCGTCACATCGATACGAATAAAAAGCCCGCCGGTTGGCGGGCTTTTTATTCGGCTCAAGCAAGTTACTTGAGCTTGGTTTCCTTATAGATAACGTGCTTGCGCGCAACGGGGTCGAATTTCTTCATTTCGATCTTGTCCGGTGTAGTGCGCTTATTCTTGGTCGTGGTATAGAAGTGCCCGGTTCCCGCGGACGATTCCAGTTTGATTTTTTCTCTCATTTTGCTCTCCCGCCTGAATAATTAGATCTTGTCGCCACGCGCACGCAACTCGGCCAGAACCACATCGATGCCCTTCTTGTCGATCGTGCGCAGGCCGGCATTGCTTACGCGCATGCTTACCCAGCGGTTTTCACTTTCGACCCAGAATCGGCGGTACTGCAAATTGGGCAAAAAGCGGCGCTTGGTCTTGTTGTTGGCATGGGACACGCGGTTCCCGACCACCGGCTTCTTGCCGGTAACTTCACATACTCTCGCCATGATGGCTTCTCCAGGCAGCGTTTCTGACTGGGCCAACCAACTTGGCGACCAGGCAAATTCTTAAAAGATGCGCTTTATATCATAGTTCCAGCGACTTACTCAACTTAACCTTTTACAGAAGCCCGCGCTCGGCGAACGACAGCGTTGTTCCGCGGCCAACAATGAAATGGTCCAGCACCCGAACATCGACCAAAGCGAGCGCTTCCTTCAGCGCTTGGGTAAGGGTTTCATCGGCATGGCTGGGCTCGGCCACCCCCGACGGATGGTTATGCGCGAAAATCACTGCTCGATTTTTCCCCTTCTCAGACCATCTTTTTGACGTTGTAAATAA
>DATFUO010000295.1:0-2141 GCA_035260785.1 Burkholderiales bacterium
TACCACGCGCGGGCCACGCAACATCAGTGTGCAGATCATGGGTGAAGTCGAGCCGGGCAAGGCGTTGCGGCGCGACGGCGCGATAATTGGCGATGATATCTGGGTATCCGGTCAGCTTGGCGACGCGGCAGCGGCCATTGCCTGCCGGCGCGGCGAATTGAATCTGGAGCCCGGGGCACTCGATCGTTGCCGGGCACGACTTGACTGGCCGGCGCCGCGTGTCGCGCTCGGCCTGGAATTGCGTGCGCTGGCTCATAGCGCGATCGACCTGTCCGACGGATTGCTGGGCGATTTGGCGCATCTGTGCGAACGCTCGGGCGTCGGGGCTAGCGTCGAATACGCCGCGGTTCCGTGTTCCGCGGATTTGCGGCCTTTGCGCGATCAGGCGGTGGTCGATCGCGCCATACTCGCGGGAGGCGACGACTATGAACTATGCTTCAGCGCTGCGCCCGAGCGCGCAGGCGAGATCGCAGCGCTTGCGACGACGCTGGACCTGCCTTTGACGCGCATCGGCGGGATAGTCGAAGGGAACCATGTTGCTCTGCTCGATGCCGCCGGCCGGCCGCTGCCGGTGAAGGACAAGGGATTTGACCACTTCCGCTGACATCGCGGGCCGACCGTCCGCGCGCTGGGTTTTCTCCCATCCGGCGCATCTCATTGCGTTCGGCTTCGGCATCGGGCTGATCCCGGTCGCGCCCGGCACGTTCGGGACGCTGCTGGCCCTGCCGATGCATGACTGGCTGTTGCCGGCATTGGGCGACCTGGGTTATGCGGCCCTGCTGCCAGTCCTTTTTCTGGTCGGAGTGTGGGCCTGCCAGGTAACCGGCAGGCGACTCGGCGTGCACGATCATGGCGGCATGGTGTGGGACGAGACAGTGGCTTTCCTGATCGTGCTTTTCTTCACCCCTGCGTCGCCGGTCTGGCAGGCATTTGCATTTCTGCTGTTCCGCCTGTTCGACATCGTCAAGCCGATGCCGATCCGGCACTTCGATCGCACCATCCGCAACGGGCTGGGAGTGATGTTCGATGACCTGCTGGCCGCGTTCTATACACTGCTGTGTCTGGCCGGATGGAAAGTCCTGTTCGGATGATAACCTGGGCTTAACGAAAAAATGGATCCGGAACTCTACGAACTGGCGGGCAAGGTCGGCGATGCGCTCAAGGCGCGCAAGTTGATGATGGCCGCCGCGGAATCCTGCACCGGCGGCTGGATCGGCCAGGCCGTTACCATGGTGCCGGGCAGTTCCAAATGGTTCGATCGCGCCTTCGTCACCTATACGAACGAAGCCAAGCAGGACATGCTCGGCGTCAGCGCAGAAACCTTGCAGGAATTCGGCGCGGTGTCCGAGCAGACCGTGCGCGAGATGGTGGCCGGCGCGTTGGCCCGCAGCCGTGCGCAGGTGGCGGTGGCGGTAAGCGGCATCGCCGGACCGGACGGCGGCTCGCGCCAGAAGCCGGTCGGCACGGTCTTGCTGGCCTGGGGAGAAAAGGGCGGCGGCATCAGCGCCCAGGCGGTCCATTTTCAGGGGGACCGGGATACCGTGCGCCGCAAGACGGTCATTGCCGCGCTCGAAGGCTTGCTCGCGCGCGTTGCGCAGAAATCCTGACCGCAAGCTGGTGTGGCTCTGGTTTCCGCCCAGGCTCGCAGCCGCCGCGCTATTTCTTATGCGAATCCCATGAATATCATGGATTTGCGATTTTCCCCCCGGTTGGATTTGCGATACTGTATATAAATACAGTATCATGGCTTCGTGAGCGAAATCTGGGCCGGCGCGACGTTCGGTACAGCTGTTCCCGGGCTGGTTCGACGTGCGTCAATGTGCTTTGGTGATTGAAAGCAGGAGTCGGGTCACGACTGCTATTTATTGAACTTTTGATGCAATAATTCTGCGTCGACTTTAGGGGACTACCGAATGGACGAAAACCGCAGCAAGGCGCTCGCCGCCGCCCTTTCCCAGATCGAAAAACAATTCGGCAAGGGGTCGATCATGCGCCTTGGCGAGAAGGACATAGCCAAGGATGTGGAAGTGGTTTCCACCGGGTCGCTCGGCCTGGACCTGGCGCTCGGCATCGGCGGCCTGCCGCGCGGGCGCATCGTCGAAATCTACGGCCCGGAGTCCTCGGGCAAGACCACGCTGACC
>DATFUO010000296.1:0-6837 GCA_035260785.1 Burkholderiales bacterium
TGGTCGCGCGCATGTCGCATCTGTTCGAACTGTCGGAGGCGGCCTTGTCTTTCGTCATGGTGATCGGCGCAATTACGGCCCTGTTCATGGCACTGGTCGCCATTGTGCAGACCGATATCAAGCGCGTGGTTGCCTACTCCACGCTCTCGCAGCTCGGCTACATGACCGTGGCACTGGGTGCCTCGGCTTATGCAGCCGGAATGTTCCACCTGGTGACCCATGCCTTCTTCAAGGCGCTGCTGTTCCTCGGCGCGGGTTCGGTCATCATCGCGCTGCATCACGAGCAGGACATGCGCAAGATGGGCGGCCTGCGCAAATTTATGCCGATTACCTATGCAACGATGATGGTGGGTGCGCTGGCGAGCGCGGGCATTCCGGGGTTCGCCGGATTCTTTTCCAAGGATGCGATCATCGAAGCCGTGCAGCTGTCCCATCTGCCGGGCAGCGCATTTGCCTATTTCTGCGTGCTGTCCTGCGTGTTCGTCACCGCGTTCTATACTTTCCGCCTGATGTTCATGACCTTCCACGGCGCGGAGCGTTTCGCCGCGCACGAACATCACGATGAACAGGGACGCGCCGACGCGCACGGGCAGGGTCACCCGCCCCACGAGTCTCCCGCGGTCGTGACGGGACCGCTGATCGTGCTGGCGATTCCGTCGGTGTGCATCGGCTGGTGGATCGGGCCGGTTCTATTTGGCGGCTACTTCGGCGATGCGATCGTGGTGAGCGGGCCGCATGATGTGCTGGGCGAAATGGGCAGGGAATTTCACGGCGTCATGGCGATGATGCTGCACGCTCTCGGCACCTGGCCATTCTGGCTGTCAATCGCCGGCATGGCATCGGCGGCTTTCCTCTATCTGGCGCGCACCGATCTGCCGGACAGGCTGCGCCGTGCATTCGGTCCCGTCTATACGCTGCTGGAAAACAAATATTATTTCGACCGCTTCAACGACTGGTTTTTCGCCGGCGGCGCACGCCTGCTCGGAAAGGGGCTGTGGAAAGGCGGCGATGTGGCGGTGATCGACGGTATCTTCATCAACGGTTCGGCGCGGCTGGTCGGCTGGTTCGCGACCATCGCGCGGAAACTGCAATCCGGCCTGATCTATCACTACGCCTTTACCATGATCATCGGCGTGTTCGTACTGCTCACGCTCTGGTTCGCGAGAAGCTGAAAGCATGCCCGGGTCTGCCCTGCTCAGTACCGTAATCTGGTTGCCGATCCTGGCCGGCGTCGTCGTACTTTTCACCGGATCCGACCGCAATGCCAATCTTGCGCGCTGGCTCGCGCTGGCCGGCGCGATTGCGGGCTTCGCTGTCGCCCTCCCGCTCTATACCAACTTTGACTCCTCTGTTCAGGGCATGCAGTTCGTCGAACTGACGCCGTGGATCGAGTCCTACAGCATCAACTACCACCTTGGCATCGACGGCATTTCGCTGCTGCTGATCCTGATGAACACCTTCACCACGGTACTGGTGGTGCTGGCGGGATGGAAAGTCATCGACAGCCGTGTCGGGCAATACATGGCCGCCTTTCTGGTGTTATCGGGAATGATGAACGGCGTGTTCTGTGCGATGGATGCCGCACTGTTCTATGTGTTCTTCGAGGCCACGCTGATCCCGATGTTCATCGTCATTGGCGTGTGGGGCGGACCGAATCGCGTCTATGCCGCGCTGAAGTTTTTCCTGTATACCCTGCTGGGCTCTTTGCTGACGCTGGTTGCATTGATTTATCTGTACACCGCGTCCGGAGGCAGTTTCGCCTTGCCCGACTACTACGCGCTGCAGATTCCGCTGGCCGCGCAGATTCTGTTGTTCATTGCGTTTTTCGCGGCTTTCGCCGTCAAGGTGCCGATGTTTCCGGTGCATACCTGGCTGCCGGACGCGCACGTTGAGGCGCCGACCGGCGGCTCTGTGGTTCTTGCGGCGGTCATGCTGAAACTCGGCGCTTACGGCTTTATCAGATTGTCGCTGCCGATTCTGCCGGATGCGAGTCACGCGCTGGCGCCGGTCGTCATCGGCCTGTCGCTGATTGCCGTGGTCTACATCGGACTGGTCGCCCTGGTGCAGACCGACATGAAGAAACTGATCGCCTATTCGTCGATCTCGCACATGGGATTCGTCACACTGGGCATCTTCATCTTCAATTCATTGGGCATGGAAGGCGCAGTCCTGCAGATGGTTTCGCACGGCTTCATCTCCGGCGCGCTCTTCCTCTGCGTGGGCGTGCTCTACGATCGCATGCATTCGCGCCAGATCTCGGACTACGGCGGCGTGGCCAACAGGATGCCGGTATTTGCCGCGTTTTTCATGTTGTTCGCGATGGCCAACTCCGGTTTGCCCGGCACCAGCGGGTTTGTCGGCGAGTTCCTGGTGGTGGTGGGCACCACGCGCGTTAACTTCTGGTACGCGGCCGTCGCCGCGACTACGCTGTTGTTCGGCGCCGCGTATACGCTCTGGATGTACAAGCGCGTCGTATTCGGCGCGGTCGCCAACAGTCATGTCGATGCGCTTTCCGACATCGGGCCGCGCGAAGGAATAGTGCTTGCACTGGTCACGGCCGCGGTACTCGGAATGGGGCTGTACCCGCAGGCGTTTGCTTCGGTGCTGCACAATTCGGTCGGCGACGTACTGGCGCTGGCGATGAAGAGCAAACTCTAAATGAACTACGAAATGCCAGATTTTCTGCTTGCTGCGCCAGAGATCTTCGTGCTGACGATGGCATCCGTGATCCTCATCGTCGATCTGTTCCTGCCAGACCGGCTGCGCGTCTGGACTTACATCCTGAGCCAGGTCACCCTGATTGCCACGGCCGGGATCATTCTGGTCGCGGGCGGGGAGGACGTGGCTTATACCTTTAACGGCATGTTCGTCGGCGATCCGATGTCGGACGTGCTCAAGGTCGCGGTCTGCCTGACCGTGGCTGTCATGCTCGCCTACTCGCGTTCCTATGCGTCGCTGCGGGGCATTTACCGCGGAGAATTCTTCATCCTGTCGCTGTTTTCCACACTCGGCATGATGATCATGATCTCGGCAAATCACTTCCTGGTGCTCTATCTTGGCCTGGAGCTGATGTCCCTGTCGCTCTATGCCATGGTGGCGCTGCCGCGCGACTCCGCGATCAGCACGGAGGCGGCGATGAAGTACTTCGTGCTGGGTGCGCTCGCATCGGGCATGTTGCTCTACGGCATGTCGATGATTTATGGCGCGACCGGCTCGCTCGAAGTGACGGAAATTGCGCAGCGCATCGCCGACGGCGACGCCATCCCGACCATCCTGATCTTCGGCCTGGTCTTCGTGGTGGCCGGCATCGGCTTCAAGCTCGGCGCGGTGCCTTTCCACATGTGGGTGCCGGACGTCTACCAGGGGGCGCCCACGGCGGTGACGCTGCTGATCGGGACGGCGCCGAAGCTTGCGTCGTTCGCCTTCATCATCCGGCTGCTGGTGCAGGCGCTCGGCGTCCAGCAACTGATGGCGGAATGGCAGCAGATGCTGATAATCCTTGCCGTGGCCTCGCTGGCGCTCGGCAATATCACGGCGATTGCGCAGACAAATCTCAAGCGCATGCTGGCGTATTCGACCATCTCGCACATGGGTTTTCTGCTGCTGGGCATTCTCAGCGGCACGATCGAAGGTTTCGGCGCCGCGATGTTCTATACGATCGTTTACGTGCTCATGGGGCTGGGCGCGTTCGGCATGATCCTGCTGCTGTCGCGCGCGGGATTCGAGGCTGAAAATCTCGAGGACTTCAGGGGTTTGAATCAGCGCAATCCGTGGTACGCATTCATGATGTTGCTGCTCATGTTCTCGATGGCCGGCATACCGCCTACGGTAGGTTTCTGGGCCAAGCTGTTCGTCCTGCAGGCAGCCCTGGCGACGGGATACGTCTGGCTGGTGGTGACGGCCGTACTGTTCTCGCTGGTCGGCGCTTTCTACTACCTGCGCCTGGTCAAGCTGATGTACTTCGATGCGCCGACCGATACGCAAGCAATCGAACCTTACTCCGACGTCCGTGCGCTGATGTCGGTCAACGGTCTCGCGATCATCGGCCTCGGGCTCGCCCCCGGCGCGCTGCTCGCCCTTTGTCGGCATGCGATCCAGTTGTCGCTGTGAGTTCCGATTTCACCGAAAAGAAAATTGCGTCGCGCGCGGCCTATCGCGGCAGGTTGCTGAAGGTCAACGAAGACGAAGTGACGCTGCCCGACGGTGGCAGGGCCCTGCGCGAATACGTCGTGCATCCCGGTGCCGCGATCATCCTGCCTTTGTTTGACGACGGCTCCGTATTGCTCGAGCGCCAGTTTCGTTATCCCGTCGGCCAGCATATGGTCGAGTTGCCGGCCGGCAAGCTCGAGCCCGACGAATCTCCTCTCGAGACGGCAAAACGCGAACTGCTCGAGGAGACCGGCTATGTCGCCGCGCAATGGCGTGAACTGGGCCGCCTGCATCCGTGCATCGGCTATTCGGACGAGCGCATCGATTTTTTCCTGGCGCGCAAGCTGGAGTTCAAGGGCGCGCAATTGGACGAGGGCGAATTTCTGGAAACGCTGCGCGTGCCGCTGTCCGAGTGCGTGGACTGGATCCGGCGCGGACGTATTACCGACACAAAAACCATTCTCGGCCTGTTCTGGGCCGAGAAGTTACTCAAGGAAAGCTGGTAAGAACCGGGGTACCCGGGCGCTTCAGGCGCGCTTGCTGATCTGCAGTTCGCGTTCCGCAGGCACAGCGGCGGGAAATGGCAGCGGACGGGCGAACAGGAAACCCTGGCCATACTGCACGCCCATCTCGACCAGGATGTCCATCACGGCCTGATCCTCGACCCATTCCGCGATGACCTGCTTGTTCAGGCCGCTGGCCACGTCGCACAGTGCGCGCACAAACAACCGGCTGGCGCTGTCGGAAGCGAGGTCACGCACGAAGCTGCCGTCTATCTTCAGGTAATCGACATCGAAGCGCTTCAGGAAATAAAAGGAACTGAAGCCCGCGCCGAAATCGTCCAGGGCAAAGCGGCAGCCCATGTCCTTCATCTGCGCGATGAACTCCTGGGTCACGTCGACACCCGACATCGCCGCGGTTTCCGTGATCTCGAACACCAGCTGCGAGTGGTCGATCGGCGCGGCCGCGAGCATGTTATTGAAGCGCCGCACCCAGTGCGGATCGGAGATGCTGGTGCGCGACAGGTTCACGAAGAAGCGCATCTTGCGGCCGCGGTAATCCGGATCTTGCAACACGTCGATGACTTTGCTGACCACACGCAAGTCGATTTCCTGCGCCATGCCAAGCGACTCGGCCACTTCGATGAATTGTCCCGGTTGTACCAGGCCGCCATTGCGATCGAGGATGCGCACCAGGATTTCCTGATGTACCGGGGTGCGATCGGACAGCCGGATCACGGGCTGCGAGTACAGGACGACTCTGTTGTCATCGAGCACTTCGCGCAACTCACGTGCCCAGTGCACGCGCTTGTGGGTGCCGCGCAGGTCGTCCGGATTGTGGTCGTGGAGCTGCACGCGGTTGCGGCCGTTGTCCTTGGCCTGGTACATCGCGATATCGACATTGGCGAGCAGCGTGGCCACCTCCGCACCGTGAAAGGGATAGGTCGCGACGCCGATCGAACCGGTCAGTGTCGAGAGGCACCCCCGCCCCGACGCCAGGAACTTGTAATGGCGCAGCGCCGACAGTGCGCGCTCGCCGAGTCGCGCGGCGTCGTCGCGCATGGCATCCGGCAGGTGCAGGGCGAACTCGTCGCCGCCGAGGCGGAATACCTGCGCAATTTCATCTTTGACCAGATCCTTCAACAGGCCTCCGATCGCGATGAGCAGCTGATCGCCGGCGCGATGGCCGAAATTATCGTTGATGTACTTGAAATGATCGACGTCCAGCAGCACCACCGAACCCTTTTCACCTTCGGCCAGCGCCGTTTCCAGGATTTTCTGCAAGGACACGCGATTGGGCAATCCTGTCAGGCCATCGTGAGTGGCCAGACGCTCGATCTCCAGGGCCGCGTGATGCTGTTCGGTGACGTTGCGGGCGGTCCCGCGCAGGCCGACGATTCGGCCTTCCTCGTCATGCGATACACGCGCGTTGATGCCGACCCAACGGTCCGTGCCGTCGGTGGAAATAAGATGCGTGAGGTAGTTCTTTACCTCGCCGTTCCTGCGTAACGCCGACAGGAAGCGGCGGTTCGACACATGCTGCGGGCGGGACTCGAAATCGAAGAAGCAGCGACCGAGCATATCTTTCGGCCGCAACCCGAAAAGATCGACGCAGGCAATGTTCAGATAAGTGAAGCGACCCTGCGCATCGGTCGTCCAGATCAGATCGTGGGAGGTTTCGACCAGGTCGCGGTAGCGCGATTCGCTTTCCAGCAGCAACTGGATGATGCGGCGCTTTTCCTTCAAGGTGCGGCGCGCGGCCGCCAGCTGGTCTTCCATCCGCCCGGTTTCGGGCTTGCCCAGGTCGTGCTTCTCATTGGATGGCAGACCGGCCGAACCTGCCAGGCCGTCGATGATCTCGCGCGAATAGCGCCGGTGGCCGCCATTGGTGCGGCGGGCGACGAGCACCCCCTGGGCATCCCAGCGCCGCAATTTCTGCAGTGGAATGCCCAGACGTGCCGCCGCTTCCTGAATTGTATACTCCGGAAGATCCTGCACCATGGTGCGCCCGACGCTCCGTTTTCGCCGTTTGATGGGGCCGGCGAAGCCCATTATTCGCCGGCGCATTCAGTGCAAATGCCTGGCCACGCCGCTGTTGTCCTGGCGAGCCGTTGGGCGCAGATCGTTCTGGCGGGAAACCAGGCGCTGCATGAGCTTCAGATCGCGAGCGCTCAAGCGCAGAGCGGTG
>DATFUO010000297.1:0-2648 GCA_035260785.1 Burkholderiales bacterium
AGTAGGTGATTGCTCAATCCGTAAATGCCCGCCGCCAGCATCATCGATCCGTCGTCCTTGTTGGAGAGGTAATGCACACCCGCGGCGTCGCCGACCAGCAGATTGAAGCCGTGGAATTTCTTGCCTGCCGGTTCGATAGACGCGCTGTAGGCCTGTGCACCCGCGGCGCCTGTGAGATACCCGGCGACTAACCGTCCGCGCGATTGGCTGCCCGGTTCGGGTGACGTGCCGTCGCGGAAATTGGTGACCGCCGCCCAGCGCCCGTCGGTGGCCACCCCCATCCAGGTTCCGCCTTTCTCGACGTCGCGACCTGCCAGAACCTGTGGCGCGTCCGGCCAGTAATCGGCCGGGTTCGTCGGGCGCCGGAAAAACTCGTCGCGGTTGGAAGCGACCACCAGGCGATAACGTGGATCGGCGCGATGCGCCATCAGGATCAGGCACATGGGTCTTCGAAACACTCCAGGTGGCGCGCACTGCCGGTCACCAGGACGGTGGCAAAATTTGTCGCCTGCACAGTCGCGGCGAGACATTGCTCGAAGACCTCGATATCCCTTACGCCTTCGTAAATTTCCATCCAGATGGTCGGATCATCGCGCTTCCTGAGCAGGCGGCCATCGACGCCGGTTTCGTCTTTCAATACCGTATGGATGTGCCGCACCAGCGTCTGCGCCTGCGCCGGGTGCGCGACCCGATAGTAAATGTAATACGAGAGGGGCAACCGGTTCAGCCTGGAACAGCCGTTACCGGCGGCACCGACCATTCGACGGGTTCGCCGCCCGCAATCTGCACCGTCTGGCCGGCGATCTCATCGGATACCACCGCGAGCAGCGCCCAACCATCCCCGGGGATCGCCGCTGCGTTCAGCACGGTTCCGCGTTGCTGGCCGGCGGACGACAGTGCATCTCCGGCACGCACCTTTTGCCTCGTGTGGCCAAGTCGAAGCCTGCGTTTTACTTCGCCCCGATAATGAGTACGCGCCACGATCTCCTGGCCGGTGTAACAACCCTTGTCGAAACTCACCCCGCCGATCGCATCCAGGCCGATCATTTGTGGCAGGAACTGATCCTGGGTCAGCGCCGTGATCCACGGTACGCCAGCCTCGATTTGCAACCAGTTCCAGCATTCCGAGCCGGCCGCAAGCGCGCCTTTCGTGAGGCCTTCCCAAAGCATTGCCACCCCGCTCGTGGCCGCTACCACGAGGAAAGCGTCACCGGGCAATCGGATCAGGGCAGCACCTCCCCGACGAGACACTGCCAGCCGCTTTTGTGGCGGCGCTACCAGTTCCTGCTGTAACACGAGGAGGGCCCCAGGGCCGGCCAGGCCCAATGCGACGAGGCTGCTTTCGCCTTCGATCTTCACCTCGGAACGCATTACAAACTTGCGTAATCGTTCCGCCACGCTATGCGAAACGTCCGCCGGGAGGTACATCAGGTAACCTTGCGGCGTCGAAAACAGGATGAAGTTGGCCAGCAGCCGGCCCTTGGGCGTGCAGTAGCCGCCGAACTGCGCCTGGTCCGAAGTCACCTGGTCGAGGTCGCAGGTCAGTTGTCCCTGCAGAAAGGTTGTAGCGTCACGCCCATGAACTCGCAACAAGTCAAAATGCGTGAGTGGAGAGACGACGGCACCCGCGCGAGCCGTCGCGAATTCGCGACGCGGATCCCCGAAGTGGAACCGCGCCGCGCCGGCGCTGACAATATTGTTCCAGTCGATCGGCTTACCCATGGCATCCCAGCTCATTTACCCGCGATTATAAGTCGGCCGACCGGATGCGCACGCCACCTCTGCTTCTGCGCATAAAGGCTTCGCCCCTGCTGGCGATGATGCTTTTGCTTGCCCATGGCGGAGCCATCGCCTGCGCCCTTGCGTATATGCCCGGATGGTGGATACCGGGGTCGACCGTCGCTGCCATCGCATCCAGTCTGGTGTTCCACTTATGCCGGGATGCGTTGCAGCTTTCCGGCCAGGCCGTAACCGAACTGATCCTGAAGGACGATGCGCAGTGCGAACTAACCCTGCGGAATGCGGATACGTTTCTAGCAAACATAGAGGGCTCGACGTTCGTCTCCCCGCTACTGACCGTCATCAATGTCCGACCGCACGGACGGGGAGGGCGCCGGGCAGTGGTCCTGATGCCCGACAGCGCACCGGCGCAGGACCTGAGACGCGTGCGGGTATGGCTCCGCCATCGTGTCCGGCCGGAAATAACCGGCTCAGGGACCCTTTAGTACCGTGTCGCGCGGCTCGCTCAGCAAGCCCGGATAGTCCCGGCTGAAATGCAGGCCGCGGCTCTCGTGCCTCAACATCGCGCTGCGGACAATCAAATCCGCCGTTGTGACCAGGTTGCGCAGATCTAGCAGGTCGGCACTAACCCTGAAGTTCGAGTAATACTCCTGGATCTCTTCGGTCAGCAGACCTATCCGATGGCGCGCCCGCTCGAGACGCTTGTTGGTGCGGACAATGCCTACATAGTCCCACATGAAACGACGCAACTCGTGCCAATTGTGGGAAATCACGATTTCCTCGTCCGCGTCGGTTACCCGGCTTTCGTCCCATTGCGGCAATGCCGGCATCTGCAGCCTGGGCTGCGCAAGAATGTGCATCGCCGCCGCTTTGCCGAAAACCAGGCATTCCAGCAGCGAATTGCTGGC
>DATFUO010000298.1:0-8857 GCA_035260785.1 Burkholderiales bacterium
GCCCGGTAAAAAGTCGGCGTCGAACCCGTGGCACGCGCAATTTCGCCGTTGGAGAAACCGCCCAGGCCCGTAAGCCCGGAGAAAGGAACGCCCTGCGCCACTTCCGGATCGAAATAAAGCGCCCCATCCGACCACGGGCGAACCCCGATGGCGGCCGTCGCCGTGAACGAATAGCTCTTCTCGTGAGCGGACGACAGGCTGTTGGGCCCGGAATAAAGCGCGTCGAACGGCTGCTTTGTCTGCCATACATAAGTCGCCTGGAATTTTGCATTCCAGGATTCTTCCGCCGGAGTCTGCGCCAGAGCCGCGCGCGAAAGAAACAGCAATCCGGCCAACGCGCACTGTCGGGGCACGACGGCAAATGCCTTCAACACCATAATACCTTCTCCACGCTCCTGCGCGCGCGCATGCACGCGCGAACGGGCGCGACGGGAACAGCAGTCAACGATTACGGGGCGGGAATTCGCCGCTGGACGCGGCGGATGGCTGCTCCGGCATTACCCAGCGCTCGACTCTGGCTGGGAATCCGGCGGCAGTTTCGAAGAGCTGCGTTACAGGAAGTTTACCGACCCAGGGCGAGCAGACAACCGCAACTGTGACTACCCAAGGTGAATCTCCCGGCTGAAGAAACGACGTGCAGACTATGCTCGCGATGCAGGTGTGTCAATCAAATATTCGGCTGATCGCTTGATATTCGCCGGCGGCTACCGGCACAGATGACCTGGCGCAAGCGTCCCGGCTGTCGGCTCGCAGTGACGGCGTTGTGCATGCGACAATGTTCGCGCAAACAACCTTGTTGTGCCGGAAAAATGACCGCGATTCGTTTCGACACCTACTATCGTTACGACGATCTGGTGCGCTTCCTGACCGATTGGGCAGGCGCGTATCCAGGACTCGTGCGACTCGAGCCGATCGGCAAGAGCTACGAGGGCCGCGAACTCTATGTCGTGCGGGTAACCAACTACAAGACCGGACCCGACATCGACAAGCCCGCGCTCTGGGTGGACGGCAACATCCACGCCACCGAACTGGCCGGCTCGATGGCCTGCCTGCACCTGCTGCATCGCCTGATCACCGGCTACGGAAAGGACGCGGACATCACGCGTTGTCTGGATACCCGCGCGTTCTACGTATGCCCGCGGGTGAATCCGGACGGTGCCGAATGGGCGCTTGCGGACGTGCCGAGGCTGATCCGTTCCAGCACGCGTCCGTATCCCTATGATGAGGAACCCGTCGGCGGTCTGAAGCGCGAGGACGTCGACGGCGATGGCCGGATTGTGTCGATGCGCGTGCCGGACGCGAACGGTCCCTGGAAACTCTGCGAGCAGGACTCGCGCATCCTGGTGCGCCGCGATCCGGTCGAGAGCGGCGGCCGCTATTACCGGCTGCTGCCCGAGGGCCGTATCGAGAATTTCGACGGCGTCAATTTTAAGTTGCAGGCACGCAAAGAGCGACTCGACCTCAATCGAAACTTTCCGGCGTTCTGGCGCGCAGAGCACGAGCAGATGGGTGCCGGCCCGTTTCCGACTTCCGAACCGGAAATCGCCGCAGTCACCGGCTTCATCGCGCGGCATCCCAACATCAACGGCGCGATCGCCTTTCATACATACAGCGGCGTGCTGCTGCGTCCCTACTCACATCTGCCCGACGATCAGATGCCCCCGGAAGACCTGTGGACCTTTCAGAAGATTGGCGAGAAGGGCACCGAGATCACCGGCTACCCGGTCGCCTCCGCGTATCACGAGTTTCGCTATCACCCGAAGGAGGTCATCACCGGCGATTTCGATTCCTGGATGTACGACCATCGCGGCGTGTTCGCGTGGACGGTGGAAATCTGGAGCCCGCAGCGGCAGGCCGGCATCACCGATTACAAATACATCGACTGGTATCGCGAGCACCCGGTCGAGGACGATCTCAAGCTGATGCGGTGGAACGACACGGTGCTCGAGGGCAAGGGCTTCGTCGACTGGTACGGATTCGACCATCCGCAGCTTGGGCGCGTGGAACTGGGCGGCTGGCAGAGCCTCTACACCTGGAGCAATCCGCCGCCGCATTTGCTGGAAAAGGAAATCGCGCCGTTCTCGCGCTGGCTGACGTGGCATGCGCTGATCTCGCCGAAACTGGAAATCCTCGAAGCGACCGCGACGCCGCTGGGAAAGGACACCTGGCGAATACGGCTCGCGCTGCAGAATACCGGCTGGCTGCCCAGCTACGTGACGAAAATGGCGAAGAACAAAAAGCTCGCCCGCGGTGTGGTGTGCGACATCGAGCTGCCCGAAAAGGCGGCGCTTGAAACCGGCAAGCTGCGCGAGGAGCTGGGCCAGCTCGAAGGCCGCGCGTACAAGCCGGCTGCGGCAAACACCTGGGCCGGATCGAGCGCGGACGAGACCGACGAGCGCCTCAAGGCCGAATGGGTGGTGCGTGCGCCGAAGGGCGCCGTGATCAACCTCGTCGCCCGCCATGAGCGTGCCGGCACCGCAACCGCGAGTGTCACCCTCGCCTGAGGTTTCGAGTGACAGCCTCCAGGAGCATCGTCAATACCATGGGCTTCGCTTTCGTCGTCGCGGGATTGCCGCCAATAGCCATCGCATTGGGCTGGCTGATCGTGCCTTCTGAAGATCTTCCTGTTCCGCTATGGGCGCTGGGTTGCGGCGGCGCAGCTCTTGAATTTGCCGGACTCGCGCTGCTGATCCCGGAATCGCTGTCCAGGCCGCGCGGCCTGCTGGCGGCATTGTCGATCACCGCGCTGGCGACCCTGTTCGACTGGATCGCCTTCGGTCACGTGCAGGGGGGCTGGCGCCTCATGCTGGAAACTTTTATGAATTCGCTGGCATTGCGTGCCAATGCGGTGCATAACGTGGTGGTTCTGTTTGCCGTACTGCTGACGCTACTTGCGCTATGGAGCTGGATACACTGGTTCCGCCATTTGGTGGAACGCGCCCCGGGAACTCCCCTGAAGAACGCCGGTCGTAAACGCAAGGTGCGCGAGAGCATCCAATGAACATGGAATGCAGCGAAGGAGAACTCATTTGAAATATCGTCTGGCTTTGATCGGCACCATGGCAGCACTGGCTGCCCTCACTACCACGCCGGCCTGCGCCGCGGACACAGACAAGCAATACACCAAGGAGGAATTCAAGTCGGACGTGAAAGCGGCCGGCAAGGGCGTCAAGGATGCGGCGGTCGATGTCGGGCACCAGGTCGGCACCGGAACCAAGAAGGCCTACCGCAGCGTCAAGGCCAAGATCAAAAAAGACGTGAAGGATGGCAAGCCCGGCGACGGCAGCAACGCCAAGAAGAACGAAGCCAGTCCGACAGCCGTAGAAGGCCATAAATAGGTTCCGGCTTTACCTCAATTTCTTCAGAAATCCGTATCATGACCGGCATCCCGATGGGATGCCGGTTTTTAATTGGGGACGATACGCTCGATCAAACACACACCCTGAACAGGTACGATGCTTTGCATATCATTTTGCCGTCCCTCGTTCTTGTTTTCCCTTTGCGTCCAATGCGTCCTTCGTGTTGAACTTTTAATGAAGACTTGTACTGGATGATCACCGATCCACTCTTCTACGCGCTCGCGATACCCGCGATCCTGATTACCGGTATTTCGAAGTCCGGATTCGGCGGCGCGATGGGGGGGCTGGCGGTGCCGCTCATGTCACTTGTTATCCCGCCGGCGGAAGCGGCCGGCATCATGCTGCCGATCCTGTGCACGATGGATGTGGTCGGACTGCGGCGATTCGCGGGATCTTTCGACTGGAGCAATCTGCGCATCATCCTCCCCGGCGCGATCGTGGGCATCGCACTCGGTACGCTGTGTTTCGGACTGCTCAACAAGGGTTGGTTGCTGCTACTCGTGGGCGCGATCGGGATCGGCTTTCCGCTTCTGAACTGGAGCGGCCTCGCGCGCCGGCAGCAGGCAGCCGGCGTGTCCGTCGTGAAGGGCGGATTCTGGTCGGCGATGTCCGGGTTCACCAGCTTCATCTGCCACAACGGCGGCGCGCCGCTGCTGGTCTATCTAATGCCGCAGCGCCTGGAGAGAAAGCTTTTCGTCGGCACGACGGTGATGTTCTTCCTGGTGGTCAACTACGTGAAGCTGGTGCCGTATTACTTCCTCGGCCAGCTTCACCTGCGCAATCTGCTGGCCGCGTTCGTGCTGTTGCCGCTGGCGCCGGTCGGAGTCTACATCGGCCTGTGGATGCAGGGCCGCATCACCGACAGCATGGTTTACCGCTGGGCCAACATCCTGCTGTTCGCCACCGGATGGAAACTGGTCTGGGACGGCGTGTCGATGTTGCGCATACCGGGCGTGCTGCCTGGCTGAAGCAGCCTGCGGGGTGCCAGGTTGGCGCTCTTCGCCGCCCGGAGCGCGCAGTTGCCTGGCACCTGGCGCGATTTTTCGGACGCGCTATTTCTTGCCCCAGCGCTCGATGAGCCGGAGCGCGGCCTGACGTTGTTCTTCGCCCTCTTCCTCGGAAAGCGGCCCGCTCGCCACCCAGTACAGGACATCCCGGTAGTCGGTCTTGGCGACTTGTACGAAGTAAAGCAGCTTGTCCTCGCTGCCCTCGCTCAGCGCAAGAATGGCCAGTTGCACACGCTCCTTTTCGCGCTCGTGGGATTGCGTTCCATAGAGATCGACGATGCCGAGAATGGTTGCCGCGTCGCTGCCCGGGAAGGCGGCCGTAACCGCGGCAATTACTTCATCGCGCGTGTTTGCCATGTCGGTGTGTTCCCCGGTCCATTTCCGTACTGTATCCGCTGACTGCGGAAAATGCTGGGCCAGGCACGGTCAATTGCCAAATAAATCCCGACTTATCCGTTCTTCGCCAATAAGCCGTGCAATTGGCCAAGCCAGAGTCCTCTTCTGCTGCCGGGTGTACCATATTCGCGGCGATCGATTCCTCGAGTGCAATTTCATTTTCATATCGTGAAAAGCAATCAGGCTCTCCATGCTTTCGCACCCGGGAATCGCGCCAGAGTTGCACGAGTCAGTCTCTAGTCTTTGGATTCGAACATAGGGGATAAATCATGAAGTTCAGAATGGCGCATCATCTTTTCCGTCATGCCTCCGGGGCTCTGTTGGCGTTCCCTCTCGCGCTGGCCGCGAATCAGGGGTTCGCGCAGGGCGTGACCGAGGACATGCTTCTCAACGCGCACAAGGAAACCAACAACTGGCGCATGGTCGGGCGCGATTACATGAGCACGCGCTTCAGCCCCCTGAACCAGGTCAACACCAAGACTGTCAAGCGCCTGGTCCCGAAGTGGACATTTTCCTTCGGCGTGCTCGACGCGCAGAACACCACGCCGCTTATCCATAACGGCGTGATGTATGTCACTGCCTCTCACGGCCGCACCTTCGCGGTCAACGCGAAGACCGGCGCGATGATCTGGCAATACAACCATCCATTGCCCGAAGACGCCGGCAAGAACATGTGCTGCGACATCGGCAATCGCGGCGCCGCGCTCTACGGGGACAAGGTCTTCGTCGCCACGCCCGATGCCCATGTTGTCGCGCTCGACATGAAGACCGGCAAGCCGGTGTGGGACGTAGCCCTGGGTGACTACAAGAACGCCTATACCATGACCGTGGCGCCGCTGATCGCGAAAGGCAAGGTGATCGTCGGCCTGTCGGGAGCGGAATACCCGACGCGATTGTTCATCGAAGCGCTGGATGCCAATACCGGCCAGCAAGTGTGGCGCCGGTACACGATTCCCGCGCCGGGCGAACCCGGATCCGACACCTGGGGTTCCGATGCGGACAATCTCAAGTTCGGCGGTGCATCGGCCTGGATCACGGGTTCATACGATCCGGCGCTCAACACCCTCTACTGGGGCACCGGCAACCCGAATCCCGACTGGGATGGCGTGGGCCGCGAAGGGGATAACCTTTACTCCAATTCCACCCTGGCATTGGACCCAGACACCGGCGCAATCAAGTTTCACTTCCAGTACACCCCGCATGACGTGTGGGATTTCGACGGCGTGAACGAACACATCCTCGCCGATGTCGGCGGGAAAAAAGTCTGGCTGCACGGTGACCGCAACGGCTTCCTCTACAGCATCGATCGCACCAATGGCAAATTCGTCTACGGCAAGGAAATCTCCAAGGTGAACTGGGCGACCGGGTTTACGCCCGAGGGCCGGCCCATCGTCAATCCCGACAAGGTGCCGACCTACGACTACGAGGCGAAGGATATCTGCCCCGCCTCGGAAGGCGGCAAGTGGTGGAACCCGATGAGCTACAGTCCGGCCAAGCAGATGGTATTCATCCCGAGCCGCGAAATCTGCACGGACATCAAGAGCGCGAAGGGCGATCGCACCGAAGGCAAGCCGCACTGGGGCATCGGCAGCATCAAGTGGAACAAGGGTCATGGCCAACTGGTCGCGTTCGATGCCAAAAGCGGCAACAAGAAATGGACCGTGGACGCGCCCTCGCCGTTCATGAGCGGCGTGCTGAGCACGGGCGGCGGCCTGGTATTCGCCGGTACGCCCGAAGGTGAATTCAAAGCCTTCGATCAGGATAGCGGCAAGGAACTCTGGTCGTATCAAACCGGCTCCGGCATCGTCGGCAGCCCGGTCAGCTACTTCATCGACGGCAAGCAGTACGTCGCGGTGCCTTCGGGATTCGGCGGCTGGACCGGCTGGGCCACCATCGGTGGCGGCGGCGCGCCCCACCTCAAGGACAGCCGCAAGGGCGGTTACGTGACGGTGTTTGGTTTGTTCGACGAATAACCAGCAATCGTAGATGCAAGAAGCGGCGGCCGGTTCGCCGCTTCTTTTTTTGAAAGTGAGAGAATCCAAATGCGAAGTTCATTTAACTGGTATCACTTCGCCGGCGCGCTGGCGCTGGCATTGCCGCTACTTACTCTTGCGCGTGCCGAGGAAGAACTCAAGAATCCGTTCGCCGGAGATGCCGCCGCCGCGGTAGAAGGCAAACGCCTGTTCCTGAAAACAGGCTGCTATGCCTGTCACGGCCACGAAGCCGAAGGGGCCGTCGGCCCCGACCTCACCGACGACGAATGGATTTACAAGCCGACCGATTCGATGATCTTCAACACCATCGCCAGGGGACGCAGCGGCACCGTCATGGCACCATTTGGCGATCAATTGAAACCGGACGAGATCTGGAAGATTGTCGAATTCCTGCGCGACAAGAACCGTCAACGGCATCTCAAGGGGCAATAGCAAGCCCGCTTTCCGGCCGGACCAAACGGATTCACGCGCAGTCCGTTCGACCTTCCTCACCTGAATAGAACCGCTTCGAGCCGCACTGATTTTGTCCTGGCTGGCTCTAGGACACTGCGTCCGTCGCCTGGGGTTTGCCCAAGAGTCTGAGCCAGAGGAAGCCGGCCGTCCCGGCGGTCAGCGAAGCCAGAAGAATCGTCATTTTCGAGGCGTTTATTGTCTGGACGTCGCCGGCAAAAGCGAGATTGGTAATGAAGATCGACATCGTAAAGCCGATCCCGCCAAGAATCCCGGCGCCAATAACATGCCGCCAATTCAGATCCGGCGGCAGGCGGCATAAGCCGATTGCAACGGCGACGAAACTAAGCAACGTCACGCCCAACGGCTTACCCAGGATCAATCCCACCGCGATGCCGGCGCTTGTTTGTATTGATCAGGTTTTGCATCCAGTCCGCGCCCGCCACGATGCCCGTATTGGCCAATGCGAAAATCGGCAAAATGAAGAACGCGACGGGTTTGTGCAAAAACTGTTCGAGCCTGTGCGACGGCGACTTTTCATCATCGTCCCTGGCAGAGAACGGAATTGCAAAGGCCAGCATGACGCCGGCAATCGTGGCGTGGACGCAGGACTTGAGCATGAGAAACCACATCAGCGCGCCGCCTAGCAAGTAAGGGACGAGGGACATCACCCGAAGACGATTCAACGCGATGAGCACGGCCCACACCGCCAAAGCGCCAACCAGAAACCAAGCCGACAATTGCGCCGTGTAAAAAGTGGCAATGATGGCGATCGCACCCAGATCGTCAATGACGGCGAAAGCGACGACAAACACTTTAAGCGAGGCCGGAATGCGGTTTCCGAGAATGGCCAGAACGCCGAGAGCAAACGCGATGTCGGTCGCCATCGGAATTCCGATTCCGGCTTGCGTTGGCGTCCCCACGTTGAGTGAGAAGTGGATCAAGGCCGGGGCGACCATCCCGCCCAGGGCCGCCACAATCGGCAGGAGGGCATTCCTGAAATTGGAGAGCTCGCCGACGTAAAGCTCGCGTTCGAGTTCCAGGCCGATGAGCAAAAAGAAAATCGCCATCAGCGCGTCGTTTGTCCAATGCTCGATGCTGAGGCCGCCGGCGCGTATCTGCCAGAAGCTTGAATAACCGGCGCCGTTTGAGGAATTTGCAATCAGAAGCGAGATTACGGTACAGGCAATCAGCAGAGCCCCGCCCGTCTTTTCCGAGTCGAAAAATCTCCCGAATGTGTTCGACAAGTTTGGCTGGTCTATTCCCATGGTTTCCTTTGGATGATTGCGCAATCAGGTCTGGTCAATCGCGTGATTGGTTCGGTCCCGCCGGGCTTCTGAAATGAAAGGGCTCGGCGGGCGGTCGGTTATTTTGTTGCGGATCCGCCTGGCCACTCATCCCCGGGGGCCTCCTGGCTTCCGGTTGGCGCAACGATGTAGCGCTTTCTCAGCTTTAGAAAAGGCGCCTCGACGAATCGATAGCTGAGATAGCCAACGGGCATCATCAGGAAAAAAAAGACAAGGGCCCACAGGCACGCCAGATAGAAATTGGATATATCCATGACCTGCTCGTGCACGAATCTCGCGGCGCGAAACACGATGAAAAAGTGGAGCAGATAGATGGAGTAGGAATACTCTCCGATGCGCCCCAT
>DATFUO010000299.1:0-4382 GCA_035260785.1 Burkholderiales bacterium
CCGCGCCTGCTGCCGTGATCTGTTGATTCCGGTTTGGCACCAGGCGCATGCCCTGCCAGTAAACCGCATTCGGATAGCGGTAGTTTTCCCAGCCGCGCAGGATCTGATTGAAAAAAATTCCCGCGAAGATGAGGCCGAAACCCAAGGCGAGCAGCAAAAGCTGTAAGGCGGAAAACCGGCGCATGGACCGGCACCCTAACCGAAATGAAGACGTATGTTCAACTTCGGCGCACGTAAACCACGGGGGTCATATCGTTGTCGGGTCAGTTCGAGAAGTCGTAGCCGAAGGCGAGCAAAATCGCCGCAGTGCCAAGGAAGACGAGCTGCGCAGTGGCCGCGCGATATTGATACCCTATCCCGGGGATGATGGCCAGTGTAAGGCCATGCTGGTTAAAAGGCACCTTGTCCTCGTACTGTCCCCGGTATCCGTATAAAGGGCCCCCGGTCACATTCAAAAAAAGTCCCTGTTCATCAGCCCCGGCAAACCAGCGCTTGCCGACATAGGTATAGACGCTGGGTTGATAAAACGAATTGCGGAAAAAAACTGCGCCGTATTCGAGCCAGGATCCGCTCGGCTGCCATTCGAGGCCGGTGAGCCAGGGCTCGTCGTTGTGGTTGGGGTCGTCGTGAAAGTGACGGACATACGGTCCGAATACGAAGGTCAACCGGTTGTCGGAGGCCGGATCTTCAGCCGCGGCAACGACGGCATAAAACAGGAACAGGATACCGATGAGTCTTGAGATCATGCGCAGGGTCTCGTTAGGCGATTCGATAGCCGATACCCTGAATAGGGTAGCCGACGTTGCATGGAATTGGAACTCTACATTGCAAACCGCGCATCCGCCGGTCCCGCGCGAACGGACAATGATGGCTTTGCGAACGCAAATAGATGGGCGCCTGCGGGTTATCGATTCGCCGTGATGCGCGCGGGATTTCATCGTTGGGGAAACGGTGCGCACGGTCCGCAACAGCGCGGTGCCGCACCTCTGCTATCATAGCTCCCACCGCTGCAGTTTATCGCTGCCTGCGGTTTTGTTTTGCCTGAAGAACCCTGGGGCGTCATATGTTGAATCCAATGGCGGCTCGATGTGGAAGTCGGGCCCCTGAATAACAAAACGAGAGTTCAGAAAGCCGGCCAGACCCGCCCCACCGCGACGGGTTTCAATTTCCCGATGTTCAAGCACCCGCAATAACGTCACCGACATGTGGATCGTCCAGCTAGCCCTTCGCCGCCCCTATACCTTCATCGTACTGGCGTTGCTGATCCTGATCATCGGCCCGCTGGCCATCCTGCGCACGCCGACGGATATCTTCCCCAATATCAATATCCCGGTGGTGAGCACCATCTGGCGTTACACCGGCCTGTCCACCGAGGAAATGGAAGGCCGCATCGTCACGAACTACGAGCGTGCCATGTCGGCAACGGTGAACGACATCGCGCGCATCGAATCGCAGACCTACAACGGTATCGGCGTGGTCAAGGTGTTCTTCCATCCTTCGGCCAACCTTCCAGCTTCACTGGCCCAGATCATTGCCATTGCGCAAACCGTGATCGGCGGTTTTCCCCAGGGCACGGTGCCGCCGCTGATCCTCACCTATAACGCGTCGACGGTTCCCATCCTGCAGCTATCGCTGTCGAGCAAGTCGCTCGGCGAGCACGAGATCTTCGACTTGGCCAACAGTTTCATGCGCACCCAGCTCGCCACGGTGCAGGGCGCGGTCATGCCGTATCCGTATGGCGGCAAGTTCCGCTCGGTGATGGTGGACATCGATTCGCGCAAGCTCCAGTCGAAGAATCTGTCGCCGCTGGACGTGGTGAACGCCGTCAATACCCAGAACCTGGTGCTGCCCACGGGCACCGCGAAAATCGGCGAGTTCGAGTACAACATCGGCATGAACGGCAGCCCGAAGACCATCGCCGAACTGAACGACCTGCCGATCAAGACCGGGCCCGCCGGCACCATCTATATTCGCGATGTGGCGCAAGTGCACGACGGCTTCCAGCCGCAGACCAACATCGTGCGCCACGACGGCCAGCGCGCCGTGCTGGTCAACATCCTCAAATACGGCACGGCGTCCACGCTGGACATCGTCGATCGCGTCAAGGCCGAACTGCCGAAGATGCAGGCGGGCCTGCCGCCCGACCTGATCACCAAGATCGCGACCGACCAGTCGATCTTCGTGCGCGCCGCGGTCGATGGCGTGATCCACGAAGCGATCCTGGCGGGTTGTTTAACGGCACTCATGATCCTGCTGTTCCTCGGCAGCTGGCGCAGCACGCTGATCATCGCGGTCACGATTCCGCTCGCCATCCTGACTTCGATCATCGCGCTGTTCGCGCTGGGCGAGACCATCAACATCATGACCCTCGGCGGCCTGGCGCTCGCGGTGGGTATCCTGGTGGACGACGCCACCGTGGCGATCGAAAACATCAGCCAGCACCTGGAGCAGGACAAGGCTCTCGATCAGGCAATTCTCGACGGCGCCCAGCAGATCGCGATCCCGACTTTCGTCTCCACGCTGGCGATCTGTATCGTGTTCGTGCCGATGTTCCTGCTCACCGGCGTGGCGCGCTACTTGTTCGTGCCGCTTGCCGAAGCCGTGGTATTCGCCATGCTGGCCTCGTACGTGTTCTCGCGGACACTCGTGCCTACGCTGGCCAAGTATCTTTTGCGCGAAGGCTTCCTGGAACACGGCCATCCGAAGCCGAGCCGCAATCCCTTCGTCCGCTTCCATCGCGCTTTCGAGCACGGTTTCGAAGGCTTCCGCGACCGCTATCACGGCATTCTGGAGCGCTGCATGCGCCACCAGAAATTCTTCATGATCTTGTTTCTCGCCGCCTGCATCGGCTCCGGCGGATTGCTGCCTTTCGTCGGCCGTGATTTCTTCCCGAGCGTGGACGCCGGCCAGTTCAAGCTCCACGTGCGCGCCAAGACCGGCACGCGCATCGAGGAAACCGCGCGCCTGTGCGACCTGGTCGAGAGCGAGATCCGCCAGATCATCCCGGCCAGCGAGCTTGCAACCATCATCGACAACATCGGCCTGCCGCTCTCCGGTACCAACATGTCTTACAACATGTCCGGTACGCTCGGCTCGGCGGATGCGGACATCCAGGTGTCGCTGAATCCGGGGCACGGTCCGACCGAGCATTACATGAAGGAGTTGCGCCAGCATCTGCCGGAGAGATTTCCCGGCCTGACGTTCTATTTCCTGCCTGCCGACATCGTCAGCCAGATTCTCAATTTCGGCCTGCCGGCGCCGATCGACGTGCAAGTCGTCGGCCGCAACATCGAAGCCAACCGTGCCTTCACGCTCGGCCTGTTCCAGAAACTCAAGCAAGTGGACGGCATTGCCGACTTGCGCGTGCAGCAGCCCGCCGACCAGCCACGGCTGGACATCAATGTGGACAGGACGCGCGCGCAGCAGGCCGGCTTTTCCCAGAAGGATGTCGCCTCGAACCTGCTGATTGCGCTCTCCGGCAGCTTCCAGACCAGCCCGTCCTTCTGGCTGAATCCGAAGAACGGCGTGACCTACAACATCATCACGCAGACACCGCAGTACAACGTGGATTCCCTGCAGGCGCTGGCCAACATCCCGATTACCGGTCCGGAGTCCGCCCGCTCCAGCATCCTCGGCGACCTGGCGACGGTCAGCCGCGGCGCCGAGCGTGCCGTGAGCAGCCACTGGAACGTGCAGCCCGTCCTCGATATTTTCGGGGCGACGCAAGACCGCGACCTGGGCGGCGTGGCGGATGACGTGAACAAGATCGTCGATGCCAGCATGAAAGACCTGCCCAAGGGTTCGCGCCTGATCGTACGCGGCCAGATCGAAACCATGCTGTCCTCGTTCCAGGGCCTGTTGTACGGCCTGATCTTCGCCATCGTCATGGTCTACCTGCTGATGGTGGTGAATTTCCAGTCCTGGCTGGATCCGTTCATCATCATCACCGCGTTGCCGGCCGCGCTTGCCGGCATCGTGTGGATGCTGTTCGCAACCGGAACAACCGTGAGCGTTCCGGCGCTGACAGGGGCCATCATGGCCATGGGTATTGCCACCGCCAACAGTATTCTGGTGGTGAGCTTTGCGCGCGAGCGCCTGCAGGCCGGCGTCGATTCTGTGACCGCCGCGCTCGACGCGGGTTTCAGCCGCTTCCGCCCGGTACTGATGACGGCGCTGGCGATGATCATCGGCATGGTGCCGATGTCGCTGGGCTTGGGCGAAGGCGGCGAGCAGAACGCGCCGCTGGGCCGCGCCGTGATCGGCGGCCTGCTGCTGGCCACGGTCGCCACGCTGTTTTTCGTACCGGTGGTGTTCGCATTCATCCACGGTTTCATCGGACGCCGCCGCGATGCCGCCGCGAGCAGGCAAAGTCCACAACCGGC
>DATFUO010000300.1:0-6253 GCA_035260785.1 Burkholderiales bacterium
GACGAGATCGAACTGGTGCTGCAGGTCAACGGCAAGCACCGCGGCGCGATTCTCGTCGCGCGTACCGCGGACCGTGCCGGGATCGAGCGCCTCGCGCTGGAAAATCCAAATGCGCAGAAACACATTGCCGGCCAGGCAGTCAAGAAGGTGATCGTCGTGCCGGGACGGCTGGTCAACATAGTTGTATAAAGTATGAAGGATTGAGGACTGAGCACGCCTCGAGGGGGTATAGAAAAGAATGCCGAGGACTGAGAAAAAAAGAAGTACCAGGGCTCCTGCCGGACCGAGGTCAATAGCAGGCAGGCGTATCACTGCCTTTTACTTGGCACTCAGTCCTCCGCACTTATGGCCGAAGGCCGGTATTCCGCGGGCAGCACTCGCGATCGTCATGGTTTGTCTGGCGATGGCGCTGACTTCGTGCGGTTTCCAGCTTCGCGGCCAGGCGGTCATTCCCTACGAATCGCTGTTCATCGAGACGACCGGTTATTCGAAATTCGCCCATGAGCTGGAACGGGCGATTCGGTCCGGCAGCAAGACCAAAGTCGTGCAGAGTCGCGATGAGGCGCAAGCGGTGCTCAAGATCGTGGCCGAATCCCAGGAGAATTACATTCTTGCGCTGTCGGTCGGCGGCCGGGTGCTTGAATTCGAGTTGCGTTACAAGATCAATTACCGGCTGACCGATCGAACCGGCAAAGAACTGGCGCCGCCCGGGGAGATCTTCCTGCGCAGGGACATGACTTACGACGATACCGAGGTGCTCGCGAAGGAGTCGGAAATCGACTTTCTGTATCGCGACATGAAAGCGGACGCCGTGCAACAGATGCTGCGCCGGTTGTCAGCCGCCAAACCGGTCGCGTAAGACCATTGCGCGGACGATATAATCCGCGCAACGATAATCCGGAATTTCCAATGCCCCCCGAAGGTTCAGTCGGCGTCGTCAGTCCGAGGCTCGCCCGTTTCGAAGATCCGATCGCGCTCAAGAGCGGCGCGCGGCTTGATGCCTACGACCTTGCTTATGAAACTTACGGCACGCTCAATGCAACGCGGAGCAATGCGGTGCTGGTTTGCCACGCGCTCAACGCTTCGCATCACGTCGCGGGTGTCTACGCCGACGACGCAGACAACGTTGGCTGGTGGGACAACCTGATCGGGCCGGGGAAGCCGGTCGATACCAACCGCTTCTTCGTGGTCGGCGTCAATAATATCGGAGGCTGCCACGGTTCAACCGGGCCTGCCAGCCTCAACCCGTCGACCGGCCGGCCCTGGGGAGCGGATTTTCCGGTGGTTACCGTCGAAGACTGGGTGGAAGCCCAGTCGCGGCTTGCGACCCGGCTTGGCATAGATCGCTTTGCCGCCATCATGGGCGGCAGCCTGGGCGCAATGCAGGCGATGCAGTGGGCGATCAGCCAGCCGCATCGCGTGGCGCATTCGATCGTGATCGCGGCCGCGCCGAAACTGTCGGCGCAGAACATCGCTTTCAACGAAGTGGCGCGGCAGGCGATTACCACCGACCCGGATTTTCACGGCGGAAATTATTATTCGCAGGGTGTCGTGCCCAGACGCGGGCTGCGCATCGCCCGCATGATCGGCCACATCACTTATCTTTCCGACGATGCGATGGCCGAGAAATTCGGGCGCGAGCGGCGCGATGGGGAATTGAAGTTCAATTTCGACGTCGAGTTCCAGATCGAATCCTACCTGCGTCATCAGGCGGACAAGTTCGCGGAACGTTTCGATGCCAACACCTACCTGCGCATCACCAAGGCGCTCGATTATTTCGATCCGGCTGCGGCGCGCAACGGCAACCTGTCCGCCGCGCTTGAAGCGGCAACGGCGAAATTCCTGGTTGTGTCGTTTACTTCCGACTGGCGCTTTTCGCCCGCGCGTTCGCGCGAGATCGTCAAGGCGCTGCTCGACAACCGGCTGGGCGTGAGCTACGCGGAAATCGACGCGCCGCACGGTCACGACGCGTTCCTGATGGACGACCCGCGCTACCACAATCTGATTCGCGCATACTTCGACAACATTGCCCGCGAGGTATCCGCCCGATGATGCCGACCGAACGACCCGCGGCTTTCTCGGCGCGTCCGGATTTTGTCGCGATCGCACGATGGATCAAGCCCGACGCGAAGGTGCTCGACCTGGGTTGCGGTGACGGCTCGTTGCTGCGCCATCTGAATGAAGCGCGCGGGGTGACGGGTTACGGCATGGAGATCGACGATGCCAAGGTGCTCGCCTGCGTCAAGAGCGGCGTCAATGTATTGCAGAACGACCTGGAATCCGGTCTCTCGGGATTCGAGGATGGTTCGTTCGACTACGTGATCCTGTCGCAGACGCTGCAGGCAATCCGCCATACCGAACGCATCGTCAACGAGATGCTGCGCGTGGGACGCGAGGGCATCGTCACGTTTCCCAACTTCGGCTACTGGCGCCCCCGCCTGCAGGTCCTGTCCGGAAACATGCCGGTCTCGAAGGCGCTGCCATACGAGTGGTACGACACACCCAACATCCATCTGTTTACGATCGACGATTTCGAAAAATTCTGCGCCCGGCAGGGTATCCGCATCCTGGAAAGAAAGGTGATGGTCGACGGGCGCCCGGTTACGTGGATGCCCAACCTGCGCGGCTCGCTGGCCGTCTACCGTTTCGATCGGGCCGCCGTCGGCTGATTGGGCGCATGACGCAACCTTCCATGGTTTCGGCGCTGTTTACGCGCCGCATGCTGATCTGCGTGTTCACCGGCTTCAGCTCCGGCCTGCCGCTGTACCTGCTTCTCAATCTGCTCCCCGCCTGGCTGCGTACCGAAGGCATCAATCTCAAGGTGATCGGCGCGTTCGCGCTGATCCAGTTTCCCTACACCTGGAAATTCCTCTGGTCGCCCTTCCTGGACCGCTACGTCCTGCCGATGCTCGGCCGGCGCCGCGGCTGGATGCTGGTGACGCAACTCGCGCTGATGGCGACCATCGCCTGGATGGGCACGCTCTCGCCGCGCGACCAACTGTCCTGGGTGATTTATGCGGCCACGGCGCTCGCCTTCCTCAGTGCGACCCAGGACATCGCCATCGATGCTTACCGGCGTGAATTGTTGTCGAACGCCGAACTGGGACTGGGCAACGCGGTGCATGTCAATGCGTACCGGATCGCGGGACTCATTCCGGGATCGCTGTCGCTGATCCTGGCCGATCACTTTGCCTGGCAAATCGTGTTCGCTGTCACGGCGCTGTTCATGCTTCCCGGCCTGGCGATGACGCTGATGGTGGCCGAGCCCGTCGTGGCCGGCGCGCTGCCCAAAACACTGCGCGCCGCCGTGGTCGAGCCGTTTCGCGAGTTCATCGGCCGCGCCGGCGTGCGCAGCGCGTTGCTGGTGCTCGGCTTCATCTTCCTCTACAAGTTGGGCGACAGCATGTGCACCGCACTTGCCACGCCGTTCTATCTGGACATGGGATTCTCGAAATCCGACATCGGGCTGATCGCGAAAAACGCCGGCCTGTGGCCCAGCGTGATCGGCGCACTGGTGGGCGGGCTGTGGATGCTGAAGCTGGGCATCAATCGCGGACTGTGGTTGTTCGGCGTGGTCCAGGTCGTATCGATCCTCGGATTTGCGTGGTTGTCGCGCATCGGACCGTTTATGCAAATCGGCGTGCCGGAGCGGACCGCGCTCGCGCTCGTGATCGGGTTCGAAGCCCTCGGCGTGGGCCTCGGAGCGGCGGCGTTCGTGGCCTATATCGCGCGCGCCACCCACCCGGCTTACACGGCCACCCAGTTTGCGCTGTTCACGAGCCTCGCCGCCGTGCCGCGCACCTTCCTCAATGCGACGACCGGCTGGCTGGTCGAGCAACTTGGCTGGTTCGGTTTTTTCCTGTTATGTGTCGTGCTGGCGCTGCCGGGAATGCTGCTGCTGTTCAAAGTCGCGCCGTGGAACGAGGAGAATCCGCTTCCCGGTGTGCGGACCGGAAACGCCGGCCGGCCATAGCAGGCTGCTGAAGCTTGCCCCCTGACACCACCTCTACAGTGCAACTCTCACCGCGGAGGACGCAGAGGACGCGGAGGAAAACCAGAAACGAGGAGAAGCGTGTGGGAATTAAAAGCAGGTCCGCTGCCGAATTGACCACCGATTCCAAGTATTGACTCTCGAATATTTTTTGTTTTTGCCCTTCCTCCGCGTCCTCCGCGGTGAACGAGTTTTTCTTTTGCAGTCTGTTGGACGATCAAAGGGCGTAGTCGTAGTCGATGCTCAGCGGCGCATGGTCGGAAAAGCGCTCGGCCTTATAAATTGCGGCGGATGTGGCTTTGAATGCGATGCCCGGCGTGGCCATCTGGTAGTCGATGCGCCAACCCACGTTCTTCGCCCAGGCCTGGCCACGATTCGACCACCAGGTATATTGCTCGGCGCGGGTGTCGAGTTTGCGGAACACATCGACGTAGCCGAGGTGGTCGATCACGCCGGAAAACCACTGGCGTTCCTCGGGCAGAAAACCGGAATTCTTCTGGTTCGAGCGCCAGTTCCTGAGGTCGATTTCCTTGTGTGCGACATTCCAGTCGCCGCAGATGACGACTTCGCGGCCGCTGCCGCCAAGCCTGTGCAGTGGATCGATGCAGCGCTCCATGAAGCTGAACTTGATCGCCAGGCGCTCCGGCGAGCTCGAGCCGGAAGGCACGTAGAGCGACACGATGCTCAAGTTGCCGAACCGTGCTTCGAGATAGCGACCCTCGGCGTCGATGTCGGGAATGCCGATACCGGCGACCAGACGGTCGGGCTGTTTGCGGCAGTAGAGGCCGACCCCGCTGTAGCCCGGCCGATCGGCGCAATGGAAATAGCCGTGGAATCCGTCCGGGTTGCGAATCGCGTCGGTGAGATCCTTGTCCTGCGCCTTGAGTTCCTGCACGCAGACGACATCCGCGCTTTGCCTGGCGAGCCAGGCCAGGAAGCCTTTATTGACGGCCGAGCGTATGCCGTTTAGATTGAGAGTGACGATGCGCACGATCAGTCAATGAGTGATTTCAGGCAGGAGTTCATCGAATTCGCCGTGGCCCGCGGCGTCCTGTGTTTCGGCGAGTTTAAAACCAAGGCCGGGCGCCTGTCGCCCTACTTCTTCAACGCTGGCCTGTTCAACGACGGCGACACGCTGCGACGGCTCGGCCAATTCTACGCGCAGGCCATTTTGGCGGCGGATCCCGGCTTCGACGTCCTGTTCGGCCCGGCCTATAAGGGCATTCCTCTGGTGGCGGCAACAGCGGTCGCGCTTGCCGGATTGGGGCGCAATCTGCCATTCTGCTTCAATCGCAAGGAAGCCAAGGATCACGGCGAAGGCGGCATGACAGTCGGCGCACCTCTTCAAGGCCGGGTCCTCATCGTCGACGACGTTATATCGGCGGGAACCTCGGTACGTGAATCGGTGGATATCATCCGGGCCGCCGGAGCCCGGCCGTCCGGCGTGCTGATCGCGCTGGATCGCATGGAACGCGGCACCGGCGCTCTTTCCGCCGTGCAGGAAGTCCGCGACCGCTTCGGCATTCCGGTGGTCAGCATTGCCACACTGGACGATCTGTCGGCGTTCTTGCGTGCGCGCGACAATATGGCACAGCAGTTGCACTCGGTGGAGCGATACCGCAAGGAGTATGGAGTGATTGCATGAAGCCGATCGTCTTTACCGCAGTTCTGATCGCCGCCGCGTTGTCGATTCCGGCGCAGGCCGAGCCGGAAAAGTCGCGCATGTACAAATGCGTCGATAACCAGGGAAAGGTGTACTACTCCGACAAGATGAACCCGGATTGCGGCCAGGGATCGGAGCTCAACCGCCAGGGCGTAGTGATGCCAAAGAAGCAGGTTGCCAAGCCCGGGCAATCGTCGAAAGCCGATCCGGGAGAGGCCCCGCAAGGCTCGAAGGAACAGGAGCGGCGCGACAAGGCCCTGATGGCAACCTATACCACCGAGGAAGAACTTGACGCTGCACGCGACCGGAGCCTGGCGATTCCGGCGCAGGGAATCAAGACAGTCGAAACGAAGCTCGACAAGGCCAATAACCAACTGACCGACCTGAAGAAGCAAGCCGACACGCTGGCTGCCCTGAAAAAACCGCTGCCCGCCCATCTGCTGGAGGATGTCGGTGCCAATCAGAAGATAGTTTCCGCATTGGAGGCCGATCTCGCCCAGCGCAAGGCCCAGTCCGATTTGATCCGCGCCCGGTTCGAGTCCGACAAACGGCGTTTTCGCGAACTCAAGAGCGGGAGCCAGGCGGGCAAATAGCGCTCA
>DATFUO010000301.1:0-4889 GCA_035260785.1 Burkholderiales bacterium
CACGGCTATACCCAGGCGCAAATCGCTGCCCATATCGGGCTACACTATGCCACCGTGAGCCGTATCGTCAAACGGCAGGTCGATGCAAGAAACAAGACCTGACCCCGCCGCAAGCCACAATCGGAGCGCTCGATGCAATACAAAAATCTTCCCGGTACCGACCTGAACGTCTCGAGGGTCTGTCTCGGCACCATGACCTGGGGCGAGCAGAACACGGAAATCGAGGCGCATGCACAGCTCGATTACGCGATCGATCAGGGCATCAACTTCATCGACACGGCGGAAATGTATCCGGTGCCGCCCAATGCGAAGACGCAGGGCCGCACCGAAAAGTTTCTCGGTACCTGGCTGGCGCGGCAGCAAAGAGATCGCCTGGTCGTCGCGACGAAAGTCGCCGGCCCGGGCCGCCGCGACTGGATCCGCAACGGACGCACCGACCTGACGGCGGATGTGATCGCCGACGCAGTGGACACCAGCCTCGCGCGCCTGCAGACCGATTACATCGACCTGTACCAGATCCACTGGCCGCAACGCAACGTGCCGAACTTCGGAGCGACCGAGTTCGATCCTTCGAAAGAAAAAGTCGGCCCCGCGATTCACGAGCAGGTAGCCGGCATGGCCGCGATGATCAAGGCCGGAAAAATCCGCCACTACGGCCTGTCCAACGAAACCGCCTGGGGCGTGTGCGAGTTTCGCCGCGCCGCCGACGACCTGGGCTTTCCGGGCCCGGTCACGCTGCAGAACAGCTACAGCCTGCTGTCGCGCAATGTGGACAACGATCTCGCCGAGACGCTGTTTCGGGAAGATATGTCGCTGCTCGCGTACAGCCCGCTTGCCGCCGGCATCCTGTCAGGAAAATACATGGGCGGGGCGAAGCCGGCCGGGACACGCTTCACGCTGTTCGACTCGCTCGGCCTGCGCTTCCGCAAGCCGATGGTCTCCGAGGCGGTGGACGCGTACGCGGCGCTTGCCCAGCGGCGCGGGCTGACGCTGGTGCAACTGGCGCTGGGCTATGTGGCGAGCCGCTGGTTCATGGGCGCGACGATCATCGGCGCGACTTCGGTGGCGCAACTCGAGGAAGACATCGCTGCCGCGCAATTCGCGCTTGACAAAGAAACGCTGGACGGGATCCGGGAAATTCAGTTGCGCTATCCGAATCCGGCGGCCTGAGCGAAGCCCGGCAAGAATATCGCACGAGATAACGGGCTCCAATTGGCGCTCGTTTCTTCCGGTGCGGCCATGCAGGTTCAAAACCGCTTGCACCGATTGGAACGTGTCCGCTTCCCGAATGACAGCGATGGGCGTTTGCGCTATTGTTGGCCGCCGATAATGCGCGATGGGGGAGGCCATGGCACACGTCGATTGGCTGATCGTGGGCAAGTCCTTCGGCAACTGCAATTGCGACTATGGCTGCTCCTGCCAGTTCGAAAGCCGGCCGACCCATGGCGATTGCCGCGGCACCGAGTTCGACATTGCGGAAATCGGCAGCGGCAGCGCCACCACCGCCGGTGCCATTATGTTCACGCTCAAAGACAGTTACGGCCAGTTCAACCGCCTCCGCCACAACGGCGGCGGCGTGATTCGCCGAGGAGTTTACAAACCGCAAAGGAGAAGCGCATGGCTCATACCGACTGGATGATCCGCGGTCCCGAGATCGCATCGTGCAATTGTTCTTATGGTTGTCCCTGCCAATTCAACGCCCTGCCCACCGACGGTACCTGTCGCGCGGCGGTCGGGATACAGATCGAGAAAGGTCATTACGGCAAGGTGAAGCTCGACGGCCTGCGCCTGGCCGCGACCGCCGCCTGGCCTGGCCCGATCCACATGGGTCATGGCGAAATCCAGCCCATCGTCGACGAGCGCGCCACGCCGGAACAGCGCGAGGCGATCCTCAAGATCATGTCGGGTCAGGACACCGAGCCCGGCGCCACCTTCTTCCAGGTCTTCGTGTCGATGTGCGACAAGGTGCATACGCCGATGTTCAAGAAGATCGACTTCAAGGCCGACATGAAGTCATGCGACGGTCATGTCAGCGTCCCCGGCGTGGTCGAGATCAAGACCGAGGCGATCCGCAATCCCGTCACCGGCCAGCCCCATCACGCCAAGGTGTCCCTGCGCCAGGGCTTTGAATATACCGAGGCCGAATATGCAAGCGGAACCATAAAATCCGCAGGTCCCATTGCCCTCAACACAGCCGGCAAACATGCGCACATGGCGATGCTCCACATGACCGGGCACGGCGTCGTCAGGTGAGCGACGGCGGCTGCGCGCTGCCCGATTCCCTGCTGCAGCGCGCCGCGTCGAACGAGCGGCGCATCGTGCTTGCGGCGCTTGTCATTGTGGTGGCGTTGGGCCTTTGGGCGACATTTCACTCCGGCAATGCGCTGATGTCGCCGGCTTCGCCTGCGGCGGACACCATGGCCTATGCCGTACTGCTCTTCATCATGTGGTGGACCATGATGCTGGCGATGATGCTCCCGTCGGCTGCGCCCGCGATTCTCACCTACGGAGCTCTGAGCCGGAAGTTTGCCCAGAAGGGCGCAGCCACCGCGCCAGTCGCCGTATTCGTCGCGGGCTATGCCGCGATCTGGACCGGGTTCAGCGCAGCGACCGTGCTCCTGCAAATGTCCGTCAGCAAGTTGGTGCCGTTGACCGGCATGATGGCGGTGATCGGCACAGGGCTGGGCGCGGCCCTGTTGATCGCTGCCGGCCTCTACCAGTTGTCGCCACTCAAACAGGCCTGCCTGCACAAGTGCCAGACGCCGCTGATGTTCTTTGCGCGCAACTGGCGCAAAGGCTACGGCGGCGCCCTGCGCATGGGGCTGGCACATGGGCTCTATTGCCTGGGCTGTTGCTGGGTCTTGATGGGGCTCCTGTTCTACGGCGGCGTCATGGAACTGCGCTGGATCGTCGGGTTGGCGCTCTATGTGGCCGCGGAGAAGCTGATTCCCGCAAGCACCCGGCTGAGCCGCTACGCAGGTATTTTTCTGATCGGCTGGGGGATGTGGACGCTCACGAGTGTCGTCAGTTCAGGCTGACTCCGGCTTTCAAGTATTGCGAAGTGGTTATTGTGAGCGGGCGATTCAGGATCCTTTCGTCCTGGGCTATGCAGCGAGCCGCTGGTTCGTGGGCGACATGATCATCCGCGCATCGGCATCACCGCCGCGCTATCGGGCATCGTGAAGGCGTAAGTCCGGCCGTCGATCCGCGTCATCCGCGGCCCTGCTCAATCGTCGTCGTTGATTCCGGCGCAGCTCGGGCCGAGCCAGAAGCCTTTTATGTCCACCAGGACCTTGCCTTTTCCGTCGCCGCGTACCCTGACGATGCTGGCCGAAAGGCTCTCCGGCGTATTTGCTTCGATGGTCATCTGCGAAGTGGATGCGTGCGGCTCCGGACAGGTCTGCTCGATCGCCAGTCGGGTCGCGGATTTCGACACGACTTTGCGCGTGCATTTTCCGTCGTCCCTGTCGGCCCGGATGATGCGGTCCTGGTCGAGATTTTCCTGCGTTACGCATAGCTTGCGCGTGACGGTAACGGGCCTGGCTGCCCGCTCCTTCATGGCTTGCTCGACCTTCGCGCGTTTTTCCGGTGGCATGCTCGCCAGCGCTTCCGGCGGGAGCGGATTGCCCACGATCAGGGTGTTCATGCTCATTTGCCACGCGCCGGTTTTGGCGTTGAAAGACGCGGCGAGTGTCTGCAGCGGGATGCCAAAGGTCAGCGCGAGCGCGATCATTCCTCCTGTCTTTGCAACCATGTTTTCCCTTCCAGTTGTCCCTTATGTAGTATGCCAAACCCGCATACCGGGGCTACGGTTATGACGACGGTTACCGCTGGCACGGCCATGGAGACGGTCCGCGCTGGAGGAACGGCGGCTATCAACGTTGAAATTCCGCCGGGCTGATCCGGATGCAGCAGCCAGGCCGGAGAACAAAACAGGCGTCAGACGACGCCTGTTTTTTTGTCAGTGTGCCTTATCCGCTTCGGGTGATGCTGATATCCTCGCAACCCCGACTTTTTCCGTATCGAGGCAGACGACAGATGAAAAGAACCGGTTCCCTGCTGGTGTCCGCGGCGTTGGCACTCGTCCTTACGGGTTTTACGAACAGAAGCGACGCGTACGACTTCAACGACTCCCACTTCCACCTGACCAACTACATCCAGGAAGGCCTCAGCCTGCCCGACTTCCTGAAGATCATGGGCGACAGGACGGGGCGGGCGGCGGTATTCGGCATTCCGCTGCAGCAGAAGTGGGACTACTTCGAATCGGGCGCCCGTGCCCCTGATTACTATCTGCTTTCGGATGCCGAGCTCTATTACTACTCGTTCACGGACGCGATCATCGCGGACCAGTACTTGCATCTGCCCGCGGAGGATCGCAGGCGCTTCGATCCGATGATCACCGGCTTCAACCCGACGGACATGTACGCGGCGGATCACATACGCCGCGTGCTGCTGATGTATCCCGGCGTGTTCTCCGGCATCGGAGAATTCTCTGTGCACAAGGAATTCGTTTCCGCGAAAGTGGCGGGCCACACTGCGAGCCTGCTGAATCCGGCGCTGGATAAGGTTCTGAAGTTCGCCGGGGAGGTGGGCCTGGTCGTGATCCTTCACAACGACATCAACACCGTGCGCCCCGCTCCCGGCCGGCCCGCCAACTTCGATGACCTCAAGACCGTGTTCCGCGCCCACAAAAATACTTCCATCATCTGGGCGCACACCGGGCTGGGACGCTTCGTCAAGCCGACGCCGGATCATCTCGAGTTGCTGCGGGAAATGCTCGGCAGCGACGAATTCTCGCATGTGAACTTCGACATCTCCTGGGACGAAGTGGCCAAGTGGGTCGTGGCCGATGAGGCTTCGCTGGATGCCTGGGTGAAACTGCTGAGCCA
>DATFUO010000302.1:0-5673 GCA_035260785.1 Burkholderiales bacterium
TATCTGGTGGAATTTCGTGGCGAGCTCGCCGGAGCGCATCGAGCGTGCGAAGCGCGAATGGGCGGACGGAAAGTTCGCCAAGGTTCCCGGCGAGACCGAGTTCATCCCGCTGCCGCCGTCCTAAGATAAATCAGCACTCACCGCAGAGGACGCGGAGGACGCAGAGGAAAAGCAAGAATGAGGAAAAAGTAATGTGGAACTAAGAGCAGGTCATTGTTCGCCGAATCGCATCGCCAACTTTCACTGGCTTGGGTCATCAGCCAATGAATGCTCCTGACACGATTATGCTTTTTACCTCTCGTTTTTCCTCCGCGTCCTAAAAGGGTACTCCGACGTGCTAAGCACGTAGGGTATCCGCGTCCTCTGCGGTGAGAGTTATTCTTGTCTGAGTCTCCAGGTCAAAAAATCAGCCGCACCAGGTAAAGGCTGACGATCGGGAACACGAACAGCAGGATCACGCGCAGGAAATCGGAAATCAGGAAGGGGATGACGCCCTTGAAGGTTTCCATCATCGGCACGTCCCTGGCGAGGCTGTTGATGACGAAGATGTTCAGCCCCACGGGCGGATGCACCAGCCCGATCTCGACCACCATCAGCATCAGGATGCCGAACCAGATCGCCTTTTCGGTGTATTCCAGCCCCCACAGGTCGAGGCCCATGATCGCCGGAAAGATCACCGGAATGGTCAGGATGATGGTGGCGAGTTCATCCATGAAAAATCCCATGACGATGTACATCGCGATGACGATGGCGACGATCGCCAGAGGCGACCAGCCGATGTGCGTGACCCAGTCGGCGAGTTCTTTCGGCATCTGGGACAGGGCCAGCGCGCCGTTGAGCATGTCGGCGCCAAGGAACACCAGGAAGATCATGCCCGAGGTCACCGCGGTGCCGAGAAAGCTGCGCCCGATGCCCTTGAAGCCGAGTTCACGCTGCAGCAGGGCTGCGACGAAAGTGCCTGCCGCGCCCACGGCGGCGCCCTCGGTGGGTGTGAAAAATCCGCCGTAGATGCCGCCGAACACGATGACGAACACGGCGGCAATCGGCCAGATCTCGAGAAAGGCGCGCAGGCGTTCGGCATTGGCGACGCGCGGCTGCGCCGGCCCCAGTTCGGGGCGCAGGGTCACGCTGATGGCGATCACGATGCAATAGCCGATCGCCGCGATGATGCCGGGGATGAAGGCCGCCATGAACAGCTTGGCGATATTCGTCTCGGTCAGGATCGCATACACGACCAGCGGCACCGACGGCGGAATCAGGATGCCCAGCGTGCCGCCGACGGCGAGCGTCGCCGTCGACAAACGCCCTGAGTAATTCAGCCTGCGCATTTCCGGAAGCGCGACTTGCGCAAGCGTCGCCGCCGTGGCAACAGACGACCCGCACACCGCACCGAACAAGGCGCAAGCAACGATCGCCGCCATGGCCACGCCGCCGCGCAGGTGCCCCAGCAGCGAACTGGCGAACTTGAACAGCGAACGGCTCAATCCTCCCTGGGTCGCGAACTGCCCCATCAGGATAAACAGCGGAATCACGGACAGATCGTAATTGGAGAAGCGCGCATAGGTTGCGCCCTTCAGATGGTTGAGCAGCGCCGCATCGCCGGCGAGCAGCCAGTAACCGACCGCGCCGGGCAGGAACATGGCGACCGAGATCGGCACGCGCAGGACCATCAGCGTGAGCATCGCGCCGAACAGGGACAGACCGAGGCTGAAATGACTCATCTCCGGCTTTGCGTCCACGCGTTGCGCGCCGTATGCAGCGCCGCGAATACGGTGAGGAGCAGGCCCGGGATCATCGCTGCATAGCCGATCCACAACGGAAAGCCGAGGATCATCGTGCTCTCGTTGCTCGCCTTGACGGCGATTGCGCCGGCACAGGTGCGCCAGGTCACCAGCGCCATGACCAGCGCGAACAGGGCGGCTCCCATGGCATCGAGCCGGCGTTGTTTGGCCCGATGCAGGCGTACGGTAAAGAAATCGACGGTGAGGTTGCCGCCCTGCAACTGGCACCAGGGCAGCATCAGCGCGATACAGCCCGCGAGCGCGACCTGTACCAGTTCGAAGTCGCCCTGGATCGGCTGGAAGCCGAGCGAGCGCATGACGATGGATGCGACCGCCATCACGGTGATGGCGGTGAGAATTGCTCCGCCCACGAATGCGGATAGGGCGGCGAGTTTTTCGATGAGTGACAGCCTGCCTGCGTTCGGGGTAGCGGTCGTGCTCATTTTTATCGTTGTTGTCAGGCCCGGAGCTCGTTATTTGCACGCGGGCCACGTATGCCGCACGCGCCTCCAGCACGGCCGCCGCCGGTCGCTCCCTTCCATCGGACGGCCAACTGTTGGAAGTCCAATATTCTCACATTGCCCGCCCGCGTGTGGCCTGGCGTGCTAATTCGGCGGCGCGACCACGACCTTGTCGTAAGGGTGCCGCCGCGTAATGAGCTTCGAGTGCGCAAACACGTCGAGCGCGGTTTCGTAGTGTGCCGGATCGATCGCGATATCGCCGGCCCAGCAACCGAGTTTCTGGTAATAGCGTATCGCCGCGGTCATGGCCTCCAGTGCGATGTCCGGAAAGAAGGATCGTTCCGCCGCCGCAACCCTTGCGGCCGACGCGGTTTGCACCCAGGCGCGGGCCTTGCGATAGGCGCGAGTGAATCGGATTGCGTCCGGTGACGCCAGCCAGCGCGGCATCGCAGCAAGGCTGCTGAACGCGACCGGGCCGATCGCTTCGCCGATCGAGGCAACGACCTCGGCCACCCCTTCATGCTGCAATTGCTGAGGATAGGGGGCCTGTTCGTGATACCAGTCGCCTTGTCCGTTGCGGAACGCCGTCATGGATTTCTGCGGGCCGCCCGCGTCGATGCCGGAGGCCTTGTCGAGCGACACGCCTTTTTTGTGCAGCGCGTAAGCCAGCATTGCCTGCGGCTGGCCGCCGTGCGCGAACATGAATTTCCCGGTGGTGAGCCGGGCCCAGCCGAATTCCGGGGCCGGATGGCGCGAGGCGATCTGGAAGCCGTCGCGCTGGTTGATCTGCGCAAAACAGACGAAAGGCGGCCGCTCGCCTTTCTCGAGGCAGGGCCAGGCGCCGGACACGGCGGTCTGCGAAACATGAATGGCGCCCGATACCAGCATTTCGGCTACGGTCTTGCCGGGCGGCATCACGGTGTAGGTCGGCTCGAAGCCCTCGTGCGCGAAGAAACCTTCGGCGATCCCGGCAATGAGCGGGCTGTAGAACGCCGAGTGCCGATAAACCATCAGATTGAGAGTTCCCATCGCGGCCATTATGATTCGTTCCGGCCGGATTTGCCGGAATCGCAACGCAAAGGAGAAAATCTTGTCGGAAAGCAGGCGCAGGGGAATCTTTGCGTTGATCCGCAGCCGCCAGGACGCGCTGAATGTCGTCACCGATGCGTCCATCGTGTTTCTGCTCGTTGCCGCCGTGCTGGCGGCACTCTATCTGATCGAGGGCGAGCGCACCTTGCTCGACGTCGGACTGTTCGGATTCCTCGGTGTCTTGTTGTGGCGCTTCAAGAGCCCCGCCGCCGCGATCACGTTGCTCCTGGTATCCGTCATGCGCCTGTTCGTGACACTGGCGATGATCCTCGACACCGGCGAGGTCAACTGGATCTTCGTGGTGCTGACTGCCGTCGTCATTGTCACCAGCATTCGCGCGGCCGAGGCGACGCTGAAGCTGATCGGCCGGTTTTCAGAGGAAAGATGAAAGAGGAAAGAACAGAAGCAACCTTTGATCTTTCCTCTCGCCTCTGATTTGGCTGGTTAACGCCTCGCGTTAACCAGCCAAATCCCGGCGCCGACCATCGCGAGTGCGCCGAGGAAGGCTGGGCGCAGCGGTTCGCCGAGCACGACGGCCGCCATCAATACGCCGAACAGCGGCGTCAGGAATCCGAACACCGCGAGGCGGCCTGCGAGATAGCGGGTCAGCAGCCAGAACCAGGCAAGATAAGTCGCAAAGGCGACGATCGCCCCCTGGTAGACGAGGCTGGATAAAGCGATTGGCGTGATTGCCATCACGCCTGGTTCGCCCATCACGACCGAGGCAATCGGCAAGGTCAGCGATGAAACCGCGAGCTGGAAGAAGAGCACTTTTTCTGCACTGATGCGGGTGAGTCCGGTGGCGCGTATCCACACCGTCGTGGCCGCCCAGAGAACGCCGCCGATGACCCCGAACGCGTCACCGGCCAGCGAAGCGGGCGACGACGCAAATCCGTCGCCAAATGCGGTAACGATGCCGCCGAATGCAAGCAGGATGCCGATCCATTGCGTGGGACGCAGCCGCTCGCCGGGCACGAACCAGTGCAGCCCAAGCGCGGTCAGGCACGGCGCCGTATAGACGAAAACCACCATGCGCGATGCGCCGGTATGCGCGAGCCCGGCGTAGATGAACAGGAATTCGCCCGCGAACAAAGCGCCGGCAATCAGCCCGGCCTTGAGCAAGCCATCGTTGTCGAACAGCGGGATGCTGCGCAGGCGCGCCCAGCCCATGAGCAGTACCGTGGCGAGTATCGAGCGCAGGCCGCCTTGCATCACCGGCGAAATATCCGCGGCCGCGAGCTTGGTCGCCACATTGGTGAAGCCCCAGATGAAGCAACACAACACCATGGTCGCGAAAGCGACGGAATCCAGCGGAACGCGTTTCACTTGTTTGAGGGGTGAGGGACGAGGGGCGAGGGATGAGGGGCAAGGGATGAGGGGCGAGGGAAACTTAACGACAGCGAAGCGTCCATTTTACGCACTCAGCATCCAGTCCTTTTGGCTCAAGGCAAGTACGAGAGTTTTTCTTGCTTTTCCCTCTCCCCTCACCCCTCGTTCCTACTGCGCCCGTGCAGGAAGCACGCCTGAAAAAGCTCGCCGGCATCAATATCCTGCATCTGCGCGCGGCTTACTTCATGGAAAACCACCTGCACGCGATCGGGCTGATCAAGGCGTTCGGCGTCTATCCCGGCATGATCGCGCCGGACGCGCTGATCGCGATGATCGCCGCGCAGGACATCGCGGCGCATGTGGCAAAGGAACTCGCGCAACCGATTTTCAAAGGCCAGTCGGTCCGGCATCTGCTCGGCCCGCGTGACTACACCATGAGCCAGGCGGCGGCCGTTCTCGGCGCGGCAATCGGCAAACCCGATCTCAAGTACGTCAAAGGCGATCCCGTGCAGGCCAAGGCCGGGATGGGGCAAAACGGTTTCTCGCGGAATGTCGCCGACCTGTTCGAGGAAATGAGCAACGCCCTGTCCGACGGGCGTATCGTAAAAACTATAGGTCCCGGCACCACGATCCGTGCATCGACCACCCTGGAGCAGTTCGCCAAGGCGTTCGCCGCCGCTCACGGTACGGGCGGGCATTGATATTTCCAGGGTGGACGGAAGACGGCTCGTCAAGCGCCGGGACGTGATCCAGGAGGTTCCCGAAAAAGCGGCGAACAATAACGGCGTGTTCTGAGACAATCTCACTCTCGGGTCTGGCGCACGGTCCATCCATCCAGGATGTCCGGTCGCCATTGATGCCGCCGGGCTCAAGGAGGAGCGACAAGCATGACCGATATTGCCGGTTACCGGCGGCCAGCGAAGGGCACGCAGCCCGAATATCTGCATCCGCCCTACGTATCCACGCAAAAGCGCGCGCCGCTGCGGCCGCTGATCCTGCTGCCGCATACGCTA
>DATFUO010000303.1:0-2678 GCA_035260785.1 Burkholderiales bacterium
TGCGGTTGGCCAGCAGGTATTGTCCGTCGCGGACACGCTCGACGATCAGCGATACCGGAATGTTGTCGACCACCAGTTCGAGAAATTTCTTGGTGCTTTCGAGTTCCTCGGAAAGCGATCTGCGGTCGGTGACGTCATCGAACAGCGCGATCAGGAATTCCGGCTGGTTCTTGTCGTTGCGCGCGATCACGCGGTTGGAGAAAAGAACGCGCTTTTCCGAACCGCGCTCGACCACGAATTCGCTGCGGAACTGGCCGTCGGAAGAATTGAGCGCTGCCTGGTCCGCCGCTTCTATGCGTGCCGCGGTGGCGGTCTTGAATATTGCATCGGCTGTCGCGGGAAAAGCGCGAGAAGCGTTCGAACGCGCGATTGGCGAAAATATAGCGGCCGTCCTCGATGCTCTTGGCGGCCACGCAGACCGGCACATTGTCGAGCATCGATTCCAGGAACTGCTTGGTCGACGCAAGCTTTCGCGAAAGCTTGCGCTGCTCGCTGCAATCCTCATACGTCGCCACCGAGCCGCCGTTTGGCAGCGCAAAGTGCTTGACCAGAACCGATCGTCCGCCGGGCAGCTCGGTGATGAGGCCTTCCGGGGGGCTGGCATGTTCATGGAAATTCTCGACGCTGACGTCGAGGACGCCGCGCGCGCGCCGCAACTCCAGCAGTTCCGGCCCGGTCATGTTTCTGGAAAGATCCGAACGCGCCAGGCCGTAGATCTCGAGATAGCGATCGTTGCAGAACACGATCCGGCGCCGCGGATCCGTCATCACCACGCCATGACTGAGGTTGTTCAGGGCAGAACTGATGAACGCATTTCTGCGCAACTGCGAGCGCTTGACCTTGCGCAACGCCGAGAGCACCCACAGCGCGACAGCCGCGAGAAAAGACGCCACAGCGATGCCGCCAATCAGCATCTCCCAGATCAGGCTGGGGTCGGCTGAACCGACATAGCTGGTCGGCGAGAACCTTTCGGACGTGGCCCAGGCGGTTGCGGACGGCGCAACGGCTGCGATCAGGCACACCACGGCCTGCGCGGGAATCAAGATATAGCCGCCTGCCTGCCCGTCCTTGTCAGCCATCAATCACCCGCCGGATTCTGCGGCGGAGTGTCTGGCTTCACGGGTTTGGATCGGGTAAACGCGTACCCGTGCAAGTCAAAAATGTGACTCAAATACCGGCAATTGCCCCGACATGATTAATGCTTCACTAACAAGCCCCCAGCCCGGAAAACGCCCGCAAACGGATCAAGCCGATCCTGCAAGAAAGACCATGCCAAACAGAGCGATAGTGTGGGAATGGGATTGAGCCCGAACGCGCCAACGCCTTGAGGCGCGCGTCGGGTCGGATAGAACACGAGCCCGGATCCGAACTGCGAATGGACAAAGTTGAGTGCGTCGTCATCGGTGCGGGGGTGATCGGTCTTGCCGTCGCCCGGCGGCTGGCACAGGCCGGCCGCGAGGTGATCATTCTGGAAGCGGCCGAAGGTATCGGCACCGTTACCTCGTCGCGCAACAGCGAAGTGATCCACGCCGGCATCTATTATCCGGCCGGCAGCCTGATGGCGCGGATGTGCGTCAGCGGCAAGCGCGCCCTCTATGAATACTGCGCGGATCACGGCATTCCGCATCGCAATTGCGGCAAGCTGATCGTCGCAACAACGCCGAAGGAAACCTTGAGGCTGCAATCGATCAGGGCTCACGCCGAAGCCAACGGCGTGCTCGATCTGCAAACGCTCTCCGGCGATGCCGCGCGCGCACTGGAGCCGGCGCTGAACTGCGACGCCGCCCTGCTCTCGCCTTCCACCGGCATTGTCGACAGCCACGCCTTCATGCTGGCGCTGCGCGGCGACGCCGAAGCTGCCGGCGCGGCATGTGCCTTTCACACGCCGCTGCTGCACGCCAGGGCCGCAACGGATCGAATCGAACTCGATGCCGGCGGCAGCGCGCCGATCAGCCTTGAATGCAGGCTTCTCATCAATGCCGCCGGCCTGGCCGCACCCGCGGTCGCGCGCAGCATCGACGGCATGCCGATCGACCTGATACCGCCGGCCTATCTTGCGAAGGGAAACTATTTCAGTTGCAGCGCGCGGGCGCCCTTTTCGCACCTGATTTACCCGGTGCCGGAACCCGGCGGGCTCGGGGTGCATCTCACCCTGGACATGGCGGGACAGGCCCGGTTCGGTCCCGACGTGGAATGGGTTGATGCCATCGATTACGCCGTCGATCCGGCGCGGGCGGAAAGATTTTATCCGGCCATCCGGCGATACTGGCCGACGCTTCCGGACGGCGCGCTGATGCCGAGCTATTCGGGAATGCGCCCGAAGATCGTGCCGCCCGCGGTCGCTGTGCAGGATTTCCTGATCCAGGGGCCCCAGGACCACGGGGTCGCCGGACTGATCAATTTGTTCGGGATAGAGTCGCCGGGCCTGACGTCATCGCTGGCGATCGCGAATTATGTCGGCGAGCTTGCAGGGGTATGAACGTTTTGCTGCGCGACTTACCGTCGCGCCCGCACGAGTACACACCAAAAGATGAGCGCAATTGCGCTCATCTTTGGATGACGGTGGTGTTTTTAGAGAAGTTCGTGACGCTGGTTAGTGCAGCGTTTCTTAGTGCAGCGTTTCGCTCGCGGTATTTCTCAACCGTTCGATCTGGTCCTTGACCATCAGTTTCCGGCGC
>DATFUO010000304.1:0-7377 GCA_035260785.1 Burkholderiales bacterium
TCGAACAACAGCAATAGCGCGGCGCCAAACAAAAGCCCGAATTTTGTATCGAATGCCATAGACTGAAGCGCGTCGATTGACGGATCCGTGCCTGGCTTGATCTGCGCGAGCCGGGAGTTGTTTACATCGGTAATCCGTCGATCGAACAGATTCGCCACGATGCGCAGGCGTTGATGCGCCGCGACGACTGTGAACAGGCCGGGCGCGTCGACTTCCAATATGCTGCCGCCGGGAATAGATTGCGATGGCATTTCTTTCCCGTCGGCCGCCACCACAAACGCGCCGGTCACCGGGACCTTGATGACCCCTAACCCCCGTGCGATAGCGGACTGATCGCCTTGCATCCAGTGAAGCGCGTTGTTCAGAAACATCGGAAAACCGGCCTGCAGCGCAAAATTCGAGTCATCCGGTGCGAAAGAAAACGAAATCCAGCGCGCCCCATCTTCATGCGCGACGATCAGCGGCACTTCGCCAGGCCCGCTCGCCAACACGAATTCGGACTCTTTCGGAAGATCTTTCAGATCGACGACAGTCGCACGATCAATGCTCAGGTCAAGCAGGGAAATGTTTTCCAGAAGCGGATGCGCCGCCTTCCACGTGGTGGCAGTCACGTTGCTCACCTCTTTGCGTGCTGGCGGTAACCAGTTGGCGCGAGGCGGTCGGAACAGCAGTGCGGGTACACGGGGTCGCACGCTTGGCGCAAAGCGGTCGAAGACGACCGCGTCGTAGTCCCGATCGCCGGCATAGCTCTTCGGCGTAATGACGGTCATGCTCACCCGCGGCTGCGCCTGCAGGGATTTTTGCAGGAAAGGATTACCGTTGGTCACCAAAGCCACACGCATTGCGCGACGTGCAGGCAGAATCGCGTACGCCACGTCGTCGGTGGCAAGACCGTCGCCAGGCATTGCGATCGATGCCCGCACCGGTCCGCCGTCGAAATCCGAGATATCGAACATCTCGGTGCGCATGCCGCGCGCCGCGATCGGTACTACTCTTGAGACCCGTTTGCCACCGACCCCGACGATTGCCAGTTCGATACGCTTTTCGATACCGCTGGCGTTGACCAATTCGACGTAAGCCAGATACCGGCGGGGATCGGCCGGTAGCGCGCGCACTTCGAAGGCCGTGATGCCGGCGTTTTCCACCGATTCAAAAACGGATACCAATCTCGCCTGCCCCGGCACCGGGCCGATCGACACGCCATCGGTGATTACAACGGTCTCGATGTCGTCAGGCCGTTCCGGCAGCGGCACCGTCGGCAGGAAGCCGTAGGAGACCTGCAATACCGCAAGTTGCGCCAGGGCGGCTTCGCGATTTTCAAAAGCCGGCGTGATGACTCGTCGCATGGTATCCGCAAGCCAGACCTGGGTTCCGGCGGCGTGCGCCTCTATCAGGGCACGGGCTTTGGTCAAGGCATGAACCCACCGCGTGGCGCCGTCGGTGGTGCGCGTTGCCATGGTTGGTGAATCGTCGAGCACAACGATCAGCTTCGACGCGGCTTGCGCAGGGGCAACCGCACGGGGCGCAACGAGCGTGCTCACCATGGCTGACGCAATCAGTGCGGCCAGCAGCAGGGACAACCACCAACGCAATCGGTCCGGGTGCGGATGACTTTCGCGCAGCACGCGGTCCCAGACCAGGCTGGACGGAACGACTACCGTGCGCGGCGGGGGCTTGAGCCAGTACAGTGCCGCGACGCCGGCGAGCGTCGCCACCAGGGCGAGCGCCGACAGATAAATCGGCAAGGCCGATGCGTTCATCGCAACAGACCTTCGGCGCGCAAAGCCTTGAGCATCAATTCCTCGAGGGGAGTCTGTGTCGTAGCGCGCAGGTATCCCCAGCCATGGCCGCGGCAGAATGATTCGACTTCCGCGCAATAGCGCATGAAAGTCTCGCGATAGGCTTTGACAAGATCAGGTGTCACACGCGTCCGTACGGAATGGCCCAGTTCCGAATCGACCAGAATCACCTCATCGGTCAGATCCGGTTCGATTTCTTCGCGGCTCATCAGGTGAACGGCAAACACGTCGTGGCGATATTCTCGAATCACCTGGAAGCTGCGTTCGAAACCATCACGATCCAGAAAATCGGAGACCACGACGACCAATCCGCGGGCGCGGCGTCCGCCAAAAAAACTGCGGAATGCAGTTTGCAGACTGGTACCGCCGGAGGCTTCCAGGCGCTCGAGGAAATGCAAAGACCTCCAGACCTGGTTCTTGCCGTGGCGTGCCGGCATTTCCTCGATTACACCGTCGGAAAACGCCACCAGACTGACACGATCGTGATTGATGAGGCCGATATAGGCGATCGCAGCGGCCAACCTGCGCGCAAAATCGAACTTGGACGGCGCGCCGAAGTCCATCGAGCGGCTGACGTCGACGAAAATGTAGACGGGCAGATCGGCCTCCTCCTCGAAAAGCCGCAGGATCAGGCGATCGAGCCTGAGGTAGGTTCCCCAGTCGAGGTTGCGGGTATCGTCGCCTGGCGAATAGGGCCGGTAATCGGCGAAGATCATTCCCGACCCGGTACGCCGCGAACGATGATGCCCGCGCACATGGCCGGCTACCGGACGCCGTGTCAGCATCGTCAGATGCTCAAGCTGGCGAAGAAATTCTTCGCTGAACAACACGCTTTCCTGAACCAAGAGATTTACCTCGACGCGGTCGCGCGCTGTCCGCCGTTGCGCGGCGCGGGCAGTGCTATTCGCCGGGCTCCGGCACCCATTCCAGGATTCGCGCAAGAATGGCGTCGGTATCCACGCGCTGCGCTTCCGCTTCAAAGTTCAGCAATACGCGGTGCCGCAGCGCCGGCAAGGCCACGGCGCGCACGTCCTCGCAGGATACGTAGACCCGATCGTTCATCAGCGCATGCACCTTGGCCCCGAGGATGAGCGCTTGCGTGCCGCGCGGACTGGAACCGAAGCGCACGTATTTCTTCGTTAACTCGTGTGCCTGGCCGGACTCGGGGTGGGTTGCCAGGGTTACTTTGATCGCATACTCCTGCACCGGGCGCGCAACCGGAATTGCCCGTACTGTTTCGCGCATCTGCAGAATCTGGCCTTGTTCGAGGACGCGCTTTACTGACGGCTCCGCCTGACGGGTCGTCCGGTCTATGATCAGGTGCAATTGCCCGACGTCGGGAAAATCAAGCTTCAGCTTGAAAAAGAACCGGTCCATCTGCGCTTCGGGCAGCGGATAGGTGCCCTCCATCTCGATTGGATTCTGGGTCGCCAGGACAAAGAACGGCTGATCGAGCGCATGGGTCCGGCCGGCCGCGGAAACACTGTTTTCCTGCATCGCTTCCAGCAGAGCCGACTGCGTTTTGGGTGTGGCCCGGTTGATTTCGTCGGCCAGCACCATGTTGGCGAATATCGGGCCGCTCTGAAACTCGAACGATTTTCGACCGGCCTCATCCTCCCGGACGATGTTCGTGCCGATAATGTCGCCCGGCATCAGATCGGGGGTAAACTGAATGCGGGAGAACTTCAGGTGCAGCACATCCGCCATGGTCTGCACCAATTTGGTCTTTCCTACGCCGGGAATGCCTTCGAGCAGCACGTGGCCTCGGGCCAGCAGGCAGGTCATCACGCCGGAAATAATCTCTTCGTTGCCGACGATCACGCGCGATATTTCATTGCGGACCAGCAGGAATTGTTCGCGGAAGGCCTGTATCTGCCGGTCGACAGCCACGGAGTTCATTATTTCTCACCTTCGTGCAGATTCAGAAAATAATTCTTGACGATGGTTTTCTGCCGCATCGGCACCCGGTCATGTGCTATCGCCTCTTCGCGATCATAGCCGGCAAGGGAGCGCACGTTCTCGGCTTTCCGCATCGACTTCTGCTCCCGGCTGGCGGAATAGAACCAGCCTTGGCCGCCCTTGGCATCAGGTTCTACGCCCGGGTCGTTATTCTGCAGAATGGTCTCGAGCTTCAACTGCGCATCGAGCCTCTTGGTCGCGGCGCCTTCCAGCGGGAACGCCACGGAATAGCCCGAAGCATCGCCGGTCTGACTGCCTTCGCGCGCATTGTCGTTTTCCTCGCGCGCAACGGCGGCCTGACGGAATAAGGTACCGCTTCGCAAATTGGAATTTCCGGTGTCGGGCGAAGGCGTCGGATTGGGGGCATTCGTACGATTGTCGTACTGGCTTGCAGTGAGCCGGCTGCGCTGTCTCGTGGCAACCAGATTGTCTTCCATGCGCCGCTTGATGCTGTTCACCCGGTTCTGCACCTCGATGCGTTCGTTTGCCTGCTCGAGAGCACGGATGACTCGATTGATCGCATCTTGATTGACCGCGGCGTTCTGGCCGGTCGGGTCCCGCCTCGCACCTTCCAGCGCCGGGTCGACGCTGCTTTCGGGAGCAGCAGCTTTGTCGGCTGGCTCGTTGGCCTGGTCTTTTATTGCGCCGGCCGCGGAATCGGCTTTGCGTTTGCGCAAAAGCGTCATCGCATCGCCGATGCGCCCCTGGTCAAGTGCCTGCACCGCCAATTCTAAGTTCGGATCGGATCTCAGCGCTTCGGCCAGACTCGACAACCCTTCGCGTGCCGCCGAAGCCTCCATATTCGCCTGATCGATGGCATCGCGCGCATCGGCGAGGGCTCGCATCCTTTCCTTGGCTGAGGCATTGGTCTGCCTCAGCCTACTCAAAGCGAGGTCGAGTTTTTCAACCTCCGCGTAATGCGGCGCGCCTTTCAGAAACGACCGCAGATCAGCAGACTCGGCATCCTCGCCAGCGGCTATTTCGTGACCGGAATCCCATGAGCGCGACAATCGCGGTGTCATCCACACCAGCACAGCCCACAGCAGCCCAAGTCCAACGGCAGCGAAGACATTGATGGGCAGCCGGCGCGGCACGAGCGTGGCCAGATCGAGCTGCGCGGCGGTGGCCGCCGCGCGCCGCATCTGCAATTCGACGTAAGGCGAGGACTCCATGTCTGACAGGAACCAGTGCGCAGATTTCAATTCGTCCATCAGATGCGCGCCCGCATCGGCCGCCGCGGCGGCCTGTTGCGTGGAAACCCTGCGCGCACTGCGCCTTACAACCTCGATGGTGACAACGGCAAATGCCGCCAGCAGCGCCATACGAATGGACACCACGGCAGTCGATATGCCCGAGACGAGAGCTGGCTCGATCAGCACAAAGCAGACAAGGCAAAACAGAACGACGCAGACGACAAATGCTGCCTCCCGGATCGCCCGGGTTATCCAGAGACGGCGGCCCAGTTCACGGAGCACGCCAATGATCATTTCTCGCTCTTTCATGACTCGTCCGATTGTAACGCAGTGCCGAATGACCTTGCGAGAAGGTGCTTGGGCAAAACGTCGATGCCCCATTCTCATGTAACATCCACCCGATCCGACGGAGGAATCTTATGAGAGTCGCCCTGCGGCTCGCATCGGCGTTGCTGGCCTGCATCGTAGCCCTCGGTTGCACTGTGACCCATGTTGGCGCCGCGGATCGTCCGAACATCGTTTACATCCTTGCCGACGATCTGGGCTGGAAGGACGTGGGATTTCACGGCGGCAGCATAATGACGCCCAATCTGGACGGCCTCGCTCAAAGAAGCGCGCGCCTGGAGAGGTTCTATTCGGAACCCTATTCGACATCTACCCGCGCGGCATTGCTCACCGGGCGTTATCCGATGCGCTACGGCTTGCAGACCCTGTCGATTCTGCCCTGGAGCCAGTATGGCCTGCCGACCGGCGAGCGCCTGCTGCCGGAAGCACTAAAGGAGGCGGGCTACCGCACCGTCATGCTGGGCAAGTGGCAACTCGGCCATTACAAGAAAGGCTACTGGCCGACGCAGCGTGGCTTCGACAGTTTTTACGGCAGCTTCAGCGGCGGCCTCGATTGCCTGCGCAAGACCAATCAATCGTTTGAACCCGACTGGCATCGAGACGAGCGGCTGATCAAGGAAGATGGTTACTGCACCACGTTATTGGGCAAAGAGGCTGTCCGGGTAATCGAAAAGCACGACACCGCCAGGTCACTGTTCCTGTTTCTGTCCTTCAGCGCACCTCAGGCACCCCTGCGCGCGACGAAAGAATATCTGAACCGGTACAAGGACGTCCGTGATGAACAGCGCCGGACTTACGCGGCCATGGTGACCGCCCTGGACGAAGCGATAGGCAAAGTCATCGCCGCGCTCGAGAAGAAAAGCATGGCGGCCGATACGCTGCTCGTATTTCAAAGCGACAACGGCGGCGCCGTGCCGAACAAATATCCGACCGGTGACGGCGACGTACAAAAGGAAGTGTCCGACAATGGCCCCTATCGCGACGGAAAGGGAAGTCTGTACGAAGGCTCCCTTCGCGTGGTCGCACTCGCGTCATGGCCGGGAAAAATACCCGCCGGCGTATTGTCAGAAAGCATTCATGTGACGGACATGTACCCGACACTGCTCCGTCTTGCCGGCGCCAAACTCGCGCAGCCCAAACCCGTGGACGGAGTCGACCAGTGGGAGACCCTGACCGGAGCAAAGCTCAGTCCACGCAAGGAAATGCTGCTGGGGATGGAAGATTTCCGCGGGGCGCTTATGACGGGAAACTGGAAGCTGATCGTCTACTCGCGCCTGCCGGTGCGTTATGAACTCTACAATGTCCTGGACGATCCGTCGGAAGAAGACAATCACGCCGAACGCGAATCCGAGCGCGTCCAGGAAATGCTGGTCCGCCTCAACGAATTTGCCTGGGAAATGGCGCCGTCGCTGTATCTTGAAGACCTGCTCAAGCCACGCACGCATGCCACGCCGGCCTACTGGGGCGACAATCCAGTTCGTCCCTGAGGCGGGACCATGCCTGCCCCCAGCGGCAAACCGGTATGCCGACTGCATTACGTGGAATTCGAGGCGACCTTTTTTCGCGCCAACCTCGATAAAAATAATCTCATGCATGCGAATCGCCAACATCACGCTTCGTCGTTGATTCTCGCTTGCACCGGGCTGGCCGGATTGTCTGCCCGGCGCGGAGAACCGGCCGCAGGGTTAGAGCATCTGTCTTTCGTTTCCAGCATTCTGGTAGCAATAGCTGGCACGCGACGTGCTGTAACCTACAGCTCGGCGCATTTTCAAAGCAGTTTACGATAGGCCCCGAAATGCGGAAAATGATTTCCGTTTTAGGTATCCTTTCGCCATCTGCAATTCGACCGCAACACAACGAGATATGGCCGCAACACTTTCGATTGCCTATTTTGCGAACCACGAACTACTCGGACTCGTCTCCGAGGAGGAATATGAACAGTTCAAAAGTCAGTTGCTTCAGGCGTTGCAGGAAGAATGGCCGGATGCGACGGTGACTATCGACGATGACGAAGAGGTTTATTTCGAAACCAAGGGTATCAGCGGCCAGGCCGAACTGGATGTGCGGGGGCGCATCGCCGA
>DATFUO010000305.1:0-12282 GCA_035260785.1 Burkholderiales bacterium
ATACTTCGCCTTCAGCCACGGCCAGTATGTCGTCTCGCTTGCCTGGCCGATCAACAGGATGCGGTTCTTCAGGTCTTCGATTTTTTCCACGTCGGGATGCGCGATCAGGCCGACCGGTTCGCTCTGGAAATTGGCGGCAACGGTGATGAGCGGCAACCCTTGTTCGACGGCGTTGATGGTGGCGACGTCGTAGCCCATCACGAAGTCGGCCTTTTCCCCGAGCAGCAGTTGATAGACGTTCACTTGGGGACCGCCCATGCCGATTTTCACGTCGAGGCCGTATTTCTCGTAGATCCCTTCGGCCACCGCCTGATAGAAACCGCCATGTTCGGCTTCGGCGAACCAGTTGGTAAGGAAGGTGACCTTGTCGAGCGCCTGGGCAGAGGCGGCGATGAGCAAAAACAAGAAGGCGGCTGTTAAGCGGGCGAAGGGCTTCATCTTGCATAGCTCCTGCAGTGGGGATGCCGCAGTTTACGCCGCTCGAGCTTTATCGGCATTGGACTCGCGGAGGATGGCCATGATGCACACTGATGCATTAGCTAACCGGCGGGCGACCTCATCGGGTGTCCGGTTTACCGATGGCGGGTCCACAGGCGTCCAGTATAATTCCGCTTGTCATCGAATTCGTGCGCTTGCACGTTGACTAAAAAATACTGACAACAGGACTCTTGTCATGAAGCATTTCCTATGTGCTTTGGCCGTGACGGTGGCAGCAGTCACGACTCCCGCGATTGCCGCCGATGTCGGCGTCTCCGTACAGATCGGCGAGCCCGGCTTCTACGGCCGCATCGACATCGGTAACTTCCCTCAGCCGCAAGTCATCTATCCGCAGCCGGTCGTGATCCAGCCTGCGCCGGTGGGCGTGGTTCGCCAGCCGGTGTACCTGCGGGTACCTCCGAAACACGCGAAGAATTGGCGCAAGTATTGCCGCAAGTACGACGCGTGCGGCCAGCCGGTCTACTTCGTGGAGGATCGCTGGTACAAGGATGAGTACGCGCCGCGCTACCGCGAAGGTCATCGCGGGGACCATGGCGAGCATCACGGTGATGACCGCGACAGAGGGCGTGACCGTGATCATGATAAGGGAAAGGGCCACCGGGACGACTGAATCGCGCCTGTTCCTGCCTGATGCAGGATGCCCCACTGCGGCTTAGCGCGGGCCCGGCATATTGCATCGTATATTCAACCTCGCAAGCCCTGCCTCACACGATCAAGCGCGCAACAACCTTGGATGAAACGACAGGACACCGCTGCGCGTTCCATTGCAACCGCCAATTGGGGCCTTGATCGATCTTCAAGCCTCGCCGATGTCTTCGTCCCGGACATCCGGATGCCCCCTTCAGCCGGGCCGGAGCGGGCTTCCTCGAGAGCAACATCGAGCATTGCGTAGTAATCGATTTCTTCGTTCATGCGTAACCTCGCCGCGAGCGGCTCTACCTAAATTTGATCGATACACCACGCTACAGGCTCAGGCCTGCGATCGCATTGTTTACGCATTAGAACCTCGCACTATCACGGTGTGCGGCGCGATTGAGCCCCTTTACTGCATCCAGCCCGCGCACGCCCTTGAAGATGGTCCCGTTGATATCCGCTTCCTCCAGATTGGCTCCGGTTAGATCTGCGCCGGTCAGGTCGGCGCCAGAGAGGTCGGCGCGAAACAGGTCGGTGCCGCGCAGGTTTGCATCCTTCAGATTCGCAAACCGCAGCAGCGTCCGGTTCGCATCTGCACCGGACAGATCGGCGCCTTCGAGATTGGCTTTAGTGAGGTTGGTGCGCATCTGTCCCATCCCTTGATTCTTGATGTCGACCCCGAGACGCGCCCTGGACAGGTTCGCGTGCGACAGATCAGCGCCGTCCAGTTCCGCAATGATGCGCGCGCCGGTGAGGATCGCATTTCTGAAGTTCGGGCGGGCGGTTACAGTTCCACCCAGGATCACGACAGACATCAGTGTTGCGCGGGACAGGTCGGCACCCGAAAAGTCAGTCCCCATCAGCCAGGCACCGTTGAGGTTGGCCCCGGAGAGATTCGCACGAGAAAAATTGCATTGCACGAGTTTGCTGGCGAAAAAGCTGGTCCGAACCAGATTCGCGCGCTGAAAATTCTGTTGGCTCAGATCCAGGCGGGACAAATCCTTCCCCGCCAGCGCAGCGCTGCTCGCAGGTTCCGAAGTGGAAAGAATCTGCTTTACCTGCTCGGCTGTCAGATCCGCGGCCGGAGTCGGTGGCGCACAAGTTGTAAAGACCGCAAGGGCGCACATTGCATGTATCCGATTCATGGCCTGGCCTTTCAGACGTGAAAAGCGGGACAGGAACGGCATATCGCGCATGTTATGCAGCATGCCGATCCTGAACTCCGGTCCAATTCCCATACTTTTTCCGACAATCAGAGTGACGACGGGGCCGAGGCTGATTCAACGTTTGATGACCAGCCCCTGCCCGGTCGGCAACGGCATCACGCGATAGTGACGTGCGTCGAACCAGGGGTCCTCCGCCAGCTTCTGCGCCCGGTAGTAGCCCGACCATTCGTAGTCGTCGAGGATTAGGACGCCGCCCGGCACCATTCGATCGAACAGGTGCTCGAGCGCTGCGATCTCGGCGGGCGCCTGGTTCAAGTCGATGTGCAGATAGGCGATACGCTCGGGGCAGTGGTTTTCGAACACTTGCGGGATCACTCCCTTGATCAGCCTGACTTGCGGGTAGGCCGAAAATTTATTCTGTACCCGATCGTACAACCCGACCCGGTGCTCGGGCATGGCGTGATTGAGCATGGACGGGTCGTGTTCAAAGGTGTCGTATCCCCAGAACGTTTTCGGGAACGCCGGGCCGCCAAGATAGTCCACGACTGTCTTGATGCCAACCCCGGTATAAGCGCCGCATTCGACGAAATCCCCATCGAGCTGGACGCAGTGATAGGCAGCACACGCAAGGACGTAGCGCCGCCAGACGATCGCGCGGTCGGAGGCGCTCTCGACGTTCGACTCCCACGCCTTCACGAACGAACGATCATCCAGCATCGACATGTTTCTGCCCCACGTCAGAAAGTTGTCGGCAAAGTGGTGGGCGCTGCTGCAGAGATTGACGATCTGTTTGGCTGCCGCGGTGACGGCCTCGGGATTCGAGGTTAGCCAGAATGTAGGCACGAAGAAGTTGAACAGCCGGTCCTCCGCTGCTGCAGTCAACTTGGGCAGCAGGCGGGCCACGTCGTCCCCGACGCCTGGCGCCGTCACGGGGACGGAGGCAGACACAGGAGCGAAGGGCGGCGTGTTGGCTGGTTTGCCGCCGAAGATTCGTCGCAGCCTGCGAGTCAGATTCATTTGCTACCTCGGGTGGTTTCAATACGCCGGATGGTGAAGCGGTATCTGACGAGGCACATCGACACCGCACCTCGACACGTGAGCAGATTCGTCAAGCCTCCCCGATGTCTTCGTCCCAGACATCGGGATGCGCCTTGATGAATGTCGTGAGCAGTTCCACGCATTCCGGTGAGTCCAGGTCCACGACCTCGACACCGCGTTCGCGCAACCAGTCGATCCCGCCGCGGAACGTCCGCGACTCGCCTACGATAACCTTGCCGATTCGGAACTGGACGACGAGCCCGCTGCAATACCAGCACGGCGCCAGGGTCGTGACCATGATCGTGTCCTGGTACCGGCGCTGCCGGCCTGCTTTTCGGAAAGCATCGGTCTCGCCGTGCACCGAGGGGTCATTCTCCTGGACGCGGCGGTTGTGGCCTCGTCCGAGTACCTTGCCGTTTTTGTCGAAGAGCGCCGCTCCGATCGGAATCCCGCCTTCGGACAGGCCGGTTCTGGCTTCTTCGATGGCGACTGCGAGCATCGCTCGATGGTCATTTCCCTGGCTCATGCATTACCTCGCTGGCAGTCCAACGGAATTTCTATTTCTACAGATCGATGCGGAATCGGATTCCTATATTCAATTCTTCGTAAAATCCCTTTCAATGCGACCTTTGACCAGTTTCGCGACTGCGGGATCGAGCTTCGTCGCTGCGAGACGCTCGTATAATGCCGCCATGTTAGTCATTTCGTATTTTGCAAGAGCCCGGGTAAATTCGCGATCCTTTTCCCGTCCCGCTACATATTTTGAAATTGCGAGATCGTGAACTTCCAGACACAAACCGGCGAATCCTCCTGTATTGGAATTCTCGATACGGACGAGGCGCTTTTTCCAGTTTTTGGGAAGCGTGGCAGTGTCCGGACCCACGCCTTGCGCGTAATAGCCATGGGTCTGATGAAATGTCGATCCTTCTCCAATTGCGCCGTCTATGCTGTCGGCCAGTTCAGGCCGCGACAAGGGATAGAGGTCGGCCTCCATGGATCGCGACAGTATCCCCGGCGCTTCGGGATACTGACCGAGAACGGCCTGGCTGCCGATGATTACCAGTTCACGATCTCCAGAAATTTTTCCGGCAGCACGAATCAAGTGCTCAAGATCGGAACGCGTCATAGATCCGTTCCCGTTCTACCGAAGTGAGAATGGTGGAAAAAGGCGACGATTGACGCAGGCGTGCGGCACGTTCTCCAAGATCGGTAATGACCGCGGAAACTTCCGCCCATGGGCGCTCGAGAAGCAGACGCCATTCTTCCAATGCTGGCGGAATTTCAGCCTTATACCGGGCACGCCATCCGTCGAAGGTTTTTTCCACCTCTCGTAGCAACGCACGATCCTGCTCGATTTTTGCCGCCGCCAGACAGTGCATCGCAAGGCTGCGCGCATCGAGGATCCGATGCTTCAATGCACCGGGGGAGAGTGCCTGAACTGGCGCCTCAAGCCTTGTGACAGCACGCAGACCCGCCGCCCTGTGTCGTGCGCGGTAGCGGCGCATGCGTTTGGCAGCAGACTGCGCTTTTCCGGTAGGCGGCCGGCCGATCATGGTTCGCGGAGATTTGGGCATTCATTTATCGTAACGGGTTACGATAAATATGACAATCTCTATCGCGCGAACCCCGAGTCATTTTTAATACTTTAATGCAGTCACGTACATCTCGATATTCAGGTAATTCACGGCTCTGTCGGTAATTCGCTCTCATGCCACCGCCGCAACGCCAGCCTGGATAGCCAACTGACCACGAGGAAGAGCACAATTCCCGTCGCCGTGATCAGGAACAGTGCGGCGAACAGTCTCGGTATTTTCAATTGCAAGCCCGCCTGAAGTATCTGGTAAGCCAGGCCGGATCGCGTGCCGCCGGTGCCGGCGACGAATTCTGCGACGACAGCCCCGATCAGCGCCAATGCGGTCGCGACGCGCAGCCCGGCGAAGAAGTAGGGCGCCGCGCTGGGAATGCGCAACCGCAGCAGGATCTGCGTGCGCGACGCGCCGTAGAGGCGAAACAGATCGATCAGCCCTGTATCCACGCTGCGCAATCCCACGGTAGTGTTCGCGATGACGGGAAAAATGGAAGCCACGGTCGCGCAGATTACCAGTGCGTCGTAGGGATCGCTGACCCAGATGATGATCAGCGGCGCGATCGCGACCAGCGGCGTGACCTGCAGAATCACCGCGTACGGCAGCAATGCGGATTCGAGCAGACGGCTTTGCACGAACAGGATGGAAAGCAGGGAGCCGAGGAGCACTGCGAGCAGAAGCGCCGAGCCGGTGACCTGCAGCGTGATCAGCAGCGAGTGGTAGAGCGAATCCCAGTCGTGCAGAAGGGTCTCGAACACCAGTAGCGGTCCGGGCACGAGATACGACGGAATCTGGTTGATCGCGACCACGGCGTGCCACAACACCAGGAAGACCACTCCCACGACCACCGGCGCTGCGATGCTGATCCAGTTGCGGCCGTTCATTGATCAGCCTCCTGCATCACGGCCCCGAGCATCTCCGACAACTGTGCACTGTGCGACGCGAATTCCGTTGTAGTGCGGAAAGAATCCGCGCGCACCCTTGGCGCGTCTATGGCTACTTCGGCATGGATGCGACCGGGGCGGGGGGACATTACCAGCACGCGCGAGGACAGGAATACGGCTTCATAGATGCTGTGGGTCACAAACAGGACGGTGAGGTTTTCGCGCGCGCTCAGTTCGGAAAATTCCCGGTCGAGGCGGTTGCGCGTGATCTCGTCGAGCGCACCGAAGGGCTCATCCATCAGCAGCAGGCGCGGACCGGTGACCAGCGCGCGGGCGATCGAGGCGCGCATTTGCATGCCGCCGGACAGCTCGCGTGGAAAGGAACGCGCAAAATCCTGCAGGCCGACCCGTTCGAGCGCGTGGCGGGTCGTCTTGTCGGCTTGCGTGCGGGCAACACCGGCCAGATCGAGCGGCAGCCGGACGTTGGCCTGCACGCTTGCCCACGGCATTAGGGTCGGCGACTGGAATACGTACGCAAGCCGCGGCGGCGAATAGCCTTCCGACAAGACGATGCTGCCGGCGGTGGGCGGCGATAATCCCGCAATCAGGCGCAAGAGCGTGCTCTTGCCGCAGCCGGACGGGCCGACGATGGTGACGAACTCGCCCTCGCGTACGATCAGCTCGATCGGTTCGAGCGCGCGGGTGCCATTCGGGTAGGTCTTGCAGGCGCCGCGGATGTCGATGGCGGCAGGGGAAGTGTCGGGGGAGGTCACGCAGCGATTCTAGCAGCGCGGCTCCAATTTCAGCCCGGAATTAAGCTCTAGATCAACGCGCTCACCGCAGAGGACGCGGATACCCGACGTGCGTAGCACGTCGGGTATCCACGTCCTCTGCGGTGAGTGCGAGAATGTTTTACTTGCGAGTATCGATCGAGGGAAATGCTTCGGCGACGGATTCGATCTGACCCGCACGGGGAGCCGTGTAGCCGGGCAGGCCGGCGATGAGGTCGAGGAAGGCCTGTCCGCGGATCAGTTCGATCAACTCCTTCGACTCCGGCAGGTCGAGCGATTCGTCGCGGCAGATCAGGAAGTAGCGCTCCTTCGCCATCGGCAGAAAGTCGAGCGCGAACTGGCGTGCCGCCGGTTCCACGCCGAACCCCGCGTCGGCCATGCCGCTGGCGACATAGGCTGCAATCGCGGCATGGGTGAATTCCTCGGTCTGGTAGCCATCGAGCCGCTGATGATCCACGCCGGCGTCCTCGAGCAGTTGATCGATCAGCAAACGGGTGCCCGAACCGCGCTGCCGGTTGATGAAGACCACGCCCGGGCGGCCGAGGTCGGCGAAGCTGCGGATGTTTTTAGGGTTGCCCCGCGCCAGGAACAACCCCTGGGTGCGGGTCACAAGGTGAATCAGTTTCTGTTTGTCGGGAACAAGCCATTTTGCGTACTGGGAGAGTGCCAGTTCACCCAGCTTGCCTTCCGGCACGTGGAAACCGCCGAAGTTGCAGGCGCCCCGCGCGACGGACGCAAGCGATTCCTGCGCGCCAAGATAGCGAAGATCCAACTGGATCAGCGAGTGCGCCCGCAACAGCTCCGGCAGTTTGGCGACGGCAAAGCCATGGCTGGCGTGGATGCGCAGCGTGGACCGGGCTGTCGTGACGAGCTTGCTGATCTCCAGGTTGAGTTCGGAGGCCAGGCTTTCCAGTTGCGGCGCAAGGCGGGCGTTTATGCGCTGCTCGGCCCAGAGCAGCTTTTCCCCCAGCGGGGTCAGGGTCGTGCCGCGGCCGCGCTCGAGGCTGACCAGGGGACTGCCGAAAAACTCCGACCAGCGGCCGATGAGGTTCCAGGCATGGCGATAGGACAGACCGGCTTTGGCAGCCGCTACCGTCAGTTTGCCGGCGTCGTGAATCGCCTGCAGAACCGGGAAGAGTTGCTGATCGAGTTCTTCCCCCGCCTCGTTGCTGACCAGCCACGCCGGACGGACCACGATCTTGCTCAACCACCACCTCCATATGCACGAAGGTTCATATTGTGTGATTATCACCCAGGCGCTAGGTTTTGACCTCGAAAAGGATAGCATCGTCCACCCAATATGCAATTTGATGCATAAGATTCTGTCCAAGAGTTGGGATGGCCCTGCCGTACGTCGGGCGGGAATGTGAGGAGGAGTCGTGTCTGAACATGAGCAGGACCGGAACGCGGTCATAAACCGGGTACTCGAAGAGCGAAAGCATCAGCCGGGCGCCTTGCTGCCGATTCTTCATGGCATTCAGGATGCCCTCGGCTACGTGCCTCGTGAGGCCATTGCGCAAATCGCGCAGGCGCTCAATCTGTCCCGCGCGGAAATTCATGGTGTCGTGAGTTTCTATCATCACTTCCGCACCTCGCCGCCGGGACGGCACACGGTCTATCTCTGTCGCGCCGAGTCCTGTCAGTCGATGGGAGCCAACCAGTTGGTCGAGCACGCCAAAGCGATACTGGGCGTCGATTTCCACGAAACGACGCGCGACGGTGCGTATACGCTCGAACCGATCTATTGCCTCGGCAACTGCGCCTGTTCGCCCGCGATGATGATCGATGAAGAGACCTACGGGCGCGTTACACCCGAGCGCTTCGAGGAAGTGGTCAGCAGTGTGAAAGAGGTCACGGCGTGAGCGTTCGCGTCTATATCCCGCGCGATTCGTCTGCGCTGTCGCTCGGTGCGGAATCGGTTGCCAGCGCCGTCGCGGTCGAAGCGGCGCGCCGCAGGGCGGACATCACCATCGTGCGCAATGGATCGCGTGGGTTGTATTGGCTGGAACCGATGGTCGAAGTCGAAACTGTGCAGGGCCGGGTCGCTTACGGCCCGGTGACCATGAAGGACGTTGCTGCGCTGTTCGACGCCGGCTTTTTGCACGGCGGACCTCACGCACTTTCCCTGGGCCCGACCGGGAAGATTCCCTACCTGCAGAAACAGGAACGCCTGACTTTCGCCCGTGTCGGCATCACCGATCCGTTGTCGCTCGCCGACTATGCAGCCCATGACGGCTGGAAGGGTTTGCGCGCAGCGTTGGCGATGCAGGGTGCCGCCGCCGTGAAACAGGTGACCGAATCAGGATTGCGTGGCCGCGGCGGTGCGGCCTTCCCTGCGGGCATCAAATGGAAGACTGTGCTGGATACGTCCGCCGACCAGAAGTACGTGGTGTGCAATGCCGATGAAGGCGATTCGGGCACCTACTCCGACCGCATGATCATGGAAGGCGATCCGTACGTGCTGATCGAAGGCATGGCCATCGCTGGCATTACCGTCGGTGCGACCCAGGGTTACATCTACGTGCGCTCCGAATATCCGCATTCCTGCCGGGTGCTCGCCGAGGCGATCGCCCTCGCCAGAACCAGTGGTCATCTTGGCCCCGACGTACTCGGCAGCGGCAAAGCGTTCGACCTCGAAGTGCGCAAAGGCGCCGGGGCCTACATCTGCGGCGAGGAAACGTCGATGCTGGAAAGCCTCGAAGGCAAGCGCGGCATGGTGCGCTTCAAACCGCCGCTACCGGCCATTGCCGGCCTGTTCGGCAAGCCGACCGTGATCAACAATGTCATTACGCTCGCCTCGTTGCCCATCATTTTCGCGCAGGGTGCGGCACACTATCGCGATTTCGGCATGGGCAAGTCGCGCGGCACCTTGCCCATCCAGCTTGCCGGCAATCTTAAATACTGCGGCCTGGTGGAAAAGGCATTCGGCGTGACATTGCGCGAATTGCTCTACGACTACGGCGGCGGTTCGGCGAGCGGACGCCCGATCCGCGCAGTGCAGGTCGGTGGCCCGCTGGGCGCTTACCTGCCGGAACAGCAGTTCGATACGCCGCTGGATTACGAAGCTTTCGCGGCGATCGGCGCGATGGTCGGCCACGGTGGCATCGTCGCTTTCGACGACACTGTGGACATGGCCGCGATGGCGCGTTACGCGATGGAATTCTGTGCCATCGAGTCGTGTGGAAAATGCACGCCCTGCCGGATCGGCTCGACCCGCGGCGTCGAAGTCATCGACCATATCGTCGCCGGCCGCGAGCGCGACAAGAATATCGCGTTGCTCGAGGATCTTTGCGACACCATGATCAACGGCTCGCTGTGTGCGCTGGGCGGCATGACGCCATTCCCGGTGCAGAGCGCGCTCAAGTATTTCCCAAACGATTTTCGCTCGTCGCTCAATCGCAAGGTTGCGTGAGCGACGTGAGCCAGTAGAGGAGACCACCATGTCCCTGCAAACCACCCCCGATTACGGCACCCCGAGGCGGGTTTCGGAAAAACTCGTCACGCTTGAAATCGACGGCGTCGAAGTCACTGTGCCGGAAGGCACCTCGGTGATGAGCGCGGCCGTGGACGCCGGCGTACGCGTACCCAAGCTGTGTGCCACCGACAGTCTCGAGGCCTTCGGGTCCTGCCGCCTGTGCCTGGTCGAGATCGAAGGCCGCAAGGGTTATCCGGCGTCCTGCACCACCAACGTCGCGCCGGGAATGAAGGTGCGCACGCAGACGCCGAAGCTCGCGGATCTGCGGCGCGGCGTGATGGAGTTGTACATCTCCGACCATCCGCTCGACTGCCTGACCTGTTCCGCCAACGGCAACTGCGAATTGCAGGACATGGCCGGCGTGGTGGGCTTGCGCGAAGTGCGCTATGGGTACGAGGGCGAAAACCACCTGAAAGCCGAAAAAGACAATTCCAATCCCTACTTCAGCTTCGATCCGAGCAAATGCATCGTCTGCTCGCGCTGCGTGCGCGCCTGCGAGGAAGTGCAGGGCACCTTTGCGCTGACCATCGATGGCCGCGGATTCGCATCAATGGTCTCGCCCAGCGAAAACCAGCCGTTCATGGAATCGGAATGCGTTTCCTGCGGTGCCTGCGTGCAGGCCTGCCCGACCGCGACCCTGATGGAAAAATCCATCATCGACAAGGGACAGGCGGATCACAGCGTCACCACTACCTGCGCCTATTGCGGCGTGGGCTGCTCTTTCGTCGCGGAAATGAAGGGCTCGGAAGTCGTGCGCATGGTGCCGAACAAGGACGGCAAGGCCAATCGCGGACATTCCTGCGTCAAAGGCCGATTCGCATTCGGCTATGCCACGCATCCGGATCGCATCGCCAAACCGATGATCCGCAGCAAAATCACCGACCCCTGGCGCGAAGTCTCCTGGGACGAGGCCATCGGTCATGCCGCGTCGGAATTCGAGCGCATCCAGGCCAAATACGGCCGCGATTCGGTCGGCGGGATTACGTCGTCGCGCTGTACCAACGAAGAAACCTATCTGGTGCAGAAACTCGTGCGGGCGGCATTCGGCAACAACAACGTCGACACCTGTGCGCGCGTGTGCCACTCACCGACCGGCTATGGACTCAAGACCACGCTCGGCGAATCGGCCGGCACCCAGGATTTCGATTCGGTGATGAAATCCGACGTCATGATGGTCATCGGCGCCAATCCCACCGACGGCCATCCGGTGTTCGCTTCGCGCATGAAACGCCGGATGCGCGAAGGCGCGAAGCTGATCATCGCCGACCCGCGCACCATCGACATGGTGCGTACGCCGCACATCGAAGCGTCCTATCACCTGCAACTGCGTCCGGGAACCAATGTCGCGCTGATCAATTCTCTCGCCCACGTGGTCGTGACCGAGGGACTGGTGAAGGACGATTTCGTCGCCGCACGGTGTGACGTGAAAGAATTCGCCAAGTGGAAAGCGTTCATTGCGCAATCGCGCAATTCGCCGGAGGAAATGGAAAAGGTCACCGGCGTGCCCGCCGATGAGGTCCGCGGCGCCGCGCGCCTCTATGCCACGGGCGGCAATGCGGCGATCTACTACGGACTGGGCGTCACCGAGCACAGCCAGGGCTCGACCATGGTCATGGGCATTGCCAACCTTGCCATGGCGACCGGCAACATCGGCCACGAGGGCGTGGGGGTGAATCCGCTGCGCGGCCAGAACAACGTGCAGGGCTCCTGCGACATGGGTTCGTTCCCGCATGAATTACCGGGCTATCGCCATGTTTCCGACGACAAGGTGCGTGCCCAGTTCGAAAAGCAGTGGGGCGTGAAGCTGGATAACGAGCCGGGCCTGCGCATTCCCAACATGTTCGACGCGTCGATCGACGGCAGTTTCAGGGGTCTGTACATCCAGGGCGAAGACATCGCGCAGTCGGACCCGGATACCCAGCACGTCACCCATGCGCTGGAAGCGCTGGAATGCGTGGTGGTGCAGGACATCTTCCTCAACGAAACCGCAAAATTCGCGCACGTATTCCTGCCGGGTTCCTCGTTCCTGGAGAAGAACGGCACCTTCACCAATGCCGAGCGGCGCATCTCGCGCGTGCGCAAGGTGATGCCGCCACTTGCCGGCAAGGAAGACTGGGAAGTCACCGTCGCGCTGTCCAATGCGCTCGGCTACCCGATGAAGTACAAGCACCCTTCCGAAATCATGGACGAGATCGCGCAGCTCACGCCCAC
>DATFUO010000306.1:0-4851 GCA_035260785.1 Burkholderiales bacterium
GCGGACAATTCCGGGAAGCATTTCCATGGCTTATCCCCCTATCAAGGATTTGACTATGTAATACAGGATAACTGTCAGCACGAAACCTGCTATGACCGTGCCCCAAAGTGAATCCAGCGGGTTTTTCATTGTCCCCTCCTCGCGTTGTCGAAGCGCGCACAGTGTAGAGAACGCAGGCTGGCACTGCAATAGTCGAGCAGCATGGTGGGATTTTGTACCTCTTCCGGCGACTGCCGGAACCCTGCAAGGCAAACAAAAAGGGCGCCAACAGACGCCCCGGGCGCGATCGCAAAAACCCTCAGCCTGCGTAATTCTGGGCGGCAAAATCCCAATTAACGACATTCCAGAAGGCGGCAACGTAATCCGGCCTGCGATTCCGGTAGTCGACATAATAGGCATGCTCCCAGACATCGCAGGTTAGCAGTGGCTTGTCCGGCCCGGTCAATGGCGTGGCGGCATTCGACGTATTCGCGACGTCCACCGCGCCGTCGGCCTTCTTCACCAGCCATGTCCATCCGCACCCGAAGTTGGCGACCGCGCTCTTCGAAAACACTTCTTTGAAGGCGCTGAAAGATCCGAATTTTCGGCCGATCGCCTGCGCGAGCGAGCCCTTTGGTTCCCCACCCGCACGCGGCGAAAGGCAGTTCCAGTAGAACATATGGTTCCACACTTGCGCGGCATTGTTGAACATGCCACCGGAGGATTGTCGGACGATCTCCTCGAGTCCGGCGTTTTCGAACTCTGAGCCCTTCACCAGATTATTGAGATTATTGACATAGGCCTGATGATGTTTGCCGTAATGATATTCAAGCGTTTCTCTGGAAATATGCGGTTCCAGAGCGTCGAGGGCATATGGGAGCGAAGGGAGTTGGTGCTGCAATTGGCGATCTCCTGATTCAGTTGATATGGGCACGCCGAAAAAGCGGCGCCGGATTAATGGGACACGGCATAACGGCAACTCACCGGCCGCCTGAACATTCGCTGACGCAGATAACGACTGCCGTTGCGTCGTTGCGTCCCATATACTGGACCTGATTCTTGATCGATCGCTCCACCAATTCATCCGCGATGGATTGCGCTGACTCACCCTGCTGCATGATTTCCCGGACGACGCGCTCCCCCAGCACCTCCCAAACGCCGTCGCTCGTCATCAGGAAAACATCGCCGGGTATCAATTCGCCATCGGTATAATCCGCCACAAGATGGCTGTCGAGGCCGACTGCCCGCTTGAGGACATGACGCATGTCGCCCCTTTCCCACGTATGATCGATGGTCAGTTGCTTGAATACGTCGCCGCGACGGCGATAAACACGCGTGTCACCCACATGTGCCAAGTGGTAATAGTTGCCCTTGAATACAATCATGGTGAGGGTAGTCACCATGCCTTCATATTCGGGATGGCGGGCGTTTTCGGACAGCAGCCAGTCGTTGATCGACCGCAACAGCTTGTCTAGTGCCTGGGTGATATTCCAGGTAACAGGTGCACCGTAAAAATCGCGCAACAAGCTCTTCACCGCGGTCTCAGAAGCAAGGCGTCCGCCGCCGTTGCCGCTCACCCCGTCCGCGATTGCGATGGCAATACCCCTGGTTTGCGCCTCCCGTTCTTCGTGCGGGGTTACGATTCCATGGAAATCCTCGTTGATCTTGCCCGGCACAGCGGCCGTAGCATGCCCAAGTTGCAATTGCAAAAGCGGCTTGCCCAGCGTTATCCCCGTGTACACCAAATTCTCCGGATGGGGGGCTGTATCTTTGAGCTTCATAGATTCGAATCGGTGCCGGCGGGCGGCGCACTGTCAGCGACCGGACGCCGGTTTGTCAGGTAATGGCCCGGGATTGCGCTCCATCTATGGAACGTCCTTGAGCCTGCGGCGTAAGGCCGCCGGCCTCCACCGCGGCGATCGCCTTAGCCTGGTTCATGTCATCCGTATAGCCAGAAACGTACAGGCAACAGGCCAACTGATTCACGAGAGGGTGTGGGATCGGAATCTGCCCCGCTATTGCCTGCCTTATCCATCCCGCCGTTGTCGCCGCATCGATGGCGGAAGGTTGGTTCAGCGGGCCGCGGACCGATAACATTTCTTCCTCAAACAGGACGCTGGCCTCTCCCTGTCGAAAGAATTTGATTCGCGGCCGTTGCTTGGGATTGGCAAACGGCTCACCCTCCGTGCTTTTCATCAGGAGCGCATCGTACCCGGTGGCCACCAGAAACGATTCGAGTTTGTCCAGCTGGGCAGGCTGGTCAGCACACACCACGCGCAATCCACCGCTCTCGAACGGGTCCAGCAAGGTAACCAGGTTATGCGCGGGATTGCTCACGCCGAGCCGACTGCGCAAAGACAGCAGATTGGCCAGACCGGGACAGAGTACAGCAGTGGGCACGAACGCCAACAATCCCTCGTCCAGCGACTTCTGTGCCTGCGCAAGCGACCCGCCGGGCAGCACGCCGAGCTCACGCAGGATGTATGCGCTCGCGACCCGTCCCCCGCCCTCAAGCGTACCGTGCAAAAGCACCGGCACGCCCATGCGTTGCAACAGAAGTATCAGAAGCGGGAGCAGGTTGGGCTCCTGACGTGCTCCGCTATAAGTCGCAAAAACCAGCGGTCGCAAGGCGGTGGCCGGTGGTTTGAGCAGGTACACCCGCTCCGACGCGGCACGATAGAACCCGAGAATTTCAGTCGCCGACGCACGCTTCATTCGTAGCGCGCAGAGGCAGGCGCCGAGCTCCAGATCCGGCACTCCACCATCTAGCATTGCCGCGAACAGGTCATGCGCGTCACCCTCGCTCAGATCGCTGGCAGTGTCCGCGTCGCTGGCAATTTCCTTGATGAATCGGGCGATACTCATCGTATGGTCAGAATTCCGCGTTGGTCAGCGGAGATGATAGTCGTGTCGATCTAATGCAACCGCTGTGCCACTGGTCTTTATCGCCTTGAAACAATAAATTAGGCTGGAGAGTACACTCTGTCTGCGATGGGGCGGTGCAGCGCGCGTCAGGCTGCGCATCAACTTGGTGCGCGGGGTCAGGAGGGATGGTTTCGTCGACGGGAAATATTATGCGGCGCACATGCACGAAGTCAGCAAGGTGATCGTCGAGAAAACGCAAGGGACCGTTGCCTGCTCGTCTGAACCGGCCAAGGCACATTACTTTTTGAGCGAGCCTGTGCGTTATGCGGCTTGCGTGACCGCAACGCGACCGGATCATTCCAGCGCCGGGTGACCGGTGCGCGCAGGGAGCACCACCATGTTGAAATCCAGCTTCGTCCTTCCCCGCCCGATTGTTCTCGTGCTGGCGGCGCTCGGCCTGCTGTTTGCGATCGACCTGTTTGCGCTGGCCGCCTATCGCGAACTTGAGCAGGCCTCCGAAAAGCTGAACCGGCGAGTTCAGGCCCTGGAAGCCTTGCAAACATTGCCGATGATCGTACTGGAAATGCAATCCGGCGTGCGTGGTTATGTTCTGACCGGTTCCACTGTCTCACTGGATCGCTATCGCGCCGCGGCTGACCGATTCCCCGGATTTGCGGAAAAAGCCCTCGCGCTGCTTGGCGACGAGGCAGGGCAACGCCAACTCATAGAGGGGCGCGTGGAATCGACGCAGGACTGGCTGGCCCGCTATGCGTCGCCCTTGGTGGTCAAACGCAGCGCCGGCGGCGACGGCAAGGGAACCATGACGGCAATCCTTGAAATCATGCATACGGGCCAGGGGGAACTCCAGGTCGAGCGGATTCTGGCGCAGTTTAACGAGTCTATTCAGATCGAACGTGAAAGTGTTTCGGATGCCCGGCTCGCGCTCAAGGACAAACTTGACCGCACGGCCGCCTGGATGCGCGGGCGTGCCGTCGCGCTGCTTCTGGCTCTGGCCGCACTTACCCTGTTGCTTGGCCACACGCTGGCAAAACTCACGGGCCAGATGCGCTCACGTGAAGTCGCGGAGAGCAGAATGCGAACATCCTTCGCTACGCTGCGCGCTATGAGCGACGCTTCGCCGCTGGGCATGTTCCTGGCCGACAGTTCCGGCGCCTGCGTGCAATCAAATTACTCGTTCGAACGCATCACGGGCCTGTCCGAACCGGCGATCCTCGGCAACGGCTGGCAAACAACACTGCACCCGGACGACCGGGAGAGAGTCGTTTCCTCCTGGACAACGGCCACCACCACCGGCTCCGCATTCGCCTCGGTACACCGATTCGTGCATCGCAACGGCAAGGTCGTGTGGGCATCGATGAAATCCGCGAGGATGAGCGACGGCGAGCACTTGCTCGGGTTTGCCTGCAGCGTCGAGGATGTCAGTGAACGCCGCGAGGCCGAGGATGCCCTGCGCAAGAGCGAGGAACGCCTGCATCTGGCCCTCGAAAGTTCACGCCTCGCCCTGTTCGACTGGCACATACCGTCGGGCGAAGTTTTTCTCAGCCGGGAATGGGGCGTCCTGACTGGTTACGGATCGCAAGCACTCACGACGACCGCCCGTCGCCTGAACGATGCGATCCATCCTGAAGACCGTGAGGCGCTGCGACAAGCGATCATCGGCACGTTCAAAACGAACAATGCGATCACGCGCACCGAGTTCCGCGTCGAAACCCGGTCCGGCCAGTGGAAGCAGATCTATTGCAGCGGAAGGGTGAGCGAACGCGACGCCGTAGGTCGGGCCGTTCGCCTGACCGGGACCATAACGCCGACCGATTAATCCCGTGTCAAGGCACGCGGCCGGCGCAACGCCTCCGATATCCGTCGCGAAACAGTTTTCTCGGGCGGGGCTTTGAGGCTCCCGAGATACTGGTCTACCAGCGTCTTTGCGTCCCGCGCGAGGGGCAGATAGGCCGGATCGAGCACCCAGTTCACGATAAGACCATCCAC
>DATFUO010000307.1:0-10126 GCA_035260785.1 Burkholderiales bacterium
CTTCATCAGCAATTCGTTCAGGTAGAAACCGCACATCAATCCCAGTCCCCGCAGCTGCGGAATGCCACCCTGCCATTCCGCTTTGTGCAGCGTGCGCAATTCGGATCTGCCGGCCCACGACAGGAGCAGGGGCTGAAACGCCATCATCAAGCCTCGCAGCGCGGATTTCGGCCGCCGCGCGCCGCGTGCGACCAGCCCCACCCGACCGAAATTCCGGGTGAAGGTCTCCACCACCAGACTGGTTTCCCGAAACGGATAGGTGTGCAGTACGAACGCGAGCTGCGCATCCCGTCTCTGCCTGTCGCCCGTCGCGCCAGCCGCGCCGGTGTTATTCGTAGCCACGCTTCATTCGTAACCCAGGCTCTTCAGTGCCTTGAGGCTGTCCGCCCAGCCGCTTCTGACCTGCACCCAGAGCTCGAGGAACACTTTCCCGCCGAACAATTTCTCCATGTCGATCCGGGCCTGGGTGCCGATCTGCTTGAGTTTTTCTCCGCGCTTGCCGATGACCATGGCCTTGTGGTTGGTCTTGTCGACGATGATCGCAATGTGAATGTGCCGCATGTGGCCCTGCGACTCGAATTTTTCGACCATCACCGTCGCCGCGTAAGGCAATTCCTCGCCGAGCAGGCGAAACAATTTTTCCCGTACCAGCTCCGCCGCGAGAAACCGCTCCGGGCGGTCTGTGACTTCGTCCTCTTCATGCTGCGCAGGGCCCTCCGGAAGATAGGGTTTGAGTATCTCCCTCAAGTGCGCAACTTGTGTTCCCTTGGCGGCACTGACGGGTACGATCTCCGCAAACGCAAACGCCTTGCTCGTTTCGGCGATGAAAGGCAGCAGTACCGCCTTGTCGGCCAGCTTGTCGACCTTGTTGACGATCAGGAGCACCGGGATGTCCTTAGGCAGCAGCGGAAGCAGCTTGCGGTCTTCGCGGCCGAATTTCATGGCTTCGATGACGAACAGCACCACATCCACGCCGTCCAGGCTCTCCGAAACCGTGCGATTCAGCAACCGGTTCAACTCGCCGCCATGCTCGGTCTGGAAGCCCGGCGTATCGACCAGTACCATCTGCGCATCGGCTTCGGTGACAATGCCATTCAGGCGGTGGCGCGTCGTCTGAGGCCGGTTCGAGGTGATGCTGATCTTCATGCCGACCATGCGATTGAGCAGAGTCGACTTGCCGACATTCGGGCTGCCGACGATGGCGATGCGTCCAGAGCGATGAGCAAAAACTTTCATTTGTGCGCGACTGCGAGATCGTAGGCGCCACGGGCTGCATCCTGCTCCGCGGCGCGCCGGGTAGGCCCTTCACCATGGGAGCGGATCGAGAGTTCCGGAATGGCGCACTCCACGCGAAAGTGCTGCTCATGAGCTTCACCATCCACGGATACGATCGAATACAGCGGCAACGCGAACTTTCTGCCCTGCAGAAATTCCTGCAATCGCGTCTTGGGATCCTTGCCCGAAGCCCCGGGATCGATGACCGCCAGCAGGGGATTGTAGACTTCCGTCAGAACCTTTTCCGCGGCCGCGAATCCCCCGTCAAGGCAGATGGCCCCGATCAATGCTTCGAACGCGTCCGCGAGGATGGATGGCCTGCGGAAGCCGCCGCTCTTGAGTTCGCCTTCACCGAGGCGCAAGTATTCGCCGAGCGACAGCGACGCCGCCAGCTCCGAAAGCGCCTGCTGGTTGACCAACCCGGCGCGCATGCGGGACAAGTCACCTTCAGGCAGTGCGGTAAACCGCTGGAACAGGAGGCGGGCGATGACGAAATTCAGCAGCCCGTCGCCGAGGAATTCAAGGCGTTCGTTATGCGGTACGCCGTGGCTTCGATGAGTAAGGGCCTGCTGGAGCAGCGCCGCATCGCTGAACCGGTAGCCCAGTCGACGCTCTATTGGCCCGTCAGGCATTGAGGAGGCGCGTTTGTAATCGTCAATTCCCGCTGCTGGCGACAAAATCGATGCATGCGTTCAGATTTCCGAATAGTTTGATCTTGGTCGAGTAGCTCGTCCTGAGGACCACTTGATCGCCTTCTTTGTCGACTTCGATATCGTCTCCCTTGACCGCGCTGATCGCATCGATTTGCGCGCGCTTGCTGAACATGGTCTGGATATCTTTGGGGGAGGCGCCGCGCGCATCCGGCGAGCGGGCTATTTCCCGCAGGTGATTCACGACAGTAGCGTACTCGATGTACGCCGGCACCAGCTTGAGGCCGATGATGGCTGCAAAGACGATCAGGCCGGCGATGAATACCATGCCGATGAAAGTCACGCCACGTTGACGATTCATGTTTGCTCCCGCTAGTTGATCCGGTTGCCGATGCGCTTCAATTCGCTGAAATTCCACCACACCAGGAATGCCCTGCCGACGATGTTCTGCTCGGGCACGAATCCCCAGTAACGGCTGTCGGAGCTCGAATCCCGGTTGTCGCCCATCATGAAGTAATTTCCCGGTGGCACAAGACAGTTGAATTCCTGTTCATTGTAAACACAGTTCCCGCGCTGCGGAAACTGCTTGACGCCCGCCAGCTGCAGGGCTGGTGCGTCCGGGTTGATGATGATCGAATGCCTGTGCTGGCCCAGCGTTTCCCAGAATCGCGCGGAATTGATGAAGCTGAGCCCGCCGTCGACGTATTGGTAATCATCGTCTTTATCGACATTGACCAGCTCGCCGTTGATGGTCAGGCGCTTGTTGCGGTACTCGATCCGATCTCCCGGCACGCCGACCACGCGCTTTATGTAGTCGAGCGTCGGATTCTCGGGGTAGCGGAACACCATGACCTCGCCGCGCTGGGGCAGGTTGACCTCCATGATCTTCTTGTTCACCACGGGCAGCCTGATGCCGTAAGTAAATTTGTTGACCAGGATGAAGTCGCCGACCAGCAGCGTCGGAATCATCGATCCGGACGGAATCTTGAACGGCTCGACCAGGAACGAGCGCAGCAGGAAGACGATCAGGATGATCGGGAAGAAACTCTTCGGATACTCGATCCACCACGGTTCCTTCGCTCCTTTGTCGCGGCGCCGCTGAAACACCAGATGATCCAGCAACCAGATCGCCCCGGTCACCACCAACAGGATCAGCATCAGTAAGGCAAAATTCATCGATCATCCACCTTTTGAGCGGCCTGAATGCCGCCTATTTGTTATCCACCTGCAGAATGGCCAGGAACGCCTCTTGCGGGATTTCCACGGTGCCGATCTGCTTCATGCGTTTCTTGCCTGCCTTCTGCTTCTCCAGCAACTTTCTTTTGCGCGAGATATCGCCGCCGTAGCATTTTGCAAGCACGTTCTTGCGCAGGGCCTTTACGGACTCGCGCGCGATGATATGCGAGCCGATAGCGGCCTGCACCGCCACGTCGAACATCTGCCGCGGAATGAGTTCCCGCATGCGGGTCGCGAGTTCCCGGCCGCGATACTGGCTGTTCGTGCGGTGCACGATCAAAGACAACGCATCGACGCGATCGCCGTTGATCAGAATGTCCAGCTTGACCAGGTCAGCCGCGCGGAATTCCTTGAAATCGTAGTCGAGCGACGCATAGCCGCGGCTGACGGATTTCAGCTTGTCGAAGAAGTCCATCACCACTTCGTTCAACGGCAGCTCGTAAGTAAGCATGACCTGGCGGCCCATGTATTGCATGTTGCGCTGGGCGCCGCGCTTGTTGTTGCACAGGGTCATGACCGGACCGACGTGTTCCTGCGGCATCAGGATGGTCGCGGTGATGATCGGCTCGCGGATTTCCTCGATCCTGGATGGATCGGGCAGTTTCGAAGGATTCTCGATCTCCACGATGGTGCCGTCACGCATCAGGATCTGGTACACCACAGTCGGGGCCGTGGTGATGAGGGCCATATCGTATTCGCGCTCCAGGCGTTCCTGCACGATGTCCATGTGCAGCAGGCCGAGAAAGCCGCAGCGGAAGCCGAAGCCGAGCGCCTGCGAGGTTTCCGGTTCGTAACGCAGCGACGAATCGTTCAAGTGCAGTTTTTCCAGGGCGTCGCGCAGAGCCTCGTACTGGTTGGCTTCCACCGGATACAGGCCGGCGAAAACCTGCGGCTTGATTTCCTTGAAGCCGGGCAAAGGCTCGGCGGCCGGTTTGTCCGCCAGCGTGACCGTATCACCCACTTGCGCGGCCTTGAGCTCTTTGATACCGGCGATGACGAATCCCACTTCCCCGGCAAGCAACTCGCCGCGCGATTGCGATTTCGGCGTGAATACGCCCACCTGCTCGCACAGATAGTTTGCCTTGCTCGACATCAGCAGGATCCGGTCCTTGGGGCGCAGCGCGCCATCCACGACGCGCACCAGCATGACCACGCCGACGTAGTTGTCGAACCACGAATCAATGATCAGCGCCTTGAGCACGCCGTCCGGGTTGCCCCGCGGCGCCGGGATGCGCGCTATGACCGCATCAAGGATGTCTTCGACTCCCTCACCCGTCTTGGCGCTGGCGCGCACTGCGTCGTCGGCCACGATGCCGATGATGTCTTCGATTTCGGCGATGACCCGATCCGGATCCGCCGAAGGCAGATCGATCTTGTTGAGCACCGGCACCACCTCGACGCCTTGTTCGATGGCGGTATAGCAGTTGGCCACGGTCTGGGCTTCGACTCCTTGCGAGGCGTCCACGACCAGCAGCGCCCCTTCGCATGCGGCCAGCGACCGGCTGACTTCATAGGAAAAATCGACGTGCCCCGGCGTATCGATCAGGTTGAGCTGGTAAATCTGGCCGCTGCGCGCCTTGTAGCGCAGTGCGGCGGTTTGAGCTTTGATCGTGATGCCGCGTTCGCGCTCGAGGTCCATGGAGTCGAGTACCTGCTCCTCCATCTCGCGATCGGAAAGACCGCCGCAGAGCTCGATGATGCGGTCCGCAAGAGTGGATTTGCCGTGATCTATATGGGCAATGATCGAAAAATTGCGGATATGCTGCATTAGAAAAAAGGGCACGAACGTGCCCTTTCAGGTGGATTCCAAAGCGGGAAATTGTAGCGGATTTTACCCTGTGACGAGCGGCTTTCGCGCCCTGTCCGAACGGCTGGCGGCCTTAGTTCCGGTCATCGATGCCGCTCAGTTTCCATCAAGCCGCAGCGGCACATATAGCGCCCCGTCACCGCGCCGGATCAGGAGCGCGACGCTGCGGGCTTTCTCGAACTGGCCCAGCAGCTGGGTGAGCTGGTCGACCGATTTCACATCCTGGTTGTTGATCGCCAAAAGGACATCGCCCCGGCGAATGCCGGCCTTGGCGGCCGCGCCTTGCGCGTCCTCCACCAGCAGTCCGCTGCTCAACCCCGATTCCTTGCGTTGGTCCGCTGTCAATTCGCTTAACGTCAGGCCGAGTCGCGCGACGACATTGCCCGGTTTGGACTCTTTGCGGCCGGGGCGCTGGGCCACTTTCTCTTCAGGCATTTCACCCACCGTAATGGCGACGTCACGGGCAGCGCCCTTGCGCCAGATCTGGGCGGTCACTTTCGAGCCCGGCCGGCTTTGCGCCACGATGCGCGGCAGATCGGCCGATGAGCCGACGTTCTTGCCGTCGAATTTCAAAATGACGTCCGATGCCTCGATGCCGGCTTTTTCGGCTGGCCCGCCTTTTTCCACCGAATTGACCAGGGCACCGGAGGCCTTGGCCAATCCGAACGATTCCGCCAGCTCCTTGGTCACCTCCTGGATCACCACACCTACGCGGCCGCGGCTGACGCGCCCGACCGACCTCAACTGGGCGGAGATGTCCATGGCGACGTCAATCGGAATGGCAAAGGACAACCCCATGAAGCCGCCCGTACGGCTGTATATCTGGGAGTTGATGCCGACGACTTCGCCCTTCATGTTGAACAGGGGTCCGCCCGAGTTACCCGGGTTGATCGCGACATCGGTCTGGATGAAGGGGACGTAATTTTCCTGCGGCAGCGAGCGGCCTTTTGCGCTCACGATGCCGGCCGTGACCGTGCTTTCGAAGCCGAACGGAGACCCGATTGCGACCACCCATTCGCCTACCCGGAGTTTTTCCGGATCGCCGATTTTGACCGCCGGCAAGCCTGTTGCGTCTATCTTGATGACCGCCACGTCCGTGCGTTTGTCGGCGCCAATGACTTTGGCCTTGAATTCACGCTTGTCGTTCAGCTTAACGGTGACATCGTCCGCCATGTCGACCACATGGGCATTGGTCAGGATATAGCCGTCGGCGCTGACGATGAAGCCGGAACCCAGCGAGCGCGTCTCATAGTCGCGTGGCTGGGGTGGTCCGAAGCGACGGAAAAAATCGTAGAAAGGATCGTCTTCGGGAACCGGCGACTGCCCGGCGCCGGCGTGGGCCGTCGAAGTGGTACTGACATTCACCACCGCCGGCCCCTGTTTGTCGACCAGGTCCGTAAAATCCGGCAGGCCCTGAACCTGGGCCAAACCCAGCAGCGGCACCCAAAGCAACACGGACAAACACAGTCTTCTGAACATCAGCGGCTTCCTCCGGTCACGGGTCCATTCACATGCAATGATGCGATAAAACGACGGCGCCGGAAACTACTTGCCCCGCGGCGAAACGGAGTTGGCTATTTGCATGACTGTCGTGGCGGGAGCTTCGCCGAGCACGGTCACGACCTGGTCATTGATGGTTCTGGTGTAAATATTAATGGCACCCTGCTGGGAAAGCCCTTCATTGATCCTGTTGCGGGTCGCTGCCGGTTCGATGAAAACCGATACCGCAGCCAGGCCATCCGAGTAGACCATGTGGGTAACCAGCACCGAGTTACCCTGCTTGGAACGTCGCATTTCCAGGATCTTGCGGAAGCCAGCCGGGAAATTCTTTACCGTCCAGCCGGACTCCAGTTCGCTGATCGCGTTATTGGCAAACCGGTCGAGCCGCCATTCCGGGAAGCGTATGTTGAACGACGGCTGCACCATCTCGCGCGTAACACCGGTGCCGATGACGACTTGCGTGAAGCTGAATTGCTCGACGACATTGTGCCGCTCGCCGAGCATGCGGGCCTTGAGCAGCAACCCGGAGTTGATGTCGGCCCAGAACTTGTGTCCATACCGCATGCCATCCCTCGGTTCGAGGACCAGGGCCTGCGAATCGAAGCCGCCGATGCGTTCCGATCCCGCCTTGCGAATCTCGTAATACTCGGTCAGGGACGAAAGCTGCTCGGGAAGCAGTGCCGGGAAAGTCCGGCGTGCCACGCGTTTGTCGCTGCGGACAATTTTCGCGTCCGGGTAATAACACAGAACTTCATCGTTGTTGCGAATGACTTCGCGGCGCGGACCATCCAGGGTTTCGAGCTTCTCATACTCGTTGCCCTCTTCCACAAAGTGCACGATGCGGGAGGTTTCGACCTGATCGCCATGTTGGTAGACGAAAGTGCCGCTGTAGTTAAGCTCTCGAGCCGCATCCGCTATTTTCTGCAGCAGCGCGAGTGCTTCGGATTGCTGCAACGGATCGGCGGCGCCAACCCCTCCTGACAAGCCGAGCGCGAGCAACGCCGGCAACCATAACGCCTGACGCATCATGCTCAGCGCTTTTCTTCCACGCCCTGTCCGGATACCGTGCGCACATAAGAAGCTACGCCCTGCATGGTTGTGCTGGGGGAAAATTGCTGGTGCGCCAGAAGATAGTCGTTAACCTCGACGCTTGCCGGATTCGCGGCGAGCTGGGTTTGCCCAACCAGGGGAACCGGTGCATTGAGCGCCAGATTTTCTTTTGGCGGTGCAAATGGATTGTTGAACACCGCCAGCCAGACGACCAGCGCTACCCCCCCCAGCGAAGCGGCGACCGGAAGCGCGAACCGGCGGGCGTTCGTTTGCAGTGGGGATCGCCTGCGCGGCGCCAGGATGGTCGGCTCTTCAACCAGCTTGGCGCCCAGCTTCGCATTGAAATTCTGCGAAAGCCCTATCCTTTCACCGCGCAGCGTATCGCCGATAAGGTGATACGTGCCCCAGACAGCCCGGAGTTGGGGGTCCTCTTTCATCCGCCTGACCTGCACGGTGACCTCGGACTCCTCGACTTCGCCATCCATGAATGCAGAAATTCGTTCCATGCCTACCACCTCTTTTCCTTGCTGGTATCCAACAACGGGCGCAGCCGTTCCGCGATGGTTTCGCGTGCCCGGAAAATCCGTGACCTCACGGTTCCGATCGGGCAATTCATCACACTTGCGATATCCTCGTAACTCATGCCCTCGATTTCCCGCAACGTAATTGCGGTGCGTAATTCCTCAGGCAACTCTTCCATCGTCTGGTTCACCGTAGACGCAATTTGCTTGGTCATGAGCTCCGCTTCAGGGGTGTTAAGGTCCCGGAGCTGATCCCCGTCCTCGAAATTCTCCGCCTCTTCGCTATCGAACTCCGTTGTGGTCGGCGCCCGGCGTCCCATCGCCACCAGATAATTTTTGGCGGTGTTGATGCCGATTCTGTACAGCCAAGTGTAAAAAGCACTGTCTCCGCGGAACGAAGGCAGCGCCCTGTAAGCCTTGATGAATGCTTCCTGGGCCACGTCCTCCACCTCGGCAGGATCGCGTATGAACCGGGAAAGCAGACGTCCAAGCTTGCGCTGGTACTTCGCAACGAGCAACTCGAAGGCGTGCTTGTCTCCGCGTTGCGCCCGCTCGACCAGCGCCTGGTCAACTTCACGGTCGCCCATCTATCCAAGTTTCCCGAATATTCTGAATTTTTTGATCGCAGTACGTCTCAAAAGGCGCGTAAGTATACCTGCAGCGATCCATCCGGGAAACGCGGTGCGATTCGCTAACCCACAGACACAGCCGCAGTGCATTAGTTCATTCAGCCAAAAATGCGGCCAGGATGACGATTTGCGGCAGCGGCATTGCGGTAAACTGCCGCGCTCCCAACAAGCGAGAAATCAATGAAGCGCTTCGACGTTGCGATCGTCGGCAGCGGCCTGGCCGGGCTGACCGTCGCGCTGCATCTGGCTGAACACCGCAAGGTAGGCATTTTCACAAAGCGCGAATTCCTCGATGGGGCGTCGAACTGGGCGCAAGGCGGGATCGCCGCCGTGCTCGCCAAGGACGACAGTCCCGCCGACCATATCCACGACACCGAGATTGCGGGCGCCGGGCTGTGCGATCCCGCGATAACCCGGTACGTGGTCGAACACGGCCGTCAGGCGATCGAATGGCTCATTGGCCAAGGCGTGCCCTTCACGCGCGACGCGACCAGCGACATCGGCTATCACCTGACCCGCGAAGGCGGACACAGCCACCGGCGCGTAATCCATGCCGCGGACGCGACCGGACACGCCGTACAGGCCACGCTGGAAGCGAAAATCAAGGCTCATCCGAACATCACGATTCTGGAACACACCATGGCGGTGGACCTGATTACCGCCGGCAAGCTCGGCCTTGCCCAAAGCCGGTGCTATGGCGTCTACTGCCTCAACGAGAAAAGCGGGCGTGTGGAAACCGTCGCCGCGGACCAGGTGGTACTGGCCACCGGCGGCGCCGGAAAGGTTTACCTCTACACGACCAATCCCGACACCGCGACCGGAGACGGCATCGCAATGGGCTGGCGCGCGGGCTGCCGGGTATCCAACATGGAATTCATTCAGTTCCATCCGACCTGCCTGTACCACCCGCATGCCAAGTCTTTCCTGATTTCCGAAGCCGTACGCGGCGAGGGCGGAATTCTGCGGTTGCCCGATGGCGCGCGCTTCATGCCCGCACACGACCAGCGCGCGGAACTGGCGCCGCGAGACGTGGTGGCGCGGGCAATTGACTTCGAAATGAAAAAGCGCGGCCTGGATTGCGTTTATCTGGATATCAGCCATCAGCCGGTGGAGTTTCTCCGGGAGCATTTTCCGAACATCTACGCCCGCTGCCTCGAGTTTGGCATCGACATCTCCCGCCAGCCCATCCCGGTCGTACCGGCGGCGCACTATACCTGCGGCGGCATCCGGGTCGATCGCAACGGGCTGACCGACCTGGGCGGTCTCTATGCGGTGGGAGAGACCGCGCATACCGGGTTGCACGGAGCGAATCGACTGGCCAGCAATTCGCTGCTGGAATGCCTGGTTTTCGGCAAAGCGGCGGCGATGCACATTCTTGCGCAGCCCAGGCTGCAGATGCCGGCATTGCCGCAATGGGACGAAAGCCGGGTAACCGACGCGGACGAGGAAATCGTGATT
>DATFUO010000308.1:0-26708 GCA_035260785.1 Burkholderiales bacterium
GCTACCGCCAGTACGGGCATCGGATGGATCGGGATTACGTTCATCTGCGGCGTCCGGCCGGTGCCATGGCCGCCGGCGACCTTCGACTGGAAGGCGGGACCGACCCTCGCACGCGCCGGCGCCAGCTTGCGGCCCGTCAGCCAGGCGTCCACCTTGCGGGCACATTCCCGTGCGTGGCCGATCGCCTGGATCAGCGTCGTGGCACCCAGTGCAAAGTCGCCCGCCGTGAAAATGTTGGAATGCGCCGTCTCCTGGGCAGTGCCACTCGAAAGCCAGCCGTCGCGCGCCACCAGTTTGGGTTTCAGCTGCGGATCCATCCACGCAGTCTGCGGAAACTGTCCGGTGGCGAGGATGACGGTGTCGGACCCGATATCCACGTCCGAACCCGGAACGCCGACCGGCAGGCGCCGGCCGTCGAGGCCGGCTTCGCCCGGCCGCGTACGCGTGAAGCGCACGCCGATTACCTTGCCATGCGCGCCGAGGAAAGCAACCGGCGAGCAATTGGTTTCCAGATGCCCGCCTTCCTCGATGAGTTCCTCGACTTCGCCCGGCAGCACCACCATGTCTTGGCGTGAGCGCCGGTAGACCACGCCGACCTGCGCGCCCAGCCTCAGCGCGGTACGTGCGCAATCCATGGCCGTGTAACCGCCGCCGATCACGATCACGCGCCGGCCGACGTCGCGGCGGCCGAACTCGTTGACCTGCAACAAAAAGGAAAGGCCGTGTTCGATGCCCAGCAATTCCTTGCCGGGCAGGTCGAGGATATTCGGCCGTAGTGTACCGGCCGCCATGACCACAGCGTCGAACCGCTCCGACAGATCGGCCAGCGCAATGTCTGCGCCGATATCGACGCCGCAGCGGATCTCGACGCCGATCGCCGCAACCTGCTCGATCTCGCGCGCGATGATCGCCCGCGGCAGGCGGAAAGCGGGAATCCCCTGGTTCAGCATCCCGCCTGGCGCCGCATGCTTTTCGAAGACGGTGACACGATGTCCGGTCAACGCAAGATCGCGCGCCACCGCCAGTCCGGCAACCCCCGCGCCGACGACGGAGACGGTCTTGCCGCTGGCGGCACGATAGGATTTCAGAACGACCGGCGCACGGTCTCCGAAATCCGCCGCGGAGCGCTTGGAAAAACAGATCGCGACAGGCTCCCCATTACCCTCCCATCCATGCCTGCAAGCGCCTTCGCAGGGTCGCGAACAGACCCTTCCCAGTACGGCCGGGAATACGTTGTCCCGCAGATTGATTTCATAGGCCTCGGCAAAACGGCCGTGATAGATCGCTTCGAGATAGCCGGGAATGTCGGTACCCGCCGGACAGGCCGCCTGACAGGGAATGTTTTTTTCGAGCCAGTGCAAATCCTGCGCGGCCGCACTTTCGCCGGCAGCAGTCGACAGAGCAGTGGCGGATTTGAAGTCGGATCGCACGTTGTCCATCTTTAATTCAAGTTCAAATTCTCAACGCAAAGGCGCAAGGGGCGCAAAGGAAAGCGGCATTTCTAGAAATTTTGTATCCACGAACGGGCGGCGAATATTTATGAGGATTGGTGAAAATAGCTAAGGGCTCGATTTCAACTCTACCCACGCTGCGATATCTGCATCCGACCGGAACGCGAGCCGGGATATTTTTTCTATTGCCTTCCTTTGCGTCCTTCCCGCCCTTTGCGCCTTTGCGTCAAGGTCTTGCTTTAAAACAAACCGACTACTTTTCCGTCGGGCGTCAGATCGATCTTGGTGGCCGCGGGGACTTTTGGCAAGCCAGGCATGGTCATGATGTCACCGCACACCATGACGACGAACTCCGCGCCGGCGGCAAGTCGCACTTCGCGTATGTTGATGAGGTGTCCCGACGGAGCGCCGCGGGCCGAGGCATCCGTCGAAAAGGAATACTGCGTCTTGGCGATGCAGACCGGATAGTGTCCATAGCCGTCATCCTGCAGCTTCCGGATCTGCGCCCTGACCTTTTCGTCGGCGGAAATATCCGCCGCGCCGTATATTTTTGTCGCAACTGCCTTGACCTTGTCCCACAAGGTCGCGGAATCCTCGTATACGAAACGAAATCGGGAGGCACCCTTGTCGACGACACCCACTACGGTGCGCGCCAGTTCCTCGGCGCCGGCGCCCCCCTGCGCCCAGTGCTTTGCCAGCACCACGGGGGTGTCCCGCGTGACAATCTCGCGCTTCAGCAGGGCGATCTCGGCGTCAGTGTCATGGGTGAAGTGATTGATCGACACCACGCAAGGCAATCCAAAGTGGTTACGCACGTTGTCGACGTGGCGCGCAAGATTGGCGATGCCCTTCTCGAGCGCGGGAAGGTTCTCCCCGTTGAGTTCCTTCAGGTCGACGCCGCCGTGGTACTTCAGCGCGCGGATGGTCGCGACGACCACGCAGGCGTCCGGCCGAACACCCGACTTGCGGCATTTTATGTCGACAAATTTTTCCGCGCCGAGGTCGGCGCCGAAACCGGCTTCGGTCACGACATAATCGGCGAGCTTGAGTCCGGCGCGGGTGGCGATCACCGAGTTGCAGCCATGCGCGATATTGGCGAACGGACCGCCATGAAGAATGGCGGGCGTGTTCTCCAGGGTCTGAACCAGGTTCGGTTTGAGCGCATCCCTGAGCAGCACGGTCATGGCACCGTGCGCATCGAGATCCCGCGCGCGCACCGGCACCAGCTCCTTCGTGTAGGCGACCACAATATTGCCAAGACGCTGCTTCAGGTCCGCCAATGAGGTGGCGAGGCAGAAAATCGCCATGACCTCGGAGGCCACGACAATGTCGAAACCATCCTGCCGCGGATAGCCATTGCCCGGGCCGCCAAGCGAAACGACGATATCGCGCAATGCGCGATCGTTCATGTCCAGTACGCGTTTCCAGGCGATCCTGCGCACGTCGATGCCGAGTTCGTTGCCGTGATGGATATGGTTGTCCAGCATCGCCGCCAACAGGTTATTAGCCAGCTGGATGGCATTGAAGTCGCCGGTGAAATGCAGATTGATGTCTTCCATCGGCACGACTTGCGCATAACCGCCGCCGGCCGCGCCGCCCTTCATCCCGAATACGGGGCCAAGGCTCGGCTCGCGCAGTGCGATCAGCGCCTTCTTGCCGATCCGGTTCAGGGCATCGCCGAGCCCGACCGTCGTGGTGGTTTTGCCCTCGCCTGCCGGCGTCGGGCTGATCGCGGTGACAAGAATCAGCTTGCCGTCGGGCCGATCCTGGAGACTGGCGAGATAAGCGAGCGAGAGTTTGGCCTTGAAGTGGCCGTAGGGCTCGAGATGCTCCTCGGCAATGCCGAGACGCTCCCGGGCAAGCACGATGATGCGCTGCATCCGGGCCTGCTGGGCGATTTCGATGTCGGAAAGCACGGCGGGCCTTTTACTGATTCTTTGCGTTCAAAAACAACAAGCGGCAGAAGATTCTGCCGCTTGCGAAATATCGTTGCTCGCCTATCTGGACGGGCCGGTGTGGCCGTCGTCCGGGTGAATCATGGTCGTACCGCCCGGGCCATAACCGATGATTTGCAGAATGACTTCCTCGTCCTTTGCGCCGTCGAAGTGATGCGCGCCGGCCGGATGCTTCATGAATCCGCCCGCTTTTAGCGGCACGGTACCGTTTGGGTCGAATGTGTCGCCGGTTCCCGTCCACCAGGTCCCCTTGAGGACCACGGCGTAGCGGTCGTCGGGATGGAAATGCGGCCGGGTCATCAGGCCGGGCGGGAATTTCACGCGCACTACATAGATGCCGGGCTTCGACAGATCGCCGGCGATGACCGCCACTTTCAGTCCGTTGTAACCCGGCGCATCCTTCCATTCGATATCTTCAGGCAGCACGCGGATGAAACCGTTCCCGTCAGTATCGGCACGCAACAGCGTCGCCGGAACGAACACGGCCGCGAGCAACAGGATGAATGAGGCGAATCTGCTGATGTTGGTCACGCGTTCCTCCTGACAGGAATGGTTTTGTGCCGGGATTTTAACCTGCCTTCAAGGGCGACGCCATGTAGTCGAGCGTCAGGTGCGCGAGTGATCGCACGCCAAGGAGCAATCCCGATTCGTCGACGAAGAACCTGGGCGAATGATTCGGTGCCGACTGCTTCAGATCGACGCCGCTTTGACCGGCGCGGCCGGGCGTAATGCCGATAAAGTAGAAGAAGCCCGGGACCCTCTGCTGGTAGTAGGAAAAATCCTCGCATCCCATGATCTTCTGGCCGACGAAAACCTTCTCCTTGCCCGCCACCCTTTCGAGTGTCGGCACCATGCGTTCGGTGAGCGGGACGTCGTTCACCGTGACCGGATAGGCATTGTCGAAATCGATCTGGGCGGACGCACCCGCGCTTTTGGCGATGAGTTCAACCGTATTGCGGATACGCGCGTGCATGTCCGCGCGCATTTCCTCGTTGAACGTGCGCACGGTACCCAGCATTTCGACCGCGTCGGGAATGATATTGTCGCGCACGCCGCCCTTGATTGCACCGATGCTCACGACCGCGGGCTCGAGGGTCACGTCGACCTGGCGGCTGACGATGGTCTGCAGACCAAGCACGATCTGCGAGGAAACCACGATCGGGTCGACGCCTCTCCAGGGCAGCGCACCGTGGGTCTGGCGGCCATTTACGGTAATGCGCATGCGATCTGAACTGGCCATCGCCGGGCCGGGCCGATAGGCAATCATGCCCACCTCGACGCCGGCGAACACGTGCAGGCCAAAGATTACGTCTGGCCTCGGGTTTTCGAGCACGCCCTGCTTGATCATCAATGCCGCGCCCCCTTCCTCTCCCGGCGGCGGCCCCTCTTCGGCGGGCTGGAATATGAACTTGATGCGGCCTTGCAGTTGCCCCTTCATGCCGGCCAGCAACTCGGCAACGCCCATTAGCACGGCCACGTGGCAATCGTGCCCGCAGGCATGCATGACGCCGACGTCCTGCCCGTTGAACGTCGCGCGCGCCTTCGACGCGAAGGGCAGATCGACCTGCTCGGCGACCGGCAGCGCGTCCATGTCCGCCCGCAGTGCGATGACCGGGCCGGGTTTTCCGGAATCCAGCAGTCCGACCACACCGGTATGGGCAACGCCGGTCTGTACCGCCAACCCGAGCGAGCGCAGATGCGCGGCGACCGCGCCGGCCGTGCGCATCTCGCGATTCGACAATTCCGGATGCCGATGAAAATCGCGCCTCCATGCGATGACCTTCGACTCGAGCGCCACTGCGGCCGCATCAATCCGTGCGTCCATTCTCAATGAGTCGTTCATTGTCAAGGCTTCTCGAATTTGAGCGTCATTCGATCCGATTCGCCGATCGCCAGGTATTTGTCGCGATCCTTGTCGCCGTATCGAAGCGTGGGCGGCAAGGTCCACACCCCGCCCGGGTAGTCTTTGGTGTCCCTGGGATTGGCATTGATATCGGACTTGTTGACCAGCCTGAATCCTGCTTTCCGGGCCGTTTCGACAACGTAGCCTTCCGTCATGTAGCCGGTATCGATCTGCTGCTGGAAGGACGCATCGGCTTTCGCGCGGTGCTCGACCACGCCGAGGGTTCCCCCGGACTTCAGTGCATCGTAAAACGCCCTGAACATCGCCTCGGCGGTTCCCGCTTTGGCCCAGTTATGCACATTGCGGAAGGTGAGGACCAGATCGACGCTGCCCGGCGGCGCAACCTGCAGCGAGCCCGGTGAAAGCACCGAAAGCCGGACTTTGCCGTACAGATCCGGCGCTGCCGCCAGCATGTCCCGATAATCCGCGTCATTCTTTTTCAGCGCGTCCGGCGTCTTCTCCGTTATGGCAGCCACAGCGGCGTAATACTGGCCGCGATCGCGCAGGACGGGCGCCAGAATCTCGGTATACCAGCCCCGGCTGGGCGAGATCTCGACCACGGCCATATCGGGCCGAAGTCCGAAGAACAGCAGCGTTTCCCTGGGATGCCGGTATTTGTCCCGCGCCTTGTTTGCTTCGGCGCGATGATTTCCGACCAGCGCCTGGTCGATCAGGCTGTCGGCACCCTGCGCCCACGCCGCATTGGAAATCGCCGCCAACCCCGCGCCCGCTGCAAGCGCAGCAAGGACTGCCCTTCCCATCCACATCATTTCCCTCCTCAAAATTCGATCTTACCGGCATTGCCGCGTCAGCGGCGATTACCCGACCGATACTCCAGATCGCGACGAAGGATATCCGCCGACAGGTCCTCGGCCTGGCGCTCACGATCGAAGGACTGCGCTCGCCACTGCGATTCCGATGCAATGCCCGCGGATGGTTGGTGGAGTTGCATCTGCTGGTCGCCGAGCAATTTGCGCCACTGTGAGTCTTGGAACTGCAGCACGCGAAGGCTCTCCGTGGCTCGTGAGGAGTCCATTTCTATCCTTGCAGCAGGCAGGCTGGGCGCCTTTGAGGCCGCCGGAGTCGGCGTTTCCTGAAACTCGCGCAGCACCCGGGCGCGCTCCAATTGGTCCGCCGGCTCGTCGGCCCGCACCGTGAACCCACAGAACAGTGCAACAGCCAGACAGCCCGCGCTCCATATCTGCATCCACATGGAGGGAAGAATGGACCCGGGGGCGAACGGGCGGGCAATCTGCCCCGAACATATCCCATCGGCGCCCTTCCCACGCCGCGATACCGCTCCAAAACATTTCATATTATTTTCCTTATTTCAATAACTTATAAAACGTACCTAATCTTTAACATTTGATATTGCTTCGCCGCGACAAAATAAATGGATTAACATGCATCCATTGCGCCACTTGTATGTCCAATCCGGCAGATGCAAGACTTCCCGCAACGCACCAAACATCAAACACATGCTACGAAAGCGTAAGTTGCTTAGCCTGGCCCTGCAAGGCGGTGGCGCACTCGGCGCGCTGACCTGGGGCGTACTCGATCGATTGTTGGAAGAGCCCCGCCTGCGCATCGAAGCCATCAGCGGGACCAGCGCCGGCGCCATGAACGCCGCCGCGCTCGCCTCCGGCTGGGTCAGGGGCGGCCGGGCTGGCGCGCGCGAAACCTTGTCTTCCTTCTGGGAAGCAGTCGGTTCACGCAACCATCCGCTCGCCTCGGGCTCGGGCGCAACAACACAGCTGATGATCGATCTTTCGCGGCTGTTTTCTCCTTATCAGCTCAACCCTTTCGACATCAATCCGCTGCGAAAGATCATATCGGAGTTGATCGACTTCGAGGCGCTGCGCTCGCCGCGCGCGATCAGGCTGTTCATCGCCGCTACCAGACTGAGCACCGGGACGCTCAAGCTCTTCGAGAATGACGAGCTTTCCACCGAAGCGCTGCTGGCATCCGCCTGCCTGCCGACCCTCAGCCATGCGATCGAGATCGACGGAGAATCCTACTGGGATGGCGCTTACAGCGGCAACCCGGCGATCTATCCCCTGCTCTATCAATGCCGCGCGCCGGACATCATGGTGGTAAGGCTCCAGCCCATGCAGCGCGCCGGCTTGCCGACATCGGCCGACGCGATTCGCGCGCGCATGGTCGATTTCCAGTTCAATGCCGCATTCCTGCGAGAAATGCGCAACCTCGCGCTCGCCAAACGCGAAATCGAGAAGCAGTGGTTGCCGCTGGGAACGCTTGCCCGAAAGCTCAAGAGGCTCAACTTTCATCTGATCGAAGCGGACGATCTGATTGGAAAAATGCGGGTGGAAAAAACCCTGAATGCAAATCTGGACTTCCTGCTGAAGCTCAAAGACGAAGGAAGGGAACGAGCCGAAAGCTGGCTCGAACGCAGCGCCGGTCTGCTCGGCCGGCGCTCTTCCATCGATCTGAATGCGTTTGTCTAGTACGTCCCGTCAGACCGTAACAGGCGCCGGATTCGACTTCAGCATGCCCTGCATTTCGATGAATCGGACGATCTCGTCGAGGCCTTGTCCGGTTTTAAGATTGCTGAACAAAAAGGGCCTTTCGCCGCGCATCCGGCGCGCATCCCGATCCATCACTTCCAGGGACGCGCCAACGTAGGGCGCCAGGTCGATCTTGTTGATGATCAGCAGATCCGATTTCATGATGCCTGGCCCGCCCTTGCGAGGAATCTTGTCGCCGGCCGCGACATCGATCACGTAGAGCGTCAGATCGGACAATTCTGGACTGAAAGTCGCGGCGAGATTGTCGCCACCGCTTTCGACGAACACCACATCGAGATTTCCGAAGGTCCGGGCAAGGCGGGCTACCGCTTCCAGGTTGATGGAGGCATCCTCGCGGATCGCGGTATGAGGGCAGCCGCCCGTCTCCACGCCGATGATGCGCTCGGGCGGCAATGCCTGATTGCGCACCAGGAACTGCGCGTCTTCCTGCGTGTAGATGTCGTTGGTGACCGCCGCCACTTCATACTTGTCGCGCATCGCCTTGCACAGCGCCAGCGTCAGCGCCGTCTTGCCCGAGCCCACCGGCCCACCGATGCCGACCCTTAATGGTTGCGAACTCATATCAATCCTCTTTCAAAAAGACCTTGAACCGCGGAGGTCACGGAGAAAACATGAGTAAAATTCGGCTTTTCGAGTACACCCGAAGAGAAATATATAAATGGAATTCTACGCACCCTTGTGGTTCCTACCTTAGTCTTTCGCCTTTTCTCCGTGTTCTCCGTGGTTCCAGAACTTTGCTTCAAGACCTGAACAACCGCGTGTACTGGGTTTCGTGGCGGCTGCTGGCAATAGCCAATGCGGGCGAGAAATTGCTCAGCGCATCGTCCGGCATGGCGAGCGCGTTGTCGGCAATTGCGGGCAGGAGCGCGATCAACTTCACGAGGATGCGCTGGCCGCTCGACTGGCCGAGCGGCACCAGCTTCATGGCCGCGGAAACCTGATTTTCTCCCCACGCCCACAGGTAACCGGTCAGGCCTTCGCGCAGGGGCACGCCGAGGCCATGCGCGGCGAAACTGAACGCGGTCGGGAAGGCCGGTGACTCGACCTGATCCAGGAAGCTGGTATCGATTTCACGAGTCGCATCGAACACCGCCTTCAATGCGCCGCCCATTTGCATTGTCTCGGCACGAAACTCAGCCGTCTCGCGAATCGCGACGAAGCGCTTGTTCCAGTGGCGGGCGGACTCGACGTCACCCTCCTGCCAGGCTCGATACAGTCGCCGCCATACCGGCGCCTCCAGCGTGCCGACGTTGTAGCGCAGCAGATCCGAAATCCAGGCCAACGCGCTGTCCTGGTCCCGGATGACCCCCTCCTCCACCGCCCATTCCATGCCTTGTGAATACGCGTAGGCCCCCACCGGCAACATCGGGCTCGCGAGCCGCAACAATTGCGGCAAGGCGACTCCCGCGATTGGAAGCGCGATCATGAATTCACCGATACATATTGATGAATGATGCCGCGATGGGCCGGTGCGTCGGGCCCCTCGTGATGATGTCCGCCGTACGCTCCCGTTTCCGGTTGGAAAGGTGCATCGGTCAATACCACGACCGCACCCAGCCCCTCGACCATCTGCCGGAGCACGTAATCGTTGGCAACGCGCAGCCAGTCGGTGCCGATCTGCAAAGCGACGTGGCGATTGCCAAGATGGTAGGCAATGCGCGCCAATTGGACCGCATCCGGACAACCGATCTGCAGGACTTTTTCCGGTCTGGCCGTCACCCTGACGATACGGCCATCCTCGGCTTCCAGAAAATCGCCGTCGCGCAACACCGCGCCGCGCGGCAGGAATAGTCCCGCTTCTTCACCAGCGGTCGTCTGCGTCCGCAGGCGGCTCTTCTGCCGGAGCTCGAACGGCAGCACCAGCTCGGCATCGAATTGCTCCCGGGACGGGCACCGCTTCTGGATGTTCAGCATGATCAGAACAGGAAGTAACGCTGGGCCATCGGCAGGCTTTTCGCGGGCTCGCAAGTCAGCAACTCGCCATCGGCGCGTACTTCGTATGTTTCCGGATCGACTTCAATATTCGGCAGATAGCCGTTCAGCGGCAGGTCAGCCTTCCTGAGTTGGCGGGTTCCAGATACCGGCACCAGCGGCTTGTTCAGTCCGAGCTTGCGACCGATGTCCCCTTCGACCGCGGCCTGTGAAACGAAAGTCACCGAAGACTGCGCGCAAGACTGGCCGAACGCACCGAACATCGGCCGGTAGTGCACCGGCTGCGGCGTCGGGATCGAAGCGTTGGGGTCCCCCATCGCTGCGGCCGCGATGACGCCGCTCTTCAGGATCAGGGAAGGCTTCACCCCGAAGAATGCCGGTTTCCAAAGCACCAGATCGGCGAGCTTGCCGAGTTCGACCGAGCCGACTTCGCGCGCAACGCCGTGTGTGATGGCCGGATTGATGGTGTACTTGGCAATGTAGCGCTTGACGCGAAAGTTGTCGGCTCCGCTCTGGTCCTGCGCAAGACTTCCACGTTGCGTTTTCATTTTGTGCGCGGTTTGCCAGGTGCGCATGATGACCTCGCCGATGCGTCCCATGGCCTGCGAGTCCGACGAAATCATGCTGAACGCGCCAAGATCGTGAAGAATATCCTCGGCGGCAATGGTCTCGCGGCGAATGCGCGACTCGGCGAAAGCCACATCCTCCGCTATGCCGGCATCCAGGTGATGGCAGACCATCAGCATGTCGAGATGCTCGTCGATCGTATTCACCGTGTACGGCCGGGTCGGGTTGGTCGACGACGGCAGTACATTGGCCTGGCCGCAGGCCTTGATGATGTCGGGCGCATGCCCGCCGCCGGCACCTTCGGTGTGATAGGTGTGAATGGTACGGCCCTTGAATGCCGCCAAGGTGGTCTCGACAAATCCCGATTCGTTCAGTGTGTCGGTATGGATCGCGACCTGCACGTCCATTTCGTCGGCCACCGCCAGGCAGTTGTCGATCGCCGCCGGCGTAGTGCCCCAGTCTTCGTGCAGCTTCAATCCCATGGCCCCGGCAGCCACCTGCTCGCGCAGAGGCAGGCGCAGGCTCGCGTTGCCCTTGCCGAGCAATCCGAAATTCATCGGGAACGCCTCCAGTGCCTGCAACATGCGGCCGATATGCCACGGTCCCGGACTGCAGGTGGTCGCAGCCGTGCCGGTTGCCGGTCCCGTTCCGCCGCCGATCATGGTCGTGATGCCGGCCATCAACGCCTCGTCGATCTGCTGCGGGCAGATGAAATGGATGTGGCTGTCGATCCCGCCGGCGGTCACGATCGAGCCTTCGCCGGCGATGATTTCGGTCGCGGCACCGATGATGATGTCCACATTCGGCTGGATATCGGGATTGCCGGCCTTGCCGATGCCGCTGATGCGGCCATTCTTGATGCCGATGTCCGCCTTGACGATGCCCCAGTAGTCGACGATCAGCGCGTTGGTGATGACGGTGTCCGCGACTTCATGCGCACGGCGCTGGCTCTGGCCCATGCCGTCGCGAATGACCTTGCCGCCGCCGAACTTCACCTCCTCGCCGTATACCGTGTGATCTTTCTCCACTTCGATCCAGAGCTCGGTATCCGCCAGGCGCACGCGGTCCCCGGTGGTCGGGCCGAACATTTCGGCATAAGCCTGTCTTCCGATCGAGCGTGCCATCAGAGCTTCCCCATGATTCTTGCCTGAAACCCGTAGACGACTTTAGCGCCGCCCAGCTCGACCAATTCCACCGTTCGCTCCTGTCCGGGCTCGAATCGCACGGCCGTACCGGCGGCGATGTTGAGCCGGAAGCCACGGGCGGCGGCACGATCGAACTTCAGCGCTTCATTGGTCTCGAAAAAATGATAATGAGAGCCGACCTGGATCGGCCGGTCGCCGCCGTTCGCGACTTTGACGGTAATTGTCCTGCGGCCGACGTTGATCTCGATCTCGCCGTCTTTTGACTTTATCTCGCCTGGAATCATTTATTCTCCTGCCCCGAAAATACTTCGACGCAAAGGTTTATACCCCCTTGCGGGGTGCGCGAAGGCGCAAAGAATTTCGAGGGAAACCTCAGACCCCTGGGCAGATTGAGTATTTCTTCGATTGTCATTTGATTTTGGTCTTCTTTGCGTCTTCGCGCCTTCGCGTCAAGTTTTTTTAATTGTCCCTCTCAAACAATAGGATGATGAACGGTGACCAGCTTGGTGCCATCGGGAAACGTGGCCTCGACCTGGATTTCGGGAATCAATTCCGCGATGCCGTCCATGACATCACTACGGGACAGCAGGGTCGTGCCGTAGCTCATGAGTTCGGCGACCGTCCTGCCGTCGCGTGCGCCCTCCAGGATCGCCGCCGAAATGAAGGCGACCGCTTCGGGATAGTTGAGTTTCAGTCCCCGCGCCTTGCGCCGCTCCGCGACCAGCGCCGCGGTAAAGATCAGCAGCTTGTCTTTTTCCCTCGGTGTCAATTCCACCCGCATCCCCCCGTTCAGAATCTCTATTGATGCTTTTTCGATGTCACGATCGTCACGTCGTTACGCATTTCACGCCGCCCAGATCCGTGGCACGCATGCCGGCACCTGCGCATATTGCGGCCGCAGATGCTCCCACATCTTCAGGAAGTATGCTCGCGCCGCTTCGGATGTTCCTGCGAGACAGCGAGCCACGAATACCTCGCCCATGGCGCTGACACCCCACATGCAATCGCCGGCCGGGGCCACCGCCCGGCAGAAATCCAGTGCATCACGGCTGATCGCCGCGCCAGCCAGGATGAATGTCGCGCAGATCGGATATCCCGCCATGCCGATCGGCGAATCGAGCAATGCGCCACTGCCCTCCAGCGTCCCCAATTCCTCGAACAACGGCTTTGCGCCGCGAGCCACTTGCACATGCTGCCTCACCCGCCCCGCCTGGAAACGCTCGCCGCTGGCCGTGCGGCCGAGGCACATCACATCCCAGCCGCAGAACACGGCTCCTTCGTGCAGGTCGACGGTCAATGAATTCCTCGCGCGTGCCGACTCGAAGAAAATATTCTCCTGCGGCAACCATTCGCAAACCGCGTTGCGCCCGATCGAAACGCCGACGCTTTGTGAGGCGTCGGCCGCGGCCGACCGATACCACTTGGTCGCACCGGGCGTAGTCAGCAGCGCATGCGCGCCGGTCTCGACCCCGATGACTATTTCCAGCCGGTCACCGCCGGCAATGCCCCCTGGCGGATGCAGCAGAATGGCATGACAGACAAGCTCGCCTTCGGGATAAAGCGCCTTCTGCACCACGAGCGGACCGAAGCTCGAACGCCTCGCCAGCACGGTGCGTTCGCCGCGACGCTGAAATGCGAGCCTCAGCCCGGCTTCCCAGCCGGGCGGCGCGATCGCCTCTGCAGGCTTCATACCGCCATGAAGCTGCGCACATTGTCCTTTTCCATGTCCTCTCCCCGGCCGCTCTTCACCACTTCGCCGCGCTGGAGCACCACATAATGGTCCGCCAGTTCAAGCGCGAAATCGTAATACTGCTCCACCAGAAGGATCGCCATGTCGCCACGCGCGGCTAACGTCTTGATGACACGCTCGATGTCCTTGATGATCGACGGCTGAATGCCCTCGGTCGGCTCGTCCAGGATCAGCACCTTGGGTTTCATCGCCAGGGCCCGGCCGATGGCGAGCTGTTGTTGCTGCCCGCCCGACAGGTCGCCGCCACGCCGCCCCCTCATGGTCTTGAGCATCGGAAACATGTCGAAGATCTCCGTGGGGATGTCCTGCGCCCCGCCGTCCGCCTTGCTTGCCAGCCCCATCATCAGATTCTCTTCCACCGTCAGCCGCGGAAAGATTTCCCGCCCCTGCGGAACATAGCCCATTCCCAGGCGCACCCGCGCATACGGTGGCATCCGGGTAACATCCTGACCATCGAGCCTGACACTTCCGCCCGCGACCGGCAGCACACCCATAAGGCATTTTAGCAGCGTCGTCTTGCCCACGCCGTTGCGCCCGAGCAAGGCCGTCACGGCACCACCCGGCACGTCGATATCGACGTTCCTCAGCGTGTGGCTGCCGCCGTAGTACTGATTCAGTTCCTTGACCTGCAGCACATTAACGCCCCAGATAGACTTCGATCACGCGTTCGTCGTTTTGCACCATGTCCATCGTGCCTTCTGCCAGCACGCTGCCCTCGTGCAGCACCGTCACGACATTGGCGATCGACTCGATGAATTCCATGTCGTGCTCGACCACCACCACCGAATGCTCGCCGGCGAGGGATTTGAACAATTCAGCGGTGCGTTCGGTTTCCTCGTCCGTCATGCCCGCCACCGGTTCATCCAGCAACAGCAACCTGGGTTCCTGCATCAACAGCATGCCGATCTCCAGCCACTGCTTCTGACCATGGGATAGCAGCCCGGCCTGGCGGTCGGCTTCCCCATGAAGCTTGATCAGTTCCAGCGTGTCGGCGATGCGGTCGAGTTGTTCCGAGGACAGCTTCGCGCGAAGGCTGGCCCATACCGTCTTGTCCGTCTTCATGGCCAGTTCGAGGTTTTCGAACACAGAATGATTTTCGAACACGGTCGGCTTCTGGAATTTGCGGCCGATGCCCTGATGCGCGATCTGAGGTTCGGTGAGCCGCGTCAGGTCGATGGTCTGACCAAAAAAAGCGGTCCCTTCGTCGGGCCGTGTTTTACCGGTGATGACGTCCATCATGGTAGTTTTACCAGCGCCGTTCGGGCCGATCACGCAACGCAGTTCGCCGGCTTCGACGGTAAGTGTGAGCTTGTTCAGCGCCTTGAAGCCGTCGAAGCTCACCGTGATGTCGTCGAGATACAGAATCGGGCCGTGGCTGGTGTCGACCCCCTCACCCATCATATGACGGCCGATCCCGGATGCGTCACCGCTCACGTTGATTGGCTCTTGTGCCTCGCTCATTTGGACCTCCACTTCGCGAGACTGACCGCGCCAACGATGCCTTTGGGAAGGAACAGCGTCACCAGGATGAACAGCAGCCCGAGGAAGAACAGCCAGTATTCGGGGAACGCTTGCGTGAAGAAACTCTTCGCACCGTTGACCACACCCGCGCCGAGCAGCGGCCCGATCAGCGTGCCGCGTCCGCCGACTGCGACCCAGACGGCGATCTCGATCGAATTCGCCGGCGACATCTCGCTAGGGTTGATGATGCCGACCTGAGGCACGTAGAGCGCACCGGCTATGCCGCACAGCACCGCCGACAGCGTCCAGATGAAAAGCTTGTAGCCCAGCGGGTTGTATCCCGAGAACATCAGCCTGCTCTCCGAATCCCGGATCGCGGTCAGCACACGGCCGACCTTGGAACGGATCAGGTAACGGGTCAGGAAGATCGTTCCGATCACCGCCAGAGCGGTGATTGCAAAGATAGTCGCGCGCGTTGACGGCACGGTGATCGGGTATCCAAGAACGCGTTTGAAGTCGGTGAAACCGTTGTTGCCGCCGAAGCCGGTATCGTTGCGGAAGAACAGCAACATGAACGCGAAGGTCATCGCCTGAGTGATGATCGAGAAATACACGCCCTTGATGCGTGAGCGGAACGCGAAGAATCCGAACACCAGCGCCAGCAGGGCCGGTATCAGGATCACCAGCGCCGCGCACCACAGGAAGCTGTCGGAGTTGGTCCAGTACCAGGGGAATTTCTTCCAGTCGAGAAACACCATGAAGTCCGGCAAATCCGACTGGTACTGGCCTTCGCGGCCGATCTGGCGCATCAGGTACATGCCGAACGCGTAGCCGCCGAGCGCGAAGAACACGCCATGACCCAGCGAAAGAATGCCCGTGTAGCCCCAGATCAGGTTCATCGCCATGGCCACGATGGCATAGCACATGATCTTGCCGACCAGCGTGACGGTATACGCCGATACGTGCAGCGGATTGCTCTCCGGTACGAACGCATAGAGCGCTGGCAGCAATATCAGCGCAATGAAGGCAAACGCGCCGAGCGCTATCCAGCCGCTGCGCGTGAAGAAAGGTTGGTTGCGCGGTGCGTAGCGCAACGTGGGGTTTTCAGGTTTCAATTGCCCGCCCCTTCAATGCGAACAATCCCTGCGGCCGCTTCTGGATGAAGGCGATGATCAGCACCAGCACCAGGATCTTGGTCAGTACCGCACCGATGTGCGGTTCGAGGAATTTTGACAATACGCCGAGGCCGAGCGCCGCATAGACCGTGCCGGCGAGCTGACCGACTCCGCCGGTGACGACGGCCATGAAGGAATCGATAATGTAGCCTTGTCCCATGTCGGGGCCAACATTGCCGATCTGCGAAAGTGCGACGCCGGCCAGACCCGCGATGCCGGAACCCAGGCCGAACGCCAGCAGATCGATGCGTGCGGTGGGCACGCCGACGCAGGATGCCATTGCGCGATTCTGTGTGACGGCGCGCACGAACAGGCCCAGCCGCGTCCGGTTGAGGATCACCCACATCAACAGCAGCACGAACATGGAGAACCCGATGATGACGATGCGGTTGTAAGGCAGCACGAGATTGGGCAGAGCAATGCCCCCGGACATCCACGACGGATTCGCGACTTCGGCGTTCTGCGCACCGAAGATCTGGCGCACGAGCTGGATCAAGAACAGGCTGATACCCCAGGTCGCCAGCAGCGTTTCCAGCGGGCGGCCGTAGAGCCAGCGGATGACGGTGCGCTCCAGCGCCATGCCCACAAGTGCGGCGGCAAGGAATGCGACCGGTATCGCCGCAACCAGGTACCAGTCGAACAGGCCGGGGGCGTAGGATTTGAACAACTGCTGCGTGATGTACGTGGCGTACGCGCCGATCATCAGCATTTCCCCGTGCGCCATGTTGATCACGCCGAGCAGGCCATAGGTGATCGCCAGGCCGAGTGCAACCAGCAGCAGGATGCTGCCGAGCGACAATCCGGTGAAGAGTCTGCCTATATAATCGCTGATGACGAGCCGGCGCTGGATTGTGCTGATCGAGCTCGCCGCGGCCAGGCGCACTTTCTCGTCCGGCTCGATAAAGTTTCCGGCGCTGTCTTTTTCGAGGAACCCTTCCAGCACCGTCTTGAATCTTGCCTGATTGGTTTCGCCGAGCTTTTCTACCGCGGCGAGCCGAGCGGCCGGATCGGTACTCTTCAGGCTAAGCGATGCTTTGGTCTGCTCCAGCGAATTCTTGATGGCGGGATCGGTTTCCTTGGCAAGCGCCTTTTCGATCAGGGGCAACACCGCGGTCTGGCTGGTGGATTCGATCGCCCTGGCGGAGGCCAGGCGTGTATTGCGGTCCGGCGACAACAGCTTCAGTGCGCCGATGGCCGCATCGAGCGTGCCGCGCATGCGGTTGTTGAGGACGATAGCTTCGAATTGATCTGGCGGCGGGGTGATCGGCGCCATCGTCGCAGCGTCCAGTACCTGGTCGCCTTTGACGATCACGACCTTTCCTGCGGGCGTTACGCTGGCTTCGCCGGCCTGCACCGACAGCAACAGCGCGAGCGCGGCTTCATCGCCCGACGCGACCAGCGCGTTGACGGCCTCGTTCTTGGTGTTGGCGTCTTCGGAACCAAGCTTGCTTACGGTCTGCGCATCCAATGCCGCGTGGGCATTGGTAAAGGCGAGCACGGCGACCAATGCGGCGGTAAGTAATCCAGCTTTCAAGCGAGATGTCCTAAGGTCGACACAAAAAAAGGCCTGCGGATGAACTGCGCGACCCGCAGGCCTGCCCTGAATTCAGTACTTCATCCCGAAGCCACAGGCGTGAAATGGAACTGACGCCTGCGGCTTCCGGCCTTCTAGGAATTACAGATTCTGCTTGCCTTCGTTACCCACGATGAACGGGCTCCAGGGCTGCGCGCGAATCGGGCCCTTGGTCTTCCAGACCACGTTGAACTGACCGTCGGCCTTGATTTCGCCGATCATCACCGGCTTGTGCAGGTGGTGATTGGTCTTGTCCATGGTCAGCGTGAAGCCGGACGGCGCCTTGAAGGTCTGGCCGGCCATTGCTATGCGAACCTTGTCGACGTCGGTGGAACCGGCCTTCTTCACTGCCTGCGCCCACATGTGGAAGCCGACATACGTGGCTTCCATCGGATCGTTGGTCACAACGGTGTCCAGGTTGGCGACCTTGTTCTTCTTCGCCCATTCCTTGTACAGCTTGATGAACGCGGTGTTCTCCGGATTCTTCACGGACATGAAGTAATTCCATGCGGCCAGGTGACCGAGCAACGGCTTGGTGTCGATGCCGCGCAGTTCTTCTTCACCCACCGAGAAAGCAACGACGGGGACATCGGTTGCCTTCAGGCCTGCATTGCCGAGTTCCTTGTAGAACGGCACGTTCGAGTCGCCGTTGATGGTCGAGACTACCGCGGTCTTGCCGCCGGCGGCGAATTTCTTGATGTTGGCAACGATCGTCTGATAGTCGCTGTGGCCGAAAGGCGTGTAGACCTCTTCGATATCCTTTTCGTCGACGCCCTTGGATTTCAGGAACGCGCGCAGGATCTTGTTGGTGGTACGCGGATAGACATAGTCGGTGCCGAGCAGGAACCAGCGCTTGGCCGAACCACCTTCCGCACCCATCAGGTATTCGACTGCCGGGATGGCTTGCTGATTCGGCGCCGCACCCGTGTAGAACACGTTCTGGGAAAGTTCTTCGCCTTCGTACTGCACCGGATAGAACAGCAGGCTGTTCAGTTCCTCGAACACCGGCAGCACGGATTTGCGCGACACCGAGGTCCAGCAGCCGAACACGACAGAAACCTTGTCCTGCGTGATCAGCTGGCGGGCTTTTTCGGCGAACAGCGGCCAGTTGGATGCCGGATCCACCACCACCGGCTCGAGCTGCTTGCCGAGCAGGCCGCCCTTGGCGTTGATCTCTTCGATCGCCATCAGTGCGGTGTTCTTCAGCGCCGTTTCGGAAATGGCCATGGTGCCTGACAACGAGTGGAGGATGCCCACTTTGATGGTGTCGGCAGCCATCGCCGTCGCGGCCATCGCAGAGAACGCGATCCCGACCAACGATTTCAATATGTGCCTGCGATTCATAAAAAATCCCCTTAGATGGTGAATTGATGACTGCGAGACAGTGCGCCTCAGGTTATTGCTTGTTGCCGCGATCCTGCCCGGCTCGTGGCGAACCGGTTTTCGAATGCGCGCGTCAGTTCCGCAACAACCGTGCCGATGGTTGATCGCACCGGCGAATCCCTTTTCATTTCATGTCGTTGTATTGTGACGTCAGCAGAAAGAAAGCTCTCCCGGCAATCGCTGCCCATCCTCATCGGAGCACTCGCGCACCGGCGTTGTGCAGTTCATCGGATGAATGCACAGAATTATTGCGGTTCGTTTTGGCAATGCTCCGGTTGCGTGCACACGGTGGATTGAAGGCGGCACACAGGAAAACTTGCCTCCGGTCCGATACTGTATATAATCACAGCCATCGGAATTTCCTGTCCGGAGCAGCCCACATGGATGAATTGACCCCACGCCAGGCTGAAGTCTTGCGCCTGATCAATGAGTTCGCGCAGAACACCGGCTTTCCGCCGACCCGCGCCGAGATCGCCCGCATCCTCGGCTTCCGCTCCGCCAATGCCGCCGAAGACCATCTCAAGGCGCTGGCGAGGAAAGGCTTCATAGAACTGCTGGCCGGCGCGTCACGCGGCATCCGGCTGAAGGAGCAACTCGGCCTGCCGCTGATCGGCCGGGTCGCAGCAGGCAGCCCGATCCTCGCCGAAGCCCATGTCCAGGGACGCTATCAACTGGATCCCCATCTGTTCAAGCCGCACGCGGATTACCTGTTGAAGGTGCGTGGCATGAGCATGCGCGACGCCGGCATCCTCGATGGCGACCTGCTGGCGGTACACAGCACCCGCGAAGCCCGCTCCGGGCAGGTCGTGGTCGCCCGCCTGCACGACGAAGTCACGGTCAAGCGCTTCAAACGCCAGGGCAGCCAGGTGCAGCTGCTGCCGGAGAACCCGGATTTCGCACCTATATATGTAGACCTGAAAAACGACCCGTTCGCCATCGAGGGCCTCGGCGTCGGCATCATCCGGAACGGAAAGATCGGATAAGGGGGTAACAAACCCCCGCAACAGCAAACCCGCACAGGTGGACCACTGCATTTCAACCCACTTGAGGAGAAGTTCATGGAAACGCAAAAGACCCTGCAGATTCTCAGAACCCTGGCGGACGGCATCGACCCCGCAACCGGCGAGCAGTTTGCCACCGGCAGCGCATACCAGCACCCGGATACCGTGCGTGCGCTTTTCTCGGCGATCCGCATGCTGGAAAGCCCGGCGGCACCCGCAGCTCCCCAGCCGGCGCCGGCAAGACAGGCCAGTACGCCGACGACAGCAAAACCCGGCATGGAAAATTCGGGACGCCCGTGGTCGCAAGAAGAAGACGCGCGCCTGGGCAGCACTTACGACGCCGGCAGGTCCATCGAGGAACTGGCCGGCATTCACAAGAGAAGCAAATGGGCGATCGAAGCCAGGCTGGCCCGGCTTGGCAAGATTCCCGAACCGCCGTCAAGATTCCCTGCGCGCAATGCGGCGGGAAATTCTGCAACGGCATGAAACGGGGATTCAGGACGCGGGACTCAGTGAAAGGCGGGTCCCGCGTGCTGAGCAACAGATAATTGCAGGAATCGACGTAATGGAAAAAACAGCATCCAAAGCCGGTCTGCTTGTCGGGTTTACTGAGTCCTGCCTACGGGGTACTGGCCTTCGGCCATAAGTTCCAAGTCCTCAGTCCTGTTTTTCCCGACTACATCCACGAAACGCGATGTCAATTTCAACCGCCACCAATATCCAGTCCCTTTTGCAAAATCCCGCCATCTGGCGCGGCGACGAACAGGCACGCGTCGCGCTGCCCAGCATTCCGACCGGGTTTTCCGAATTCGATCGTGAATTGCCGGGCGGGGGCTGGCCGCGCGGCGTAGTCAGTGAACTGCTCACCGAACGCAGTGGCATCGGCGAACTGTCGCTGCTGATGCCGGCACTGGCGCAGCTTTCGCGACAGGACGGCTGGCTGATGCTGATCGCGCCGCCGTGGATTCCCTACGCGCCGGCACTCGCCGCGCGCGGCATCCGGCTCTCTCGATTGATCGTGGCGAATACCGTTTCCGACAAGGACACGCTGTGGGCCGCGGAACAAAGCCTGCGCGCCGGCAATTGCTCTGCCGTGCTGGCATGGCCCGCCGCTTTCAACGAGCACGGCCTGCGGCGGCTGCAGCTCGCCGCCGAGGAAGGCGGCAGCTTCGGCGTGGTGTTCGGCGAAACATCGCGCGCCGCACTGCCTTCTCCGGCGCCGCTGCGGCTGCGCCTGGGCGTGCGCCAGGACAGGCTGTCCGTGAAAATCCTCAAGCGCCGCGGCAGCGGTGTTACCCCCACGCTCTGGCTGGATACGGAAAAACCGTTTGCTCCGGCCATGCCGCCGCGCGTCCAGGCCCGAACCACATTTGAGCATGCTGTCGCATGAATACCGAACGTGCACTGGATGCGCTCTGGGCTGCGCTGCGTTTTCCGGACCTTTCGCTGCAACTGTATCTGCGCGGCGGCGCTTCCTGCGGACCGACGATCGTGCAGGAAGCGAGCCATCGCCCGCGCGTATTGTCGTGCAACGAAGCGGCGCAGAAGGCAGGCATCAAGCCCGGCATGCTGGTATCCGCAGCCCATGCGTTGACGCCGAAACTGAACATCCGTACCCGTGATCCTGCAAAAGAAGCGAAAGCACTGGCCGGCATCGCGACGTGGGTGGCCCAGTTCACGCCGACCGTCAGCCTCGCTTCGCCGAATGAAATACTGATCGAGATCAGTAGCTGCCTGCGCCTGTTCGGTGGGCTGCGTCCGTTGAGCGGCCGCATCCGTAGCGGGCTTGCGGAACTGGGCTATCGCGCCAGCGTCGTGCTTGCCCCCAATCCGACCGCTGCGCTGTTGCTGGCCCGCGACGGGATCGATACCTCGATCGGCGATCGCCATGAATTGCGGCGAACGCTGGCACGGCTGCGGCTGACACGGCTTGATCAGCCGGCGCAAACTATTGCAATGCTCGCGAATCTTGGCGTGCATACCATCGGCGACTGGCTGTCCCTGCCGCGGGACGGCCTCGCCTGCCGCTTCGGCCAGGGCATGCTCGACGAAATTGACCGCGCGCTGGGTTTGCTGCCCGATCCGCGTCCGTCCTTCTCTCCTCCCGCCCGCTATTCGGCCTCGCTCGAACTTCCGGCGCCGGTACAGGAAACCGAGCCGCTGTTGTTCGCCGCCAAGCGCCTGGTGCTGGAACTCGCCGGCCATCTGGCGATGAAGCAGGTCGGCGTCATGCGCCTGAAGCTGGAACTCCAGCACGCACACCATGCCGCGACGCCCGTCCTGCTCGGATTGTCCGTGCCGAGCCGCGATGCCGGTCATCTGGTCACCCTCCTGCGCGAGAAGCTCGCCACAGTCCAATTGCCGGAAGCCGTGGAAGCGCTGACCCTTGTCGCCGGAGAAACCCGCCCGCTCGGTTCGCATAATCAGGTGCTGTTCGCCGATGGCCGTCCCTCGCGGGAAGAACGCTGGCGCATCATCGAACACTTGCGTGCACGGCTGGGCGTGCAGGCCGTGCACGGACTGGAACTGTTTCCCGACCATCGTCCAGAGCATGCCTATCGCAGAATCCTGCCCGGTCATGCCCGCGACGACAGCAGCGACTTGCATCGCCCCCTCTGGTTACTGTCCCGACCGCGCCGCCTGCATGCCAGCGACAGCCTGCCGGCGATGGACCAGCCGCTCATCCTGCTCGATGGCCCCGAGAGCATCGAGTCCGGCTGGTGGGACAATTTCGACGTGCAACGCGATTACTTCGTCGCCCGCGACTGCGTGGGCACGAAAGTCTGGCTCTTCAGAGAAAAGCCCGACGGACGCGACTGGTTCGTCCATGGCATTTTTGCGTGATGGCACACCACGCCCGTGGAATACGCCGAGCTTCACTGCCTGACCAATTTCACTTTCCTTCGCGGCGCCTCGCATCCGCAAGAGCTGGTTGAGACTGCCATCAGGCGCGGCTACAAGGCGCTGGCGATCACCGACGAATGTTCGCTTGCCGGTGTCGTGCGCGCGCATGTGGCAGCCAGAGAGCATGGCAATGCATTCAGACTAATCATCGGCGCCGAGTTCCGTCTCGATGACGGTCTGCGCTTCGTGCTGCTTGCGCAAAACAGGGAAGGCTACGGCCACCTGTCCGAACTGATCACGCGAGGCCGGCGCAATGCTCCGAAAGGCGAATATCGCCTCTCGCGTGATCACCTCGAATCCGGCATCCCACATTGTCTCGCGCTCTGGTTGCCGCCGGCACAGCCTCTGGACGAAGATGCCTCCTGGTTCGCCATGCAATTCCCGGATCGCTGCTGGATCGCCGTCGAACTTCTCGCGCGCGCGGGCGACCGGAAGCGCCTTGCCCTGCTGCAGGAAACCGGGGAACGCAATGGTCTTCCCCGCGTGGCCAGCGGCGATGTATACATGCATGCACGCGGCCGCCGCGCGCTGCAGGATACGCTGACGGCCATCCGGCTCGGCGTGCCGGTAGCGAGGGCCGGTCTTGCCCTGCAGGCAAGCGGGGAACACCACCTGAGGCGGCTAGACGCGCTGGAAAAAATCTATCCGGCGGCGTTGATCGAGGAAACGCTGCGCATCGCGAACCTGTGTAGTTTCTCCCTCGATGAACTCCAGTACGAATATCCCGAAGAAATTGTCCCCCGGGGGAAAACGCCCCCGCAGTATCTGGCCGAATTAACGGAAGCCGGGCTGAGGCAACGTTACAAAAACAGCGTGCCGCAGGCTGTGCGCGAGAGTGCCCGTAAGGAGTTGGAGCTGATCGCCGAGAAGCGTTACGAAGCTTTTTTCCTTACCGTGTACGACATTGTCACGCACGCAAGATCACAAGAAATCCTCTGCCAGGGACGCGGATCGGCCGCCAACTCGGTAGTTTGTTTTGCGCTGGGGATTACCGAGGTCGACCCCACTCATACCAGGCTGCTGTTCGGGCGCTTCCTTTCGAAGGAGCGCGACGAGCCTCCGGATATCGACGTGGATTTCGAGCATCAACGGCGCGAGGAAGTGATCCAGTACATCTACCGCAAGTACGGCAGGCACCGCACTGCGCTGGCTGCCACGGTGATCTGCTACCGCACGCGCAGCGCCTTCCGCGACGTGGGCAAGGCGCTCGGTCTGGACTCGACCCAGCTGGATCGGATCACCGCCAGCTTTGTCTGGTGGGACAACGTCGACGAAAGGGCGACAAGATTGCGTGAGGTCGGCTTCGAGCCCGGGTCGCCCCTAATCCGCCGGCTGCTGTCCCTGACTGAAACGCTATCCGGCTTTCCCCGGCATCTGTCTCAGCACGTAGGTGGGTTCGTGATCTCGCGCGGACCGCTTTCGGAACTGGTGCCCACTGAGAATGCGACCATGAAAGACCGGACCGTCATCCAGTGGGACAAGGACGACCTCGAGGCGCTGGGCCTGCTGAAAGTGGACGTTCTGGCACTGGGCATGCTGACGGCGATACGCCTTGCGCTGAACATGGTCAACCGCCGCCACAGCAGTTCCCTGTCCATGGCCGATATCCTCGCCACCGAAAGCGGTAACGAAGGCAAGCCGGTGTACGCGATGCTTTGCAAGGCCGACAGCATCGGCGTGTTCCAGGTCGAATCGCGCGCGCAAATGTCGATGTTGCCCAGGCTCAAGCCGGAGAATTACTACGACCTGGTGGTCGAGGTCGCCATCGTGCGTCCGGGCCCGATCCAGGGCGGCATGGTGCATCCCTACCTGAAGAATCGAAAGTTGGGCCGCGAGAAAGTTAAATACCCCTCCCCCGAATTGGAAGAAGTACTGAAGCGCACTCTCGGCGTACCGATTTTTCAAGAGCAGGTCATGGAAATCGCCATGGTCGCCGCCGATTTTTCGGCGGGCAAGGCAGACAAACTGCGCCGCGCAATGGCCGCATGGAAAAGAAAGGGTGGGCTCGAGCCTTTCAAGGATGATCTCATCAACGGCATGCTCAAGAACGGTTATGAGGAAAAATTCGCCTTGCAGATTTTCAAGCAGATCAAGGGATTCGGCGAATACGGTTTCCCGGAATCGCATTCGGCCAGTTTCGCGCTGCTGGTTTATGTCTCGGCCTGGCTCAAGCACTACCACCCCGCCACCTTCACGTGCGCATTGCTAAATAGCCAGCCGATGGGGTTTTACTCCCCGCCGGAACTCGTCCAGGATGCCCTGCGCCATGGGGTCGAGGTCAGGGCAGTGGACGTTCTCGCGAGCAGTTGGGACTGCTCACTCGAAGAAACGACAGAAAATAAACCAGCGATCAGGCTCGGTTTCAGGATGGCCAAGAGCTTGTCGGAATCCGGCGCGAAGCGGTTGATCGAAGTACGCGCTCTGAAGCACTACGACTCAATCGAGGAATTTCTTATTGCGGCAGATCTTTCGCGCAAGGACATGAATGCGCTGGCCGCAGCCGGCGCGCTCGAATCCTTGGCCGGCCATCGCAGGAATGCGGCCTGGCTGGTCGCCGGAATCGAGAAGCGGCCTGCCCTGCTCGCCCGCGCTGCCATCGTCGAATCCGAAATCACGCTCATGCCGCTTACCGAGGCCCAGGACATCCTGGCTGACTACGACAGCAACGGATTGACGCTGCGGCGTCATCCGCTTGCATTATTGCGCCCGAGGTTTGAAAAGCATTCTTTCAGCACTGCCGAGCAGTTGAGGCACATGCCGACGAAGACGCCCGTGCACGTTGTCGGCCTGGTTACTTGCCGCCAGCATCCCGGCACGGCCAAAGGCGTGATTTTCGTCACGCTCGAGGATGAGACCGGGCAGATCAATGTCGTGGTCTGGAAAAAATTGTCACAAAAGCAGCGGCGCCCGCTATTGGGAGCGCGGTTATTGCACGTGGAAGGCACGCTGGAACGCGAAGGCGACGTAATCCATGTCATTGCAGAGAATCTTGTGGATCGCTCCGTACTGATCGGAAACCTCAACGCTTCTTCGCGCGACTTCCACTGATTGTTCTTGTCGCCGGATCCAGCGACCTTGGCAAGGCATGCGCCGCCACTTCGGCGCCGAGCAGAAAAATCGCCGCCGAGAAAAAAAGCCACATCAACACCACGGCGAGGGAGCCGGCAGCTCCGAATGCGCTCGCGGTGCCGGCATGCGCAAGATACAGGGCCAGGAAATGCTTGCCGATGCTGAAAAGAATGGTTGCGACCAAAGCGCCGAGTGTGGCGTCTCTCCAGCGCACGTGCACATCCGGCAGGATTTTCAGCATCACGCTGAAAGCGCCAAACAGGACGGCGAACGTGAGGACATGCTGCGCCGCGATCATGACGGACTCCGCGATGTTCTCGCGGCCAGCCAGCAACGCGCTGCCGACGAAAGACAATATGGCATCCATGATCAGCAGCACTATCAGCAAAAATCCCGTCCCCAGCACCAGGCCGAAGGACATCAGCCGGACCTTGATCAGTGTCGCCACCGTGCCCTGCTTGGCGGGCGCCCGCCAGATCCAGTTGAGCGCGCTGGTCAATTCGGAAAATGTCGCGGATGCGCCGATCATGACGCCGACCAAAGAAATGAGGCCCACCCATTCCGGCCCGCCGGATTTCCATGCGCTGGCCACCACGGCCTGAACCGCGACCGCGCCGTCTTTTCCCATCAGATTTTCGATTTCGGAGAACAACCGTCCCTGAACGGCGTCCGCCCCGAAAAAGAAGCCCGCGACCGCGATCACGACGACCAGCATCGGCGCCATCGAAAAAGCCGCAAAGAAGCCGACCGCGGCCGATTCGGAAACAAGACGATCATCGGACCATGCCCGCAAAACCTTGAGCGTTCTGTCCAACACGAGCGCCGGCGCTTTCAGTCCATGATGAAAAGGCGCCAGCCACGCCTTCACAGCGCTACCGCCTCGTCGCGATCCT
>DATFUO010000309.1:0-5689 GCA_035260785.1 Burkholderiales bacterium
GCCCGGCTGGGGTTGTAAAGCCGCCATGATCTGTTGCACCACACCCGGATCTTCGAGGAAATTCTGGCCAAAACGCTTGCGTGGCTTCTGCATGTCAGCCGGGTCTCGCGGTCCGATTGCGGCTTGAATTCAGCGTCGACTGAGCCGGGCCGAATGGTTTATCGCAGTTCGACAATCCGCTTGCGGCTGCCTGGGGCGAAACGCATTGACTCCGTCTGCGCTGCCGCCTCAGTGTTCCTCGAGGCGCAATTCGACGTAGGCGCGGTCACGCTGCTGGCGTACCCATTCCTGGTAAGCCTCATCCGCCTTGCGCGTACGGATCGACTGTCTTGCGAGCACCCGCTGGCGTTCTTTCGACATGTCTTCGCTGCGCCGTTCGACAACCTGAATCAGGTGCCAGCCGAAGGGCGACTGCACGGGCTCGCTGACTTGTCCGGGTTCGAGCCCATTCATCGCACGCTCGAATTCCGGCACCGTGTCTCCCGGAGACAGCCAGCCCAGATCGCCTCCATGCGAGGCGCTCGCGTCCTCGGACTGCAGGCGCGCCAGTTCGGTGAAACTGGTGCCATTTTCGATGCGCTCCCGGAGATTGGTCAGCCGCTGCTTGGCATCAGCCTCGGACACCACTTCATTGAGCCGGATGAGGATATGCCGCGCATGCGTCTGCGGGATGATCACGGGGGTTTCATTGCCACGTTTGTCCGTCAGTTTGATGATATGGAATCCGTTGGCGCTGCGCAGCACCGAACTCACATCCCCGACTTTCATGTTCTTGACTGATTCGACGAAAATCTGCGGAAGGCGAGCCGCAGATCGCCACCCCAGAGGACCGCCGTCGAGCGCATTCTGCGCATCCGACACGCCCGCGGAAACCTGCCGGAAATCTGCCCCCCCCCGGATCTGATCAAGTGCCTTTTCGGCAATCACGCGCTTCGCCTGGATCTGCTCCGGGCTCGCCTGTTCAGGCACCAGAACCAGAATGTGGGAAAGACTGTATTCGTCGTCCTGGCCTGCCTGGCTTTGCTGGTTTTTCAGATAATTGTCGATCTCGGCATCGGTAATCAGGATCTTGCTGTCGACCTCGCGCTCCTTCAGACGGGCGATCAGGATTTCGTTGCGCAATTCTTCCCGGAAACGATTGAAGTCGATGCCGTCGGTCTCCAGCATCTTGCGAAATGCCTCCGGCGACATCTTGTTTTCCTGCGCAATACGCTCAATCGAGCGTTGCAACTGGGTATCGTCAACACGCAAACCTGTTTCCCGGGCGCTCTGCCCCAATACCTTCGCCGTGACCAACCGCTCCAGCAGCTGTCGTTCCAGGACATCGCGCGCTGGCAGGGGCGTACCCTGGCGTTTGAGCTGCTGCAGCGCGACTTTCACCTGTTCGTCGAGATCGAGCCGGGTGACAACTTCGCTGTTGACCACTGCAATGACGCGATCCAGCGTCAGATTGTCTTTTTTCGTTCGATCGTCCTGCGCGGCCGCTGCCGGAAAGGCGATGCACAAAATCAGCACGGCGGAATGAATTCGCATGTTTTTTCCAAATTCACTTATCGGGAATTTCCCACGATTGCGGCAATAGATAACAACACCCGGCGCGAGTTCCCGTGTTAATACGATGGGAACGGATTGATATCCGCTGGCCGGTGTTCGTTCGTTTTTTCATAGCCGGAGATGTTCTGACGCAACAACTCCAGCGGGCTCGACCCGATCCTCGAAACGTCCGTCAATTCCAGCTGGAGAAACATTGCATTGACGTACTCCTGCGTCGCGATGGCGAACCGATGCATGACGAACCGCGCAGCCCAGCAGCCGGCATTGTACTCGAGCCCGAGCAGGCCCTCCACGAGACGATTGTCCTGCAGGGAGTAGTTATAGCGCGCCAAGCCGTTCCAGCGACCACCGATCGGCCACTGCGTCGACAAATCGACTTGCTCCAGCGCCTCTCGGGTGAAGCGGTAGCCGAAGTTCACCAATTTGCCGGGTTCAGGCTGATAACGCAGCACCGCATTACTGCGTTGCACCCGGTTCTCGTCAACACTGTACTGCACGTCCATATCTGTAAACCAATGCTTGGTGATCTGACCCGTAACCGCGGCCAGCACATCGGAACGCGCCGAATTGCGCAACTCCGGGGTTAGCGAGACCTCCTGCGGCTTGAAATAGTAGCGCTGACCCAGCACGATTCGAAATTGCTCGTCCCCGGATTCCGGATCGATCAGGCGGCTGCTAACCGCGGCGGTGAGCTGGTTCGCGTCATTGATCCTGTCACCCCCGGAAAACTGATTCTCGGTGAATATCTGCGCGAGGTTGAAATCAGCCAGTGCGGTATCGAAATTCGGCAGCTGATCTTGCGGGCGAAAGGGAATATAGACGTAGTAGAGGCGCGGTTCCAGCGTCTGCCGGAAAGCTCGCCCCCACAATGTGGTCTCCCGCTCGAAAGTCAGCGCGCTGTCCAGGCTGTAAATCGGCAAATTCCGGGTCTCGTCGGGACGACTCGGGTCCTCGAACGAATAACTCGTGGAGTGATAACCGACCTTGGGCGTTATGTAGAAAAAGGAGTTCTGGAAGGGCGCGCTGATCGACGGATACAGAATCTCGCGCCTGCCGTTGAGCAGGGTGGGGTGTGCAAACTCGACGTACTCGCCCTGCAAGCCGAAATCCAGGTGCAAGTCGGTCTGCCGGTTCATGTTCAGCGTGATCTGCGGCACCCGTGCATACGGCGCGACGATCGGGGCCAGCGGGTCTTGCAATGTCTGGAAGCGCTGGACCCGGGTATTCAGATTCCACCAGTCTCCGTCATAAAACAGGTCGCCTTCCCGATTCAGGTTGGTCTGCGAAGTTACTGCGATTTTGTCGCTTAAGTCGGTGAAATAGGCGTCATCCGAGACACCTTGCAGATCCAGCCCACCGGAAAAGCCGTTTCCGAAATTTTGCTGGTGTTGCCAGGAGTAGCCATAGCGCCTTTCACTTTTTTGCCGGTCGTCGGGCAAGAAGTCGCCACGCACCTCGCCTTTTACATCGGGCTCCAGATAGCGGAAATCCCCGTTCATCAGCACGCCGCGCTTGGCCAGTACGCGCGGCGCAATCGTTGCGTCGCGATTCGGCGCGATGTTCCAGTAGAACGGTTGGGTGTACTCGAGGCCACTCTGACCCGTGCTGCCGTAGGTCGGAGGCAGCAGCCCCGTCTTGCGCCGACCGCTCAACGAGAAATCCAGGTAGGGCGAATACAGGATCGGCACGCCCTTGAACACCACGGTCGCATTGTGGGCCACCCCGATATCCCGAAGCCGGTCCAGCTCCAGCTCGTCGACGCGCAAGTACCAGTCGTCGTCGCCCACATCGCAGGTGGTATAGGTGGTCTTGTTGATCTTGTAAAGATCGCGGTTCTCTGCCACCAGCCGGTTCGCATCGCCACGGGCCCCGTAGCGCGGCAGCTTGTACGCGGGCTTGTCGATATATCCGCTGTCGTTGGTCAGGTCGTAGAACAACTGATCGCCCGTAATGACGTCGCCGTCCTTCTCAAATCGCACGTGACCAGTCGCGGTGAACTGCTCCTGCGGAAATGACAAGTGCAACTGATCGGAAAAAACCGCCGCGCCGCGCTTGCGAAGACGCACACTTCCCGTGGCCTCCAGCTCCTGATCCTGGTGACCCTCGACCTTGTCGGCATCGAGGAAAAGGTCGGACGGTTCGTCGCGACCCAGCGAGTAGGGAATCAACTCCGGCTGCATCCGGAGTTTCAGATCCGATTCTTCGGCACGTACGCCGGAGGCGACATACAAGATCAACGAAAGAACAGCAGATGTGACACGGGAACGATGCATGCGGGTTGTTGATCGACGCGAGGTGCTAAAATCTCACAAATCATCATTCAAGGCAACGCAGCAGCTTGGATCGTTACGCGCTCGTACTGGACTGGCTGGCTCGCCAGCTTCCCGGGCGGACCTTCTCTCTCGCTCCCGCCTCCGCGGACGCCAGCTTTCGGCGCTATTACCGTGTCACGCTACCGGATGCCACGCTCGTCGTCATGGACGCGCCGCCCGAGCAGGAAGACTGCCGACCATTCGTGAAGGTGGCCGGACTCATGGCCGCTGCCGGCCTCAATGTTCCGACTCTGCTCGCGCAGGATCTGAAACAGGGGTTCCTGCTGTTGTCGGACCTGGGCTCGACGACGTATCTCGCCGCACTCAACGACGACAATGCGGATGGCTTGTTTCGCGATGCGACCGACGCGTTGATCCGTTGGCAGCTGGCCAGCCGCGAAGGCGTCCTGCCCCCTTACGACGAAACCTTGCTGCGACGCGAACTCGACCTGTTTCCCGAGTGGTATCTGCGGCGCCATCTCGGCATTGAGCTCGATGGACCGCAGCGGCAATCCCTGGAAGCGGTGTTCCGCCTTGTCCTGGCCAACAATCTGGCGCAGCCCAGGACCTACGTGCATCGCGATTACATGCCGCGCAACCTGATGTTGACCGAGCCGAATCCGGGCGTGCTCGACTTCCAGGATGCGGTTTATGGACCGATCGCCTACGACGTTGCTTCGCTCTTCAAGGACGCTTTTGTCAGCTGGGACGAGCAGCGCGTCCTGGACTGGACCATTCGTTACTGGGAACGGGCCAGACTGGCGCGGTTGCCGGTCAACAGCGACTTCGGTGAGTTTTATCGCGACGTCGAGTGGATGGGATTGCAGCGCCACCTCAAGGTGCTGGGGATTTTCGCCCGTATCTGCCACCGCGACGGCAAACCCGCCTATGTCAAGGACACGCCGCGTTTCCTGGGTTATGTTCGCGCGGTGGCCGAGCGCTACGCATCGCTGTCCCCGTTGCTGCGCCTGCTCGATCAATTCGCCGGCCGCAAGCCGGCGATCGGCTACACATTCTGAATCACGTGCCTGTGAATTCGTCTCGCGTTGCGATGATTCTCGCCGCCGGCCGCGGCGAGCGCATGCGGCCGCTGACCGACCATACACCCAAGTCAATGTTGCAGGTCGACGGCAAGCCGCTCATCTTCCGGCATCTGGATAAACTCGCAGCCGCCGGATTCAGTTCTGTCGTGATCAATTACGCTCATCTGGGCGCACAGATCGAATCGGCGGTCGGCGACGGCAGCCGCTGGAATCTCAGGATTCATTATTCGCCGGAGCCTCAGGCACTGGAGACGGCGGGCGGCATCCGTAATGCGCTGCCGCTGTTGCGTGAAGACGTGTTCGCGGTTGTCAATGCCGACGTCTACAGCGCCTACGACTACACCCATCTCGCCGGAGCAATCCGGAAGATGCACGCCGCTACGCTCGCGCATCTCGTGCTGGTCGATAATCCGCCGCATCATCCGGAAGGTGATTTTTCCCTGGAAGGCAATCTGGTGCGTGCCGGCGCAAAGGACCTGCTGACGTTCAGTGGAATCGGCGCATACCGCGCGACGCTGTTCGATACGGTCGCACCTGGCAGCAAGTACCCTTTGGCGCCGCTGCTGCGCGGACAAATGATCCCGGGCAGGATTACCGGCGAGCATTTTCGCGGCGAATGGGACGACATCGGCACGCCGCAACGCCTTGCCACTCTCGATGCGCGGCTCCGGCAAACATACCGGAGCTGAGGCTGCCGCCGGGGCCGCCTCACACAAGGCCGTATAATTCCAACACTGCAATCCTCCCGATTTAGGTCACATGATCGATCCCGCCTTGTAT
>DATFUO010000310.1:0-10882 GCA_035260785.1 Burkholderiales bacterium
CCCACGCCAGGGCGTTGCGGTAGGTTTCGCGAAAGGCGTTGAATCCGCGTTCGAACCCGTTGTGGATGGCGGTGAACGGCGCTTTCCACTTGCCGCCCGGCGCGACGCCATGGTGCGCCACGATTCGGGCCGTTGAAGGGCGCATCAAGTATTTGAACAATACCGGCACCAACGTGAACGACAGCACCAGACTGGCGACGAGGGACACGCACACCGAGATCGAGAGCGGCGAGAAGAGATACTTGGCGGTGCCTTGCAGCAGGAACACCGGAACGAACACGATGCAGATGCACAAGGTCGACAACACCGTCGGCACGCCAACCTCGCCGGCTCCGTCGATGATCGCCGTTTCCAGCGCCTCGCCCAGACGCAGATGCCGTTCGATGTTCTCGATCACGACCGTGCCGTTGTCCACCAGGATGCCCACGGCCAGCGCGAAGCCGCCCAGCGTCATGGTGTTCAGCGTCTGCCCGCCGACGTACATCACCAGAACCGCGGTCACAATCGACAGAGGAATCGCGGCGAGAATGATGATAGTCAGGCGCCAGTTGCCGAGAAACAGGAGGATCATAAGCGCCGTCAGTCCGGCCGCCATCAATCCGCCCATCAATACACTGTTGAGAGCGGCCTTGACGAAAATCGACTGGTCGAAAATCGGCTTCACGGTCACGCCGCGCGGTAGCACGCGCTCGATATCGGGCAGCGCCGCGCGGACGCCGTCGATGACCGCCAGCGTCGACACGCCCCCGGTCTTGCGGATCGACATCAGCGCGCCCGGCGTTCCGTCCACGGCGACGGAGTTCGTCTGCACCTGGAAACCGTCATGGACATTTGCCACATCGCGCATGAACACGGTCCTGCCCTCGAACGTTTTGATCGGGAATCCGTTGATCGTCTCGAGCAGGTCCGGGCTGTTGTTCATCGACAGCGTGTAGTCCTTGTTGCCGATTTTCACGTCACCCGCGGGAAGGATCACATTCTGGCGCTCCAGCGCCTGGCTCACGTCGGAAGCAGACAACCCGCGCGATTGCAACGCGCGCTGATCGAGATCCGCCATGATGACCCGCGGCTTGCCGCCGTACGGATAGGGAACCTCGGCACCGTGCACGACCGCAAGACTGGGCCGGATGATGTTCTGGCCCAGATCGTTGAGCTTGGTATCCGGCAGGGTCGGGCTGGAAAGGCTCAGTTGGATGATCGGGACGTCGGTGGCGCTATAGCGCAGAACGAGCGGCGGCGTAATGTTCCGGGGCATGTACTTCAGCACTACCAATGCGCTGCTGGCCAACTGGGAGACGGCGCGCGTCACATCCGCGCCTTCGTGCAGATAGATTTTTTCGACGCCGACACCGACATAGCTGGTCGCTTCGATGCGCGAGATATCGTCCACCAGCGACGCGAGCTGCCGCTCGTGCAACGTGAGAATCCGGTTCTGAATGTCCTGCGCGCTCATCCCGTTGTAGGTCCAGACCACGCTGACCACCGGGATGTCGATCTCGGGAAAGATGTCCACGGGCATGCGCGATGCGGCGCCCGCACCGAGCAGGCAGACGAGGATCAGGACGGAAACCACCGTGTAAGGCCGCCTGAGTACCGAGGCAACGACCGACATCAGCCTGCTCCTGCCTCACGACCGATGCAGCCGCGATCAATGAAGGACGACGCACGTCGTCCGACTGCACGCGATTCCGGAATCTGGCCGGATGAGCCTGCGAGATCGAAACCAAGTTCAGTCTTGGTCGTGGGCTGTCCATTGTAAGTCACGCCAGGAAGCCTCCGATATGTGCTGCCGGGCAAGTTCGCGCATGGCGCCATACGAGCTGGTTCAAGGGCGGATTTGGTTTGTCTGGGTATACCGATCGTGCGCCATTTTGCTGCGCGACCCGCGCTGACTGATGCTTAACTGTTTTAAACCTGCGTTGACGGCATTCTTCGCATTCGTCCGGATGCTCGTGGCACCCGTTCATCGCTTCCTGGTCTGAGCGGGCCGCGTGATTAATAGCATGACCCGTGCCCTATTACTTAAGCCCCGGAATTTATGACAGAACATGGTCAACGGGCATCGGAGAAAATACGGCACGCGGTTTATTTGAACCACTGCGGTTGAAGATGCGGGGGAACTGACCCGTAATTTCTTTCCGGTTTGCCGCTCCGGCCGCAAGACCAGGGTGTTCTGAGCGAGCCAGCGTTAACGCAGAAACCCTCTCGTGTCTGCGACGACACCGGCAGCGCAGCGCCACCGCGTGAAGCGCGCTTCGCGTCGCCGGAGCCAATCGGCTTGCGGCATGGCATAGAGTCTGCTCCTGCGAATCCGCAGGACTCGGGAAATCAACACGACGACTCGCAGTCTCTTTTCAAGACACTTGTTGATTCGCTGCGAACAGCGCAACCGCGATCCTGTCACCCTCGGGAACCTGGCCTAGTAGAATGCTGCGAAACGAAGACCCTGGAGCGATCCCGATGAAATCCGTACTCCTGCGCCCGATGCGGATGGTCGCAGTGGTATTTGCGCTGGTGCTCATGCTTGCGCTCGGGGTTTTGTCGCTGTTCACGTGGCTCGACTTCAAGCGCATCGAATCCGTCCGCGCTCACGTAAACCGCACGTCGCTGTTCCAGGAAAGCCTCGTGACCCTGAAGGATCTGCAGGCCGAAGTCGCCACGACCGGACATAGTCCGGATCCCGCAAAGCTGCGCACGGTGCGCGACGATCTGGCGCAAATTCCGGTCAGGGGTGCGCCCGTGCGTTCCTACATGCTGGAGCGACTTGCCCGGCTCAACGGCTTGCTCACCCAGGCGCGGACACAGCCCGCAACGGCATTGCCGCCGGCGCTGAGTCTTCTAAACGAGATGCTCGAGCGCGAGAACCGCATTCAATTGGAGGAGCTCGATACCGTATATGGGTATACGAAGCTCGAATCGCAGCTTGCCTTCGCTGCGTTGCTGGGATTTCCCTGCCTGGTGCTGCTGGCTTTGTGGGCCCTTCGCGAACGGGTCTTCAGGCCGATCGGGGATCTCAGGAACTTTCTCTCGCGCCTCTCCAACGGCGATTTCGCGCCCGTATCGTTGACGAACATCGATCCGCTTCTGCTGCCGCTGTTCGAAAAATATAACCAAATGGTCAACCGTCTGGAGCAGCTGGAGCAGGCGAATCGGCAGCGTACCGTGTCGCTGGAGCAGGAAGTCCGCGCCGCTACCCACGCGCTACTGCAACAGCAGCAGAGCCTGGCCCGGACCGAGCGCCTCGCGGCCGCGGGTGAGGTGTCCGCCACGCTGGCCCACGAACTGCGCAATCCCATAGCCGGAATTCAGGTCACCCTTGCGAACCTGCGCGGCGAACTCCACGATCCGGAACTGGGGCAGCGCATGGATCTGGTCGTTGCCGAGCTGCACCGGATTACACGCCTGCTCAACGCGTTGCTGCAGCAGTCGCGTCATGTGCCGGAAGCGGCGCGGATCGTCAGTGTGCGTCGGCTGGTTCAGGATCTGGCGACGCTGATTCGATATCAGCTTCCGCCTCACGTCGAACTCGTGACGGAGATCCCCGGCGAATTGCGCTGCCGCTTGCCCGAAGACGCAGTCAGGCAAGCGGTACTCAATCTCGTGCTCAATTCGGTCGCCGCGCTCGGCGGTGCCGCGGGCAAGGTGACGATCCGGATCGACCACCGCAGCGACATGCTCTGCATCGAGGTCCTGGACGATGGACCGGGTTTTCCCGACACCGTGCTGTCGGGCGGCATCCGCCCCTTCGTGACTTCGCGTGACGCGGGCACCGGGCTCGGACTTGCCATCGTCAGGCGCTTCGCGCGCGACCACGGCGGCGAGCTTGCCATCGCGAACCGGGTGCCGCGTGGAGCCCGTGTAACGCTGAGTCTGCCCGCGGTCCGGGAAGATGTACGACACGCTGTTACTGATCGAGGATGAGCCGCTGCTGAGCGCGGAGCTGGTGCGGCACTTCAGGCGCGCCGGCTTCGAGGTCATGACGGCGACCACCCTCGCGCAGGCGAAGCGGCTGCTGCTGCATGACGAGGTGCAGCCGCTGGTGGTGATATCCGATATGAGCCTTCCGGATGGAAACGCGCTGGACCTGCTCGAAGCCACACGCTCCCACGCCACGGGCGCAGAGTGGCTGTTTCTCACCGGCTACGGAGGCGTTGCCGATTCGGTCCGGGCGCTGCGGCTGGGCGCGTTCGATTTCCTGGAAAAACCCTGCGAGCTCGAGCGCCTCGACCTGGTGGTCGCGGGTGCGGCCCGCGGCGCGCGCGCGCAGAGACGACTGCGCGAGCGCGCGGCGGCGGAGAACCGCCGCTATACGCCGGAAGCTTTCGTAGGCAGGAGTGCCGCGGCGCGCTCTGTCCGCGAGTTGCTGGCCAGGCTGGCGAGCGTTCCTTTAAGCACGCTGCTGCTGACCGGAGAAACCGGAACCGGCAAAGGCCTCGCCGCGAGGATCCTTCATTACAGCGGAGCGCGCCGCGAGGGCCCTCTTGTCGAAGTCAATTGTGCAGCCCTGCCACACGATCTGCTCGAGTCCGAGCTGTTCGGCTACGAGCCGGGGGCCTTCACCGGCGCCAAGGGGCGACGCAGGGGCCTGATGGAGCAGGCTCAGGGCGGCACCATCTTCCTCGACGAGATCGGAGAACTCGGCCTGGATCTGCAGGCGAAGTTGCTCACCGTCATCGAAGACCGGCGCCTGCGCCGCCTCGGCGGCTCGGGCTCGATCGAGATCGACGTTCAAGTGATTGCAGCGAGCAACCGCAACCTCGCGGAACGCGCCCATGCCGGCGACTTTCGGAGCGATCTGTACCATCGGATCACAGTTTTTACGCTCGAGTTGCCTGCGCTGCGTCAGCGCGGGGAAGACCTCGACGACCTCGTGCCGCTGTTTGTGGCGGAATACAACGCCAAGGCGGGCAAGTCCGTTCGCGTCATCCCGGACCCGGTGTGGGCGGCCTTGCGAACGCACGATTGGCCGGGAAACGTACGGGAGCTGCGCAATGTGCTCGAGCGCTGCGTGCTGCTCTCCGATACGCAGACGATCGCCGCACATTGGCTGCAACTGGAGGCGCCGCCCGGAACCGCACAGTCGAATTCGATCGCAACCGGCGCTGATCGCGGGTTGCATTTCGCGCTGGACGGAAGCCTGAGCCTGGACGACATGGAAAAGAAAATCATCGGCGCGGCGCTCGAGCGATCGGACAACAATGTCACGGCCGCAGCACGGCTGCTTGGCACGTCGAGAGAAACTTTGCGCTATAGGATCGGCAAGTACGGCTTCAAATCCGAAGAGTAAGTCACTTCCTGCAGACAGAATCGCGCCGCCGCGACGGCCGGGAATTTGACGTTTTCCTCAAGACCCATCCGTGCCCGTGGGACTCGCGTGCGCGCAGCCCCACGGGCCGGTGGCACTATTCGCGCCCGGGGATGCGGGATCGATCGGCAACGGTAACCAATCCTCCGTGGGGCGGGGTCAAGTGTCTGTTCCGTGGCCCCGGCCTGGTCGCCGCGCCCTGGCTTTGCACCTGCTGCGGATCGAGTCGAAACAAATTCGGTGCCTCGAACCCCCACGCCCCAGTTTTTACGACCTCGTACTGGGGCAGTGGCGGGAGCGAGCTTTCGTTCTTTGCCGTGGTTGCATGTTGCGCGGCGGCTGCTTGCAGGGTACCGGCCGCACACAACGTGCCGATAAGGATTGCCAATGAATTTCTCATGCTGATCTCCAGATTAGTTGTCCTCCCTGGGGACGTGCGGCTTCGACGCGGGGCGAGGATCGGCCAATATCAATCCGGCGTTTCTGCGCCGCGCGGCCGCAACTTATGGTGATTGCGAGGCATACGTTGTGCCACAAGACTAACGGTCTGAAATTGCGTGGAAAGCCGATTAGGAGCGCACAGATAATTCGAGGAGGGGGTCATTTGAACCAAGGTTCGGTTGAGGATGGGGGTTTTCAACCTACGCCTTGCCTCCATCATTGTTCGTTCCCGGAGGTCGCCTGGGATTATCCCGGCCAAAGCAGCGAAGCGATTCTCCTTTCGCCTCATAGGAGGAAACGTGTGTGAATGCCGATGCAGCCTTACCGCAGCATCAGCTCTCTGCGAAGTCTTCGCCGAATCGGGGAAAGCCCGCATTACTCGTGCGGCACCCGACCAGACGGGCATCACGTGTAAATGCAGCAAACCCCGCTCAGGCAAGTCCCAGCTTCTGCGCAAGGCCGATGCGTTGCAGCTTTCCTGTCGCGCCCTTGGGGATCTCGGCGATGATGAGGATCTTGCGCGGCACCTTGAAGTCCGCAAGGCGAATTGCGGCGAACTCCCGCAAGTCCTTCTCGCTGGCTTCAGTGCCTTCGCGCAGCACTACGGCCGCCGCAACATCCTCACCGAGCTTGTCGTGGGGGACCGAGAAAGTGACGCATTGCTGGACGCACGGGTGGTCCATCAGAACTTCGTCGACCTCGCGCGGGGAAATCTTCTCCCCGCCGCGATTGATGATTTCCTTCAACCGTCCAGTGATCGTGACGTAGCCTTCCTCATCCATGATGCCCTGATCGCCGGTGCGAAACCAGGAGTTGGCATAGGCTTCGGCGTTGGCCTTCGGGTTATTCTCGTAGCCCGGCATGACGTTCTCGCCTTGAATCGCAATTTCTCCCACGACACCGGATGGCAGCGGATTGCCCTCGGTGTCGATCACGCACACCTCGGGCCCCGCTGCTTGCCCGACCGTGCCCGGCTTGCGCTTGCCAGGCGGCAGCGGGTTGCTGGCCATCTGATGTGCGGCTTCCGTCATGCCGTAGGCTTCGATCACCGGGACGCCGAAGGTTTCTTCAAGCCCCCTGATGACCTGCGGAGGAAGCGAGGACGAGGACGAACGGATGAAGCGCAGCGGGCAGGACCTGATGACTTCGAGGTTCTTTGCCGCGCGGGAGAGTATCGCCTGGTGCATGGTTGGTACGGCCGTGTACCAGTTCGGGCGAACCTCGTTCATCCAGGAGAAGAACTTCAGGGCGTTGAACCCTGAGGTGCAGCAAATCTCGCCACCGGCCGACAGCGGCGCCAGAATACCCGCGATCAGGCCGTGAATGTGGAACAAGGGCATGATGCCGAGCCCGCGATCGGCCTCAGTGAATGCGACCGTCCGGCTCACATTGCGAGCCGAGGCGCAGACGTTGCGCTGGGAAAGCGGCACGATCTTCGGCCGCGATGTGGTGCCGGAAGTGTGCAGCACCAGCGCGGTGTCTTCCGGTGCAGCCGCACCAGGTTTTTCGGCGCGTCGACTCGCGAACCCCTTCGGGAATTCCAGTGCGAAACTGCCGGCGCCTTTTCCTGACGCGGGGACGAGCCGGACGAGTGGAATACCGAGCCGGTTCGCGACCTCGACGGCGGGCGACGACATTTCGTGCCCGACCACGAGAAGCCTGGCCTTCAGGTCGGATAGATAGAATTCGAACTCGTCGGCCCGATACGCAGGGTTCAAGGGCGCCGCGGTGGCGCCGGCCGCAACACTCAGGAACGCCGCCGCCATTTCCGGGCCATTGTCGAGCACAATCGCAATGCGGTCGTTTCTGCCGATGCCCTGGGCATTGAGTGCGGCGAGCGTATCGGACGCGAGCTTGCGCAAGGATTGATACGAGAGCGGCACGCCGCCAGGTGCGCTCAAGGCAGTCGCATCAGGCGCCCCCTGTTCCAGCAATGCCATCACGGTTGAAGCTGAAGTGCTCATGCTGTGGATCCTCTTGTTGAATCTGGATGTTGGATATTTCGGCCGAGGCCTAATTCGCGATGGCCAACCTGCCATGCCGCGCATTCAGAGTCTTCGCCAGCAGGCTCGCACATGCGAATACTGCGCTGATGTGCGGCACCGGCGTCCGGGTCAACAGGCCGAGTTCGACCACCGAGCCTACCAGCGCTTCAATCTCGATCGGCCGGCCTTGTTCGACGTCCTGCAGCATCGAAGTCTTGTGCGCGCCGACTTTTTCCGCGCCCGCGATGCGTCTTTCGATGCTTACCCTGAAGGTGATCCCCAGTTTCTTCGCGATCGCCTCGGCCTCTGCCATCATCTGCGTGGCGAGATCGCGCGTAAGCGCAAACTGGCAGATATCCACCAGCGTCGCATGGGTCAGCGCGCTGACCGGATTGAAGCTCAGGTTGCCCCATAGCTTGAGCCAGATCTCGCTGCGGATTTCGTTGGTAATGGGTGCCTTGAAGCCCGCCTTGATCAGGCTTGCCGCGATCGCCTGCAGTCGCGGCGTGGTCGAGCCGTCGAGCTCCCCCAGGGTGAATCGGTTTCCTTCCACCACCTGCACCACGCCCGGCGCGATCAGGTTCGCCGCCGGATAGACGACGCAACCGATAATTCTCGCCGGGTCGACATGACGGGCGATCGTGCCGTCGGGATCCGCAGCCAATACCGGTTTGCCCTCGAATTCTCCTCCGTGCTTCTGGAAGTACCACCAGGGAATCCCGTTCTGCATCGTGACGATACTGGTCTGCTCGTGAAAAAGCTTCCCCAGATCCGGCGCGATCGCGGCGACCTGGTGTGCTTTCACGGTGAGCAGTACGACGTCTTGCGGACCAGCCTCGCTCATATTCCCGCAGGCCCGGGCGCCGCTCGCGAGTACTTCGGTCCGATCTTCGAGGATCAACCTCACTCCCTGGCTGCGGATGGCGTCGAGATTCGCTCCGCGGGCGATGAACGTGACTTCCTCGCCGGCTGCGGCGAGCTTCGCACCCAGGTATCCGCCGATGGCTCCGGCGCCGACTATGGCAATTTTCATGGCAAGTGCCCCGGACGATGTTTCATGCGTACTGGTTCGAAAGGGTTCCGACGCCGTCGATGACCACCTCCACGGTCGCGCCGTATGAAAGCGATCCCGCTCCGACCGACGTTCCGCAGGAGATTATGTCCCCGGAAAAAAGGGTCAGGTCCCGGGAAATCAGGCTCACCAGCGTCTCGGGCGGGAAGATCATGTCCCGCACCGGGTAGTTTTGCCGCTCCTTGCCGTTGACCAGCGTGCGCACGGCCAAACCCGCCGGATCTACCCCGGTGGCAATCACCGGGCCGAACGGGCCGAAGCCATCGAAGCTCTTGGCGCGCGTCCACTGGGCGAAACTGGGGTCGGACTTCAACAACTCCAAGGCCGTCATGTCGTTGACGCAGGTGTAACCAAAGATATGGCTCGCCGCCTGATCCGGCGCAATGTCTTTTCCCGGTTTGCCGATGACGATGCCGAGTTCGCCTTCATAAAGTACCTTGCCGGAATACGATTTCGGTGCCCGAATCGTAGCCTTGTGCGGGCAGAAGGAATTGGCGCTCTTGACGAAGAACAACGGCTCCTCGGGGATGGCGAGCGCGAACTTTGCCGCTGCCTGGTGGAAATTGTTCCACAGCGCAATCATTTTCGTCGGCGTGCAGGGCGTCTCCCAGCGAATTTCGTCCAACGCGATGAGTTCGTCGGTCCGCTCCCAGGCGGAAAACATGTCGCCGCGGCAGGCGCGCACGCTGCCTGCTTCCATGAAGCCGAACGCGCTTTTACCTTGCCGCGAGAATCTCAACCATTGCATCCGCGCTCCCCGCCCGTGAATACGGTTGGCATTTCAATCAGGATTTTCTCATGGCCGCGCGCAGCGGCTTGAGCAACAATAATGCGCTGAAGGCGGCAACGAAATTCATCGCGCTTGCTGCCACGAAAATCGCCTGCCACCCACCCACGGACGCGCTCACCAGGCTGGTGAGGGGCACCAGCAGCGAGGCCGTGCCCTTCGCCGTATAGAGCAGGCCGGCATTGGCGGTCGCAAATTTCGAGCCGAAGGTATCGCCGCAGGTGGCCGGAAACAGGCTGTAGATCTCCCCCCACGCGAAAAACACCAGCCCGGAAAGCAACACAAACGCGACCGGTTCGCGTCCGAAGTGGCTCAATAGGAGGATGCCGACGCCTTCCAGAAAAAACGCGATGAACATCGTTTGCTCGCGGCCAAGACGATCCGACACCCAGCCGAAGAAGGGGCGAGTGACGCCGTTGAGCGCGCGGTCGATCGACAATGCAAAAGTGAGTGCCGGGAGGGTCAGGCCGAGAATGCTCACCGGCACATCGGCAATCTGGAAATCCCCGGCGATAGGCGCCAGTTGGGCCGTTGCCATCAGGCCGCCCGCTGCCATCAGCACAAACATCGCATAAAGGATCCAGAACACCGGCGTCGCGGCCATCTGCAGCGGCGTGTAGTCGCTTCGCCCCGGCGCGGCGACGACTCCATGTGCGACGACATGATCCGGATCGGGCTTCCTCAGCAACCAGCCCAGCGTGAATACGACCAAACCCTGTGCGATGCCGAAGTTCAGGAACGTTGCCTCGTAGCCGTCCGACTTGATCATCGAGGAGAGCGGAATCACGGTGAGCGCGGATCCGGCGCCGAATCCCATGGCCGTGAGACCCGCCGCGAGTCCGCGCCGATCGGGAAACCATTTCAACGCCTGACCAATGCAGGTGCCGTATACGGCACCTGCGCCGATGCCTCCCAGGGCGGCAGCCAGATAGAGCAGGGAAAGCGAGTCCGCAACGGAGTTCAACACCCACGACAGGCCGACCAGAAGCCCGGCGATCACGGTGACCCGCCCCGGCCCGTACCGGTCCACGAGGTAGCCCTCGACCGGCACCAGCCAGGTTTCGGTGAGTACGAAAATGGTGAATGCGACCTGGATCGATGCGCGGCCCCACTGGAACTTGTCGTTGATCGGGTTGACGAACAGAGTCCAGCCGTACTGAAGATTGGCGATCATCGACATGCAGACAATGCCGATGATCAGTTGCCACCAGCGGCCGGAATTGGGGGCGTGCATGTCGCCCGGCGAGAATCCCGCCATTCCCCTCATTTTTTGATCTCCCTCCGCTCTACGG